>CAZZHO010000353.1:0-1533 GCA_964653795.1 uncultured Roseivirgaceae bacterium | reverse complement strand
TTCCTGTCACTGTGTACGCATCTCCGACCTTACCAGCAGGAAAATTTGGAAAATCCGGCGCATTCAATGTGCCTTTGTCTTGCCAAGTACCCGAAGGAGCTTCTATCTGGGGCGTTACTCCAGTAACTACTTGAAAATTGACACCATCATATTTCAGGTCATAAATAGGAGATACATCTAGGTCTCCGGCATCTAAATCAACCAGGGCACTATTGGTGATTTTCTTAATAGGCACATCACCTAACCCATTGACATTCAATGTAGAAACATCTGTGTTTGCTACGTTGAATTTCACTTGCAAAGGCAGTCCGACCCTATAGGTAGTTAAGGGTGGATCGAGGTTCATTGTATATGCGTTAGCGTTCCCTTCCGTCTCTCCAAATCCTCCAGTTGTATTCTCTACTGGAATGTCGCCAACTAGGTTGACATCTTTTAAATCTATATCACTTTGATAACCGCTCATTGTACTATCGTTACCTTGTTACTGAAAAAATGGTGAGTCCTGCCAGACCCACCAACATCCATTTCTTTTGTCTTTTTACTCGCTTTAGCTTTTTATCCCTTTGCTCTAAGTAACCTTCGAGGGAACGGAGGTTTTCTTTCTGATTTTCAACAATCTGATTAGTGAAAGTCACTTTCAAATTCAAATTGTTGATCTGCCGTTCCTTATTATCCAGGACAGTATATAATCGCTTATTCTCCTTAGATAGACTTTGTGCTATGGAGTCAGCGTAAACACCACTTACTAGTAGTTTCGCCAGCTCCCTGGATTGGGAAAGACTAAAACAGAATAATGTATCATTATTCAGCTTTTGTACTATCGGTTTTAAGCTCTGCGAAAAACTGCAATAGCTCACCACCATCATAGCTATCAATAACTTCGATCTTCTCACTTTTCCTTCTTTTTAAGCCACTTATAATTCTCCTATCATCTTCAAGAAGCTCCATCAAACTGTCTGTCTCCAATGCCAATTGTATGTTCACTGAGTCCAGGGCTTGATTCATTCTCTCCAGAGAGTCGTTCTTTTGCTCCATTCTGAGCAGTTCCCTTTGGTAGTCCGGCACTTCGTTTTCTTGCCATACGCCGGAACACATATACCAAGCCAAGCAGAATAAACATATCCCGAAGAGTAGGATGTATTTAAAGTTCTTTGTCATAATAATGGTCCTCACTTATTGACTTGCCACCTGATAGCTTTCTGAAGCCTCCAGAGAAGAAATTGACAATTTGGTCTATCATCAATTTGTGGAAGATCATGGCGAATAGAAGTGCCTTGAATAACTCTTCAATTTGCCTGGTGTCCTTGCCTCTGATAAAGAAAAGAATGACACCATAAATCAATCCTACGATAAGTGTTCGGTATCTGGTTTTCAACCTAAATCGAAACACCTTATAGAAGAAACCTTTGACCTTCGGTTGGTTTGTTCCATACGCAAGTAGAATGAATGTTATGATAAACGACCAGTCCAAACTGGTTATGTATTGGGTCATTTGACTCACTATTGTTTGATATAATTCCATGATAATTCGCT
>CAZZHO010000352.1:0-1598 GCA_964653795.1 uncultured Roseivirgaceae bacterium | reverse complement strand
GTCTTTGTCAACTTTCCGGATGATACAGAGAAGCTCGTTTTTATTGTGAACCTAAGGAAAGTATACCCAGAACTAGAGTTCGTGGTAACCCTGGAGAATGGAGACCTTAAGCATACATTCATAAATGCTGGAGTAACCAATACTATTTCCAAACACGAAATATCCTCTAAGCTTTTAGCTAGTTACATGTTCGAGCCAGACGTGGCTCTTTATAGTGAATCTATTATGTCTTTCGCTCAAAGTGAAGGTGATTACGATATCAAGCAATTGTTGGTCACACCAAGTAACCCACTGGTGGGTAAACCCTATCAGGAGGCATTTTTTGAGTTGAAGAAGAAGTACAATGCTGTATTGATAGGCATTACCAAACGTGACAAATACGGTAAGAAAAAGCTCATTAAAAATCCACTAGGAGACCTGAAGATAGCGCCAGGTGATTATTTACTATTGATTCTCAATGGCAAAGCTTTCAAACTATTAAGGAAGATCTTCAACGTTGAGGAAGGTGTCTTCAAAGACAAAATAAGAAAAGCATGATATTCAGGACGGTAGTCGTACTTGTGGCCATTTGCTTACTTTCAGCATGTGAAAATCGTGCTATCAATGAAGGAGAAGAATTTAAGCCGAAGGAAATACATGAGAAAATTGATTATCACTTCGACAACATCACTGTTGATGGGGTAGAATATCTTATCCTATCCAGAGACAACAACAACCCACATGAAGGGTTTGGCTTCATGGCTTTCAGAGCTAACCAACTAATCCAAAAGCAGGATTCCATGTATGCTTACATGCGAGCATTAGGCCAAATGCAGGCACTGATTCACTCAAAAACCCACAACCAGCCCTTAGCCACTTCTATGGCCTTACTAGATTCTTTATACAATGAAGCACTGACCTCCGATGGAGAATTAGAAGGTGTAAGTAAAAAGTCCTATAGCAGTAACCCTAGATAGGTTACAGTGAATTAAAATAGGCCCTAAGATCGTGGAGCGCTTGAGATAATTCTGGTGTAACCGCAATAGAATCAACTACGTCTTTTGCAACCTTCTCAGCATCTATAAGTTCATCCTTATCTCTAAATACCTCATCCAGTATATGACAGTCATAGATAAGCGACATCAAAATCACAAATGAAGGTGTTGGTTTTGCATTCTTGAAAACCATAGCCCTAAGGACGTTACGAATTTCTTTCTCAAAGGCGTAATTGGCATTACCCATTCGCTCAGAAAGCGGAATCCATAGCAGCTTAGTAGCCTCTCTTTTCAAAATACCTCGTTGCATCAGCAACTCATCAAAATCCTCTTGAATATCCTTAAACTTTGGAGAGAGTGCTTTAACCTGATCAACAATGTTAATACCGTCTTCTAATTTGCCTAGAATATCATCAAGGATAATATTACCAGTACCTGTAGAATCTTTGATACTGATTTTGCTATCGGCAATTGCAATCTTTTTCAAAAGATGCAGTTCCAGAATAACTGAACTCAAAATACCAGGAACAATGGTCTTTTCTGCGGCGGAAAGTAGTCTCCCCTCCTCGTCATCCATTGCAATTAGATATAATCCCTCTGCTATACTAAGTTTCATTTCAATGC
>CAZZHO010000351.1:0-1602 GCA_964653795.1 uncultured Roseivirgaceae bacterium | reverse complement strand
TAGGAGAATATCTAAATCAGAAACCAGATCTGATGAGCTATCTGGTTTAAAGAAACCTATAATGAAAGTACTAAAATTTGGCGGCACCTCTGTAGGTTCTGTCAACGCCATCCGGCAGGTCGGAGATATTATCAAGAACGACCTGAAATCTGGTCCTCACATTATTGTAGTATCTGCTTTTAGTGGAGTAACTAACAGGCTGGAAGAGCTATGCAGCCTGGCCTCCTCAGGAAACACTCAGTATCGTGACATTTTGAGCGAGCTGGAAAGTCAACACTTGGATGTTTACGAGCAGTTAGTTTCAAACAATCCAACAGATTTTATAGGTGAACAACTGAGGCTGCTTAGAGAAGTCTGCGATGGTATTTTTCTATTGAAAGAAATCACTAAAAAGAGCAGTGATTATGTCATGAGCTTCGGGGAGCGGGTTTCTTCTTTCATCATCTCTAAGTATTTCGAGACACTCTTTGATACGGCGCTTTTTGACAGTAGAAAATATCTGATTGTTGATACTGATGGTGGTCAAACTTCCATCGATCTTAAAGCATCATCTGCCAAAATGGGAGAGATTCCTTCTTTCTCCTCTGTAAATGTCTTTCCGGGCTTTATCGCATCAAATAAGGAAGGCATTACCACAACTTTAGGTAGAGGTGGTTCCGATTTTACTGCAGCCCTATTAGCTAACCTAGTTGGTGCTGAATTACTAGAAATATGGACAGATGTTTCAGGAATCCTATCTGCGGATCCTGGATTAGTGCGGCAGGCTAAAGTGATTGATCACATCTCCTACGAAGAGGCCATGGAGCTCTCCCATTTCGGAGCAAAAGTTATTTATCCTCCTAGTATTCAACCGGCCCTTGCGAAAGAAATCCCTATCAAGATCAAGAACACCTTTGCTCCCGAAGATGAGGGGACATTGGTTACAAAAGAATGGGATGAGAAAAAGGAGCTAATTAGAGGTATTTCCAGTATCAAAAATATTGTCTTAATAAACCTTACCGGTGCTGGAATGGTGGGTATTCCTTCTTTCTCACATCGCTTCTTTGGGGCACTTGCAAGTCAGCAGGTCAACGTAATTTTGATTACACAGGCTTCCAGTGAGCACTCCATATGTGCTGCAATAGCAGCCAGTGAAATGAAGGAAGCTTTGCTTGCTTTGAAAAAGGAATTCAAACAGGAAATTGCCAGCAAAAGAATAAGTGAAATAGAGGTAGAGAAGGACCTCTCAATATTGGCCTTAGTTGGTGCTAATATGAGAAATCAGGTTGGAGTTAGTGGCCAGATGTTCCACATCCTGGGCAAAAATGGCGTCAGTGTTAAAGCCATCGCTCAAGGCTCTTCCGAACGGAATATCTCTACGGTGATTCCACAGTCTAATCTCAAGAAAGCACTCAACGTTCTCCACGAAGAATTCTTCCTTTCGTCATTGAAAAGGATCAACCTGTTCATCATAGGAATAGGGAATGTTGGTCAGGCTTTCATTGATCAAATCCAACAGCAATACGACTTTCTCATTGAGAAGCACCAAACCCGTATTGCAGTAACAGGCGTCGCCAACTCGAAGAATATGCTGTTCGATGAGGAGGGCATCAATCTTAAAGA
>CAZZHO010000350.1:0-1633 GCA_964653795.1 uncultured Roseivirgaceae bacterium | reverse complement strand
CCTATACGGCCAACGAGGCCATTGACAACTACACTGTCATAAATACACATGCCCTGAATACAGCGAATGATCTTGTTTCTATAGCAAGTCAAGCAGATTTAGCCAGACAAACACAGGCCTATATCAACTTCTTAAAGTCGAAAGAAAGAGCGGGTATTGAGCGAGCGGTAGGGTCTCAGGCCTTTTCATTAGGAACACTCAATGCCGAGCTTTATAGAAGATTCTCTACTCTGGTTGCAGAACAGCAATCATATATAGATGCCTTCTTTGCCACTTCTGATCAGGACGGGGCGGCATTCTACAGAGAGACTGCACAAGGAGAGGCAGTAGATGAAGTAGAAAGAATGAGAGGTAAGCTTTACCAAAATGAAGTGCTCGACGAAGATCCTATTTACTGGTTCGCCACTATCACGAAAAAGATCGAGCTACTCAAAAAGGTAGAGAACTATCTGACTGACAAGGTGGTATTGCAAGCCACCAACGCCGCACAGCGTGCCAATACTGAATTCACCGCCTTTAGTGCTGTCACGGCAGTATTGATACTGATCATCCTTATCCTGTTGTTCTCCATCCTTAGAGGATTTTTGGGTAATATCAACAAGCTTTCAGCATTTGCAGGAGAGGTAGCTGGAGGTAACCTGGATGGGAGCGTAGATATTGTCGCCAAGGATGAGATCGGAAATTTCGCAAGAACTCTCAATGATACGGTTGGATCCATTAGAGAGGCAAGAAATGATCTAAAAGCTGAGAAAGACAAAGCAGAAGAGCTGTATGAAACCATCTACAAAACGTCAGAGGTAGTCTTCGCTAATGTCGATCAGGGAGTCTTCTTGATTAATGAGAAGATGGAAATTAGCCAGTTGTACTCGCAAGCGATGAAAAAGATCTTTGATAAAGATGATTTCGCTGGAAGAAACTTCCTGGATCTCATGAGCCCCATGTTGATACCAAGAGACAAAGAGGCACTCAAAGTATTTTCCAAGCACCTTTTCAATCCGAAAGTCAAGAGTAATGTATTGAAAAGGCTCAACCCAGTGGAAGAAGTGGAAATATTCTCTGGAGACAATAAAAAGGTGGATGGTTTGAAATCCAAATACATTGAAGTCTCCTTCTCAAGGATTGCTAGAGCCAATAAGATAGACAGTGTGATGGTGACAGTACTTGATGTCACAGATGCCAAGCTACTTCAAGCCAAGATCAAGGAGAATGAGCAGCGAAACAAGATGGAAACCGAGCAATTGCTTAGTATCATCAAGATAAACCCCGGAACACTTAGGGAGTACCTTGACAAAGCCATGACTGCTCTAAATGAGATTTATCATCGGTATGAAACGGAAAAGACCAAGGATTTTCAAGCCCTTGCGACCTATACTTTCAACGTTATACATAACCTGAAAGGAAATGCCACACTCATTGAACTTGACCTATTACAGGATAAATTCCATGGTGTGGAAGAAGCCCTGGTCAAACTGAGAGGCTCAAGGATCGAAGGAAGTGATTTCCTTCAGATATTGTATGAAATAAATGAGATCAAAGCCACTATCACCGATATGATGGGCATGATCAGAAAAATTGCCAATATTTACTACAACACGGCAGATGAGAACGAGATCTTCTCTAATGATAAGATCAT
>CAZZHO010000349.1:0-1637 GCA_964653795.1 uncultured Roseivirgaceae bacterium | reverse complement strand
CCAAGAAATATGGTGAGCAGAAGGCGGTAAATGACATCTCATTTGATATCAAAACCGGAGAGGTAGTAGGTTTTCTCGGGCCTAATGGCGCGGGAAAAAGTACGACCATGAAGATGATTACCTGCTTCATGGCTCCAAGTAATGGAGATATCAAACTAGATGATTTGTCCATTCATACCGATCAGGAATCAATTAAGAAGAAGATTGGCTATTTGCCAGAGAACAACCCCTTGTATCTGGATATGCCCATTATCGATTACCTCCGGTTCAGTGCGGAGGTGCAAGGTGTCGCTAAATCCGAAATACCGGGCCGTATATCTGAGATGATCGAAAAGTGTGGATTGGATAGAGAAAAGCACAAAAACATAAACGAACTCTCCAAAGGGTATAGGCAAAGAGTGGGACTGGCTCAGGCCATGATCCATGACCCGGAGGTTCTCATTTTGGATGAACCGACAACAGGTCTCGACCCTAATCAAATCGTAGAGATCAGGAAGTTGATAAAGGAGCTTGGGAAGCAGAAGACGGTTATCCTTAGCTCACACATTCTTTCTGAAGTGGAGGCTACTTGCGATCGTATTTTGATTATTAATAAGGGTCGTATCGTAGCAGATGGGTCTGCTGATACCTTGAGACAACAAGCACAAGGGCAGGAACTACTGACAATTCAGATTGAATCTGGTTCTACCGATGCCAAAACAGATCTATTAGGATTGGCTTCTGTGGAGAAGGTTACACCTGTAGATGGTAAGGATGGATGGTTTACCGTTCAGAGTAAACCTGACAATTCTTCGCGAAAGGCCATTTTCGATTTGTGTGTATCGAAGAAATGGTACTTGATGGAAATGACGGGTATCGAGACGCGTCTTGAAGATGTATTTAGGGACTTAACTAACTAAGCTGATGAAGAAGACTTGGATTATTACAAAAAGAGAGTTGGCGTCATTCTTTGACTCCCTCATCGCTTATGTCATGATTATCTTATTCCTGGGGCTAAGCGGAATATTCACATGGCTTGTGACCACTAACATTTTCGTAGGTCAGCAGGCGAGTTTGGGCACATTCTTCGGAGTGGCTTTTTGGTCGCTGTTTTTCTTTATTCCAGCCATTACGATGCGGATGATCGCGGAAGAAAACAAAGCAGGAACCATCGAGCTGTTAATCACAAAAGCAGTTAGTGACTGGCAGATCGTAATGGGTAAGTTTTTGGCTTGTCTGATTTTAGTAGCAATCGCGTTGATCTGCACATTGCCTTATTACATCACCATCAGTCAACTAGGTAATATTGATGATGGCAGCGTGATAGGGGGGTACTTCGGGCTACTATTCTTATCAGCATGCTACATCAGCATTGGATTATTTGCAAGTAGCCTAACGCAAAATCAGATTGTATCGATTCTGTTGGCCTTATTGATATCTGTATTCTTCCATTTCCTATTCGATGTGATAGGGGGAGCCTTCACAGGTTTCATGGGGGAAGTTTTCAATTATTTAAGCATCAGAGCTCATTTTGAGTCATTGAGTAGGGGAGTGATAGACAGCAGGGATATCATCTATTTCCTATCGATTATCTCATTGGGACTAATCCTTTCCCAGGTGATGCTCTCAAAAAGAAACTGGCAATCATAACTGAAATA
>CAZZHO010000348.1:0-1663 GCA_964653795.1 uncultured Roseivirgaceae bacterium | reverse complement strand
GATGAGGATATTCAGACGGTAGAAACTTATTTGGAAGAAGATGAAGTGGCTGCTATCATGCAGAAATATGATTTAGATGCAGTACCCGTTGTGACTCCCAGAGGCAAACTAGTCGGGCGGATCACGATAGACGACATTGTGGATGTTATCACCGAAACCGCCGAGGAGGAAAGGCAGATCATGTCTGGTATTTCCACAGGAGTGGATGAAGATGACTCTATATGGTCTCTATCTAAGGCCAGATTACCATGGCTAATCATTGGTATGGGCGGGGGCTTGCTAGCGGCGCAAATCACTGATCTGTTCAGAGGGGACATTACTTTGGTTTCGGGCCTTGCCCTATTTATTCCACTCATTATGGCGACCGGCGGAAATGTGGGTATTCAGTCCTCTTCTATCGTAGTGCAGAGTTTAGCTAACCCGAGTGCATTTGAGTCTACAGTTTTTACCAGATTGGCAAGGGTTCTTTTTGTCGCGATTGTTAACGGAGCAATTCTTTCCTTGATGGTGTTAGGTGCTGTGATATTAATTTTTAATGAGGCCTTGTTGGCCTATACGGTTTGTATTTCACTTTTCGCGGTGGTCTTGTTGGCTTCCTTCATGGGAACGATTACGCCATTAGCACTGGATCGGTTTGGGGTTAACCCTGCACTAGCTTCAGGTCCATTCATCACAACTGCCAACGACCTCTTGGGCTTGGCCGTATACTTTTCTTTAGCTCGAGCCATTTTCAGCCTTTAAATACTATATGAAGAAAATTCTCATCATTGATCAGATGCATGATTCTATTTTGACCATGCTGGACGAGAAGAACTGTAATGTGTCCTACGTTCCTGATTGGGGCAGGGAGCAAATATTGGAAGGTCTCGATGGTGTCGAAGGCATTTTCGTGAGAAGTAAAACTTCTATTGATAGGCAGGTAATTGATCTGGCTCCGGATTTGAAATTTATAGCCAGAGCGGGAGCAGGTTTAGAAAAAATGGATGTTGATTATCTCACAGAAAAAAAAGTGGCAATAGTCAACGCTCCCGAGGGTAATCGCGATTCACTTGGAGAACATACTGTTGGTGTCCTGTTGTCTCTTCTACACAAATTACATACTGCAGATAGGGAAGTAAGATCGCGTGTCTGGGACCGAGAAGGTAACCGTGGTATGGAATTAGGAGGGAAGACCGTCGGCATTTTTGGGTATGGATTTATGGGCAGCGCCTTTGCTCAAAAACTGCAAGGGTTTGGGTGTCGGCTAATTGCCTATGATAAATACAAGATCGGTTTTGGTGGTGGAGGAATACAAGAGGTTTCCTTAGATCAATTCAAGGCCGAAACGGAAATCCTAAGTATCCATGTCCCGCTTACACCTGAGACAAATGGACTTTTTGATAGAAGCTTTCTTGAGGAGTTCCCAAAGTTGAAAGTGCTTATCAATACTGCCAGAGGAGGCGTTCTCAGCAATGAGACAGTAATTAATTTATTGGAAAGCGGTAAAATCTTAGGTGCTGGCCTCGATGTTTTAGAGAATGAGAAACTGGGTACTATGGATACTAAGCAAGAAGCTGAATTTGATTACCTGGCAAAATCTGATCAGGTCATGCTCACTCCTCATGTAGGTGGTTGGAGCCACGAGTCTTACCAACGTATCAATGAAGTGCTTGTTGGAAAACTC
>CAZZHO010000347.1:0-1785 GCA_964653795.1 uncultured Roseivirgaceae bacterium | reverse complement strand
ACGCAAGAGTTAGTGGTACCCAAGTCTATTCCGATAATCTTACCCATGTCACTTAATATATTTTAAAATCTTGTGTGTTCTTTTTCGTCGATCCTTCATTGATCAATGCTTGTGCCAAAAGATGGAAAATGACAGAATGTCAGATTGATATAAGCTCAGAGGTAATTCCTGTCCAATACGTCAGCAGATTTTCAGAAAGAAAGTCGTAATGGCATAAGATCTTTTGGAGCAAACAGACAGCAGCCAGCTTCTATGGATATTCCCGCCGGGCCGCGTAGGCCATCCGCACGAGCCAGGCGCTACCCATTGTCGAGGCTAGTTTGCCATAGGAGTTTCTTCGAGCTCAAAATACTGTAGACGATAGAACTATCATGATAAAATAAGCTTCATAAATCAGATTTTCCGCTGATTTAATTAGAACATATCACCCTGATGTCTGGGTATAGGACTTTTACAAAGAATCTGGCTTGTCACATTAGCCAAAACTCGCAATTCGTCAGAATCTTCGGTAAAAAGTATAAATACACTATTACTCAAATTACCAATCGAATCTAGGGTTAGCTTCTCTTGATATCTAACAGGATCATTATTGTTTAGCAAATATTTGGACATACGGAATTCACAAATCAATTCCTCAGGGTCATCTGAAAATTTACGATTTGCTTTAAATGCCTGAACGAATACAGGAAAAGAAGCCATCAGCTCTCTGTTCTTGTTTATTTCACCTTCACTTAGTCCATAAAGATCAACTCCAACTGGATCATCTTTGGCAGGTTTATGATGTATTATACCTGAAGGTGCAAAGAAAAAAGTGGAGGACTCATCAACAAATTCCTGGCTATTGAGAATGAGCTTGTTCCTATCTTTAGGATTTGGAGGGAGGTCTTCAGATCTTCCATTAAACCAGTAGAAGACACATCTATCACATCGTTTCTCCAATTCTACTATGCTATTCGGTTGATAAATTTTTAAATCAACCAAGAATAGACTTTGGCAGCCGTAAGTAAGTGCTTCTTCAGTAGCATGATATAACGTATGCCCTATATCTAGGAAGGGTTCGTTGCCATATACATCACACTTAGGGATTGAGCAACTAATTAGGAGAACTAACGATAAAATTGATGGCTTTTTCAAATTATTCCTTTCGGCTGTTGTCATAAATATCGTTCTATTGAAGGTTTATATAATATTAAAAGATAAGATAGTCTTTGAAAGGGGGCCAGAGGGATTAGTCCTGTCAACCACTATAGTTGCTTACGTCACCTCGACAGCAGGAGAGGTCTTCCTTTGAAAGAGAAAGTCATTTAACATCATGAAGACGTTCCAAGTCCGCTACCAAATCACGTCTGAAGCCTAGAAAAAAGTCTCAAAATTCCCCCTTAATAAAGGGGGCTAGGGGGATTGCAGCCTAACCTTGGTAATCCGAGAGACACCACCATTCACAAAAGAGTCCTTTGGGTCAGAAGTCAATGCCTTTAGCTTTATACATCATCAATGGACCTATTAATCGCTCATCATGAAAACTCGAATAGCTTTTGTCGCTTTTTTCTGCGCTGGTTTTATCGCTTCCCTAACGGGCCAGGGATTTGAAGGATACTACCGATTCCCGGATGTCCACGGTAATACAGTCATCTTCAGTGCAGAAGGTGACCTATGGCAAGTGCCACTATCCGGAGGGCTAGCCCAGCGACTCACCACCCACCCGGAAGAAGAAATGTACGCCTCCATCTCACCACACCACAGCACCATCGCCTTTTCGGCAAGCTACGAGGGCCCAACAGAAGT
>CAZZHO010000346.1:0-1806 GCA_964653795.1 uncultured Roseivirgaceae bacterium | reverse complement strand
GTCATTGGTATGCTCATCATTGGTCCAATTATCGATTGTCAAATCACTTATCAAGTTGGCCTCTTCGGGCACATTGTATGTGCTTTCGTCTCTATATACATTCTTAGCCGGGAAGAGATTATTCTCGATGTTTTGTCTATTGAATTTGACTCCTTTAGACATTACTTCTTCACCGAACTTATGGCGGATACCATTACAATTCTTCCCTTCCAAAATCGCGGTGATTTTCTCAATCATCTGCGTTCTAACTTCTGACAATTGCTTGCCATAGGTCTGCTTCAGCAACTCTACCTCTTTCTTAGACCTAGCACGAATATCTTTGTCCTTTTTAGGTCTAGAGAAAAGCTTTGTATCTATCACTACTCCTCTTAAAGAAGGTGAAGCTTTGAGAGAAGCATCCTTCACATCTCCTGCCTTGTCGCCGAAGATGGCTCTAAGCAGTTTCTCTTCTGGAGTAGGATCTGATTCACCTTTAGGCGTGATCTTACCAATAAGGATGTCACCTTCTTTGATTTCAGCACCGATTCTGATGATGCCGTTTTCATCTAAATTCTTGACGGCCTCCTCACTAACGTTCGGGATTTCAGAGGTCAATTCTTCCTCGCCTCTCTTCGTATCTCTAACTTCTAATTCATATTCATCAATATGTATGGAAGTGAAGATATCCTCCCTTACTACTTTCTCTGAAATGACAATAGCATCCTCAAAGTTGTATCCTTGCCAAGGCATGTAAGCTACCAACAGGTTTCGACCTAAGGCCAACTCACCTTTTTCTGTAGCAAAACCCTCGCAAAGCGGCTGACCTTTCAGTACTTTTTGCCCCTTCATAACTATGGGCCTCAGATTGATACATGTATCCTGGTTGGTCCTTCGAAACTTAGTGAATTCGTATTCCACCTTCGCTAAATCAAATGAGGTGGCTACTTCATCTTCACTTAGATCATATTGAACTATGACTCTCTTAGCATCAACATAGTCTATAACACCATTCCCCTCAGCAACGACCAATGATCTAGAATCGAGTGCTACTCGACCTTCAAGACCTGTACCCACGATCGGAGCTTGAGGCCTCAATAACGGTACTGCTTGACGCTGCATATTTGATCCCATGAGTGCTCTGTTCGCATCATCATGCTCCAAGAAGGGGATCATGGAGGCGGCAACTGAGACGATTTGATTAGGTGCGACGTCCATGTATTTCAAATCAGTCGGACCTACTACAGGGAAGTCACCTTCAAACCTTGCCTTGATTTTATCATTTACAAATTCACCGTTCTCTTTCAGTGGCGCATTTGCCTGTGCGATATTGTGAGTATCTTCTTCTTCAGCGGTCAGATATTTTACGTTACCTGACATGTCTACTTTGCCCTTATCATCGACCTCCCTATAAGGAGTCTCAATGAATCCCATTTGGTTCACCTTCGCATGCACGCAAAGTGATGAAATCAGACCGATATTCGGTCCTTCCGGCGTCTCAATGGTACAAAGTCGACCATAGTGTGTATAGTGTACATCTCGAACCTCAAACCCAGCTCTTTCTCTCGAAAGTCCTCCTGGTCCCAAAGCGGACATTCTCCTTTTGTGCGTTACTTCTGCCAGGGGGTTGGTCTGATCCATAAATTGGGACAACTGGTTGGTCCCAAAGAAGGAGTTGATCACCGATGAAAGTGTTCGGGCATTTATCAAATCAACTGGCTTAAAATCTTCATTGTCGCGAACGTTCATTCGCTCTCTGATGGTTCTTGCCATTCTGTCTAAGCCCACTCCGAATTGAGAATAAAGCTGCTCACCTACTGTTCTTACACG
>CAZZHO010000345.1:0-1809 GCA_964653795.1 uncultured Roseivirgaceae bacterium | reverse complement strand
GAATGTGATCAAGCCCACAATAAGGCTCATTTGTATTTGAATCAAAAAGGTAAGCATGTCTGTGAGAAAAAGTACCCCTTTTCACATCCTGACCAGATATCCGAACCATTCTACCTTCAGCAAGCAAGGAGCCATAGGCCAGCAGTTCAGCATCCGCCCAACCGAGTTCCTTTTTCTCGAAGAAGTTGTTCTTTCGATCCTTTAAGAGCTTATCAATCTGCCGAAGCGGCTTGAAGCCGGTCGGGACTTCCGTTAGCGCTTTAGCAACCTTATTAATTGCTTCCTCACTAATGCTAGTATCAGGGGACTTATCAAAATCCTTAGGAGTAGATCGGCGCAAGTGGTCCCACTCTTCTTCAATCTTCTGGGGCTTGTACGGTAGTGGATTTTCCTTGATCTGATTCAGCCTTTTCTGTAGCTGGCTCTTAAACTCCTTATCAAGCTTATCTACGTCCGACTGATCAAGATCACCACGTTTTTGAAGCAACTTCACATACACCTCTCTTGGATTGGGATGCTTACCAATCGCATTGTACAATTTGGGTTGGGTGAACTTCGGCTCATCACTTTCGTTATGCCCATGCCTTCGATAGCAAAGCATGTCAATGAAAATGTCTTTATTGAATTTCTGACGGTACTCAATGGCAATCTTTGCACTGAAATAAACCGCTTCAGCGTCATCTCCATTCACGTGCAAGATCGGAGCATCAATGATCTTTGCTAAGTCGGTACAGTAGATACTTGATCTTGCATCAGCAAAATCAGTAGTAAAGCCTACCTGATTATTTATTACAAAATGGATAGTCCCCCCAGTTTTGTATCCCTCAAGTAAGGACATCTGCACACATTCATAAACTATGCCTTGGCCAGCTATTGCCGCATCGCCGTGAATAAGAATGGGAATGGCTTTACTCATATCCCCTTTATATTCATCATCTATTTGAGCTCTGGCATATCCAAGCACTACGGGATCTACAGCTTCTAGGTGAGACGGATTGGGAGCAAGCTTCACGTACATCTTCTTACCCGCATTGGTATCCATGAAAGACGAGTATCCCAAGTGATACTTAACATCTCCATCCCCCATAGTTAAATCAACCTCCTGATTACCCTCAAATTCACTGAAGATCTGCTCATATGTTTTGCCCATGATATTGGCAAGCACATTCAATCTACCTCGGTGGGCCATTCCGATGATTACCTCTTCCGCATCGAGCTCAGCCGCCTTATTGATTATCTTATCAAGCGCAGGAATCATATTTTCTCCACCCTCGAGTGAGAACCTCTTTTGCCCTAAGAACTTGGTATGTAAGAAATTTTCAAAGCCTACCGCCTCATTTAGCTTGGCAATAATCCGCTGTTTCTCTTCACGAGAAGGGTTGATATCTTCCCCCTCACTCTCCACTTTATTCTTAAACCACTCGTGGATCTCGGAATCCCTGACGTGGCTATATTCAAATCCAATGTGTCCAGAGTAGACATTCTTTAATTTCTCCTGTATCCTTCTGAGGGTGGCCTTCCCCAGTCCTATTTCACTTCCTACCTCAAACTCTGTATCCAAGTCCTTTTCGGTAAGTTCGAAATCCTTCAGCTCCAGCTTTGTCACATGAGGTCTTCGCTCGCGCACGGGATTTGTGTCAGCAATCAAATGAGCCCAAGACCTATAATTGTAGATTAAGTTTCTAACGGCAGTTTCTTTCGGTGTAGTTACCTGCTGCCCATTCGAACTTGCACCGTAGTTTTGTTGGGCGAACTCAAATCCTTCAAAGAACTTTTTCCAGGATTCATCAATACTTTCTGGGTCCTCTT
>CAZZHO010000344.1:0-1837 GCA_964653795.1 uncultured Roseivirgaceae bacterium | reverse complement strand
CTATTCCCCTACCTTCAAAGACTTTTCGAGTACATCAATCCACATCAAGGCAACCCTCGCACTGTTTTCATCGTGCGGATGGTGGCTCCACTGAGTTGGTTGTCCTTCGGCAATTACTGGATCACAGGGTTTTACTTATCTCTTTTCTTTATTGCAGGGTGCTGGCGACTTATTGAACATATCTCTCAAAGGTTTCCGGCCTCTACATTACCAACGATTATAGCCTTTTGCTTCCTTCCTTCTCTTGTATTCTGGAATGCGGGCTTATCGAAAGATACCATCGCCAACGGGAGCTTCTTCTTCCTTTGCAGCTACTTACTGGATATCCTCGCTGGAAAGTTCAAGCGGAATCAGATCTTCATATTCCTTTTACTTTTCCTGATTCTCGTCATGAGTAAGCATTACCTGGCTGGAACTTTCTTCTTCTTGGGACTGGCAATTTGGCTAGATCAGCAACTTCGAAATGCTGCCATATGGAAAAGGATTGTTGGATTCAGCTCCATCATCATAACTGCCCTCATTGGCATCAGGTTCTTTTTCATCCGGCTCAGACCTGAAAGACTGCCCTTGACCATTTACGAATTGAATCAGCAGATACTGGAAAAATCCGAAGCAAATACGATCTCTTTCAATCTAGAACCGAACTGGCTAAGCTTAATATCTCAGCTACCTAAAGCGCTTTGGTCCGGGCTGTTTCTGCCGCTGCCATGGAAGGCCTCCAATGTTCTACAGCTCATGGTGAGTATCGAAAATCTCATTTTCCTAATCCTCTCAGCCATAAGTATTTGGTTGTTGAAAAGAGTTCGGACTAACAACCTCCTTATGATAACGGTCATATTCATAGCCCTCTTATCAATAGTCCTTTCACTCACTACACCCAATCTCGGTTCACTCTCCAGGTATAAAACAGCATTTCTGCCTTTTTTCTTTATTGTGATTTCTACCCTGCCATTGAACTATTGGAGAAGAAGGAGTGTATAGCTTTGCACGAAATTTAGAAAGATGGAGAAACCGGTTATCATTTTTGGAGCAAAGGGAATTGCAAAATCAGCTTTAGAAATATTCAAAAGCAATGATGTAGTAGTCTACGGGTTTTTAGATGATGATAAGTCTGTTCACAATCAGGAAATAGATGATGTGACCGTTTTAGGATCTCCTGATGACCATGGGTATCTGAAACTAATTGGGCAGAAGTGTGAGGCCTTTGTAGCCAACGACGACAATGTGGTAAGGAAGAAAAACGTCGAGTTTCTAACTGAAACCAGAAAAGTAATGCCTGTCAACGCCATCCATCAAACGGCATTCATCCCTGAGTCCTCCTCTATTGGACACGGAAACTTCATCGCCTCAGGTGTACGCATGAGTTCCAATGTGAAAGTAGGTCAGCATTGCATTATCAATACAGGCGCTACTATCGATTATGATGTGGTCTGCGAAGACTTTGTCCAGATCGGAGCAGGCGCTATCATCAACAGTGGCGTGAAGCTATCGAAAAGCGCTTTTATCGGAAGTGGTGCCATCATCGTAAGCGGTGTGGAAATCGGAGAAAATGCCCGTATCGGCGCTGGATCCGTCGTGATCAGCGATGTAGCCAAAGGTGAGACGGTATTTGGGAATCCTGCTAAGCTGATTAATTCTTAAAACTCCAGTAGAATCAAACAAGAACCAACCCCTCCAACTGCACCCTAGTGCAGCAAGCGGTAGACCCGTTTAGCGCCGGTCTACCAAGAGGACAGTGCGATAGGGCGTCCCTGATCATTAGAAATTCAGATATCTTTGCGGTGATTTTAACGAAGCATCCTGCTTGAAACAGGACTCAGCAACATGAAAGATCAAT
>CAZZHO010000343.1:0-1843 GCA_964653795.1 uncultured Roseivirgaceae bacterium | reverse complement strand
GTTTACATGGTCGATAGATAGAGTGCATTAGGATGGATTATTTGAAGATTACAGGTATCATCCTTGGAGCAAAAGGTCTTTGGATGTTGATAGACTCCCTCATAAAATGGAGAGGTGATAAGAAGTTGAAGAATGCAGAGGCAAGCAACTTTTTTGCTCAGGCAAATAAGGAAGTAGTGGGCAGCTTTCTTCAGCTTTCCCAGGAACTAAAGGAGCAGATGCAGAGGCAGAAGGAGCGGATAGACGAGTTAGAAAAGTCTGTCGAAGATGAGAAAAAAAGGAACGATGAGTTGGAAGAGCTTATCGGAAAATTGGAGAAGCGAAATAGAGAATTGGAGGCTGAATTAAACAAGCTAAAGAATGTCAAATCAAGCGAACAATAGCACACCAATGAATATCCTAATTGGTGCATCATTGATTCTCAATATCACTTATATGAGTATCAAATTTTACAAGATGTACCAGGAAGGAAAGAAGAAGGGAAAATGTAAATGTCAGGAGAAAGGTTAAATGGCAGTTGTCATAAAGAAGGAATATGTCTATCTGGGTGTCGGCTTTTTATCTGTCACAGTCGTTGGAACCATTGCGATACTTCTCGCTAGTTCCAAGTCTAAGATAGATACAAGTAAGTTCGATAGCCCTGATATTCCTGGTAGTGGCAAATGCATGGATAAGACCTTCCTGAAGATGCTTCAACAGGTTCAGAAGAAAACCGGATATCCAATATTTGATTGGATAAATTCTGGAGCTAGAAGTGCTTATTGGAATAGTCGTGTTGGAGGGGTACGAAGCTCTGCACATTTGATTCCTACTTGCAAGGCGGCTGATATTGGTTTCAGAAACCGCACCATTCGAGACAATATAGTAAAAGCTGCCAGAGAGGTCGGTTTTAAGAGAATTGGAATAGGATCAAACTTTATTCATTTAGATAACGATAGTACGAAAAAGCAATACGTAGCATGGGGCTATCCGGCAGGATCACCACCCCCATACAACCCATTTGCATAAATAGGAACGAATATGGGATTACAAACGAGAGGCAACCCTTATCCAAATGGAAATTTTGCTTTAATGCTGGATTTCCTTGAAGAGCTTATCACCATAGTTGGCAAAGAGAAGGGTCTGGTTGCGATAAGTGAGGAAAACAAAGGCTACCAGGACATCATATTTTCAAGGAACGAAGTGAAAGAGCTTGATCCTCCTGAGAATGCTGTTTCAGCTACCATAATGATTGAGAAGCTTGCAGATCTACAACAGCCGGATACTCTTGATACAGTTATTGAAGTATCGGATACGAGTGAAGCCGTAGCAGACGATTCTATTTTGATTCGTTTTAAGGAAAATGGCAGTGATCCAAGTAATGAATCAGGATTTGGATTAGGACATAACGATATATATGAATTAGTTGGAGCCACAAACCTAAGAGCTTTCAGAGCTATAAATATTGCCTCAAATGTTGCTCTAAGAGTTCAATACTATAAAACAGGTCAAAGAATTCCCGAAGTAGCAAATGATGGTGATATCCAGGACGCACCAGATGAAGAACCTAGAATAGCAGAATCATGAGATACATTAAGTCAGCGAGATTTGTAAGAGGGAGGGTAACTGAAAGTTCATCATCAAAGAAGGTAAGCAGAGAAATTGCTTTGACTTCCAAATCCTCAATTCTTGGTTTCCGATCTACAAAGACCTTTGATGTCCCTTCCAATGAAGTAGCTGACCTTCAAAATGGAATTGCGGTTGTACAAGGCTCTCCTGATGCGGTAAATGATGGAATCTATGAGATTGCTTCCATCACTCCAATCACAGAAGTTAGCACAAGAATTGAAGTTAAGCGGGGTGA
>CAZZHO010000342.1:0-1895 GCA_964653795.1 uncultured Roseivirgaceae bacterium | reverse complement strand
TATGAGAAACTCAGTTTGAAATTTCCTGAAAAAAAATCTTTCTTTGCGTCGCGAATTGCAGAATTGCAATCTGAGAAAGATTAATAGAAGGATATGTACGGAGTAATTGTAGGTCTCATCATCGTTATCGCGATTTTCTTAATTCTAGTGGTACTAGCACAAAACCCTAAAGGAGGTGGATTGTCAAGCCAATTTGGCGGAAGCGGCGCCTCTCAGATAATGGGTGTTAAGAAAACTGGTGACTTCCTGGAAAAAGCTACTTGGGGAGCTATCATTGCTATTTTGGCTCTATCTCTTTCTTCTAACTTCTTCATAGAAACCAATGTGACGGACTTGCCAGAAAGCCCAAACATTAATAGTACTCCTGCCCCTGCTATCCCTTTGGATAACAGTGCCGCATTGCCTCTGGAGGACTTAACGGGAGAAGACGACTCTCTTTAAGCCGCGCTCAAATGGCGCATTAACATCCTTTTTGCTACTGGTAACACTGTTGGTTCCTCAGGGAAGCTCATTTTATAGGTTATCAAATAGGCCGCTGGATTTGGCAACGAAGAATCAGTCTTTGTAAGATCAATCTTGACTTGCTCGAATGATCGAGAAAAGTCTACAAAGTCATTGGTGATATATTGCATCTGAAGACCTTTGTATCTCTCATCAGCACTTTCAAACACTGATGTCTGGTATCGATAAATCGTCAAATCTCTTGATTTATCCCTGTTAAGTAATAAATAGCCTTCATCATTGTAGATTGGCATAATGCCAATGGGCTCAAACTCCATTTGCCGCTCAACAAACTCATAGATTTCTGTTCCCTCTTCTATCATTACTTGAAATTTGGGGATCGCATAACCTATGATCTCTTCCATTTCCTGGATGATCTCATTATCTTCTACTACTGACTTGTATGACAACTTTAATTTTTCGAAATCAGCGTCTGAAAGTGTTTTAGGGAACTTGTCTTTAAAAAGGTCCTTGTTCTCTTTCACACTTTTCAGATTCCTGTAGTGAAAAATCAACTCAGACAATGATGGGTATAAATGTGTATTTCGGAATTCTTGTTTGATCTGTTTGAAATATGCTAAAAGTTGGTATTTCTTATATTCAAAATCTATCAATCCTTCAACCAACCAGTCTTTATTCAAACTACCCATACATTAATTCATTGTTTCTAATCAGAAATTAGAACGTGAAACTGACATCTCCAATATGTCATGACAGCTTTGTCACTGAAAAAATGTCACCTTTTACATGACATTCTGCCAAATACGTAGATTGGCACGCCTTATGATATTGCCGTGGGCATATTACAAACAGAAAAAACTGTATTACAGACATGTCAAAAGTTAGCTTTAAACCACTTGCCGATAGGGTCCTAGTGGAGCCTGCGGCAGCAGAGGAAAAAACAGCTTCAGGGATCATCATTCCTGATACTGCAAAGGAGAAACCTCAAAGAGGAACAATTGTAGCCGTTGGTTCTGGTAAGGCCGAAGAACCTATCACTGTGAAAGAAGGTGACACAGTTCTTTACGGTAAATATTCAGGGACCGAGATTACTATCGACGGTACTGACTATCTAATCATGAAGGAGTCAGACATCTACGGAATAGTATAATTATCAACATTAAACTGTAAAAAAGAAATCATGGCAAAAGATATATTCTTTGACACCGACGCTAGAGACCAACTCAAAAAAGGCGTTGACACCCTAGCCAATGCTGTAAAAGTAACTTTAGGCCCCAAAGGAAGAAATGTAATCCTTGACAAAAAATTTGGTGCTCCTACTGTAACCAAAGACGGTGTTTCTGTAGCTAAAGAAATCGAGCTAGAGGAGTCTATAGAAAACATGGGAGCACAACTACTAAAAGAAGTTGCTTCTAAAACTGCTGATGATGCTG
>CAZZHO010000341.1:0-1927 GCA_964653795.1 uncultured Roseivirgaceae bacterium | reverse complement strand
GAGTACATTGAAATCTATAATCGGTCAGATAAGTTGATTGGACTTGATGAAGTATTCATTACCGATGCCTCCAATACCACAGCCAATATCGGCGGGCTTATTCTTCCTGGTGAATATTCTTTGCTTATCCCCAGTAGCGAAATCTCGGAATTTGGTGACTTCCAGGCTACTGCTGTCAGCAATTGGGCTTCCCTCAGTAATAGTGGTGAATTGCTGAGTCTAAGAACATCGGAGGGCATTATTTTTCAAATCAATTACACCAGTGACTGGCATGATACCGATAAGCAGCCTGGCGGATTCTCACTGGAAATGCGTGATTTTGAAAATCCTTGTGGCGAAGACTCCAACTGGGGAAGTTCTATAGATAACAGAGGAGGTACACCGGGAGAGGCCAACTCAATTGCTCAAAATATGCCCGATAACTTTGGCCCTAATGTGACTAATGCTATCGCGCTTAGTGAGGACAGTATTGTCCTTTTCTTTGATGAGCAGCTTAACCCCTCTACCGGCGTAAGTATCTCATTGAATGGTGGAGTTTCGGTGATCTCCACTGAGTTATTAGAAAACCTAAAAGAGCTTCTATTGATAGTGGAACCTGACTTAACACAAGGGCAGGAGTATGAGATTACCATTTCAAGTCTGCAGGATTGTCTGGGTAATAATATTCAGGAAAATGTCACGTCAGTAGTTCTACCCTTTGAGGCGATCGAAAATGAGATCCTCATTAGCGAGATATTATTTGATCCCAGACCTGATGGATTCGATTTTGTTGAAGTCTATAATGCATCAGACGAGTTTTTGTCATTGGAAGGTTGGACTTTGAAGAATGCTAACTCCGAAGAGGTCATTGAAGAAAAGATGGTGATTGCACCAAAAGACTATAAAGTCTTGACAGAAGATAAAGCTTCGCTACTTTTGTTCTATCCAGCAAGTATCGAGGAAAACATCGCTGAGATAGCCTCCTTACCCACACTTTCCAATGATGAAGGTGTCATTACGATTTACAATGAAGATATCCTGCTTGATTCGCTGTTTTACGAAGATGATTTTCACAGTAGTCTGTTAGAAGATGTAGAAGGAGTTTCCCTGGAAAGAATCTCTTTCGATGACCCGAATAACGCCGAAAATTGGACTTCCGCAGCCAGTACAGTTGGGTTTGCCACGCCAGGATACGCCAATAGTCAGGAACTTTCTTTAGTTGGAGCTGTATCTGATCCTGTGGAAGCAGAGCCCAAGGTCTTTGTACCTGGTTCAGGCATAAATTCTTTCACCACCATCAACTATGAATTTGACGCTGCTGGTTTCTTTGCAAACATTTATTTGTATGACCAGAATGGCAGACTAGTGAAAACGTTAGGAGAAGGCATATCCCTGGCATCCGATGGTTTTGTGCGATGGGACGGGACTACCGATCTTGGTGGTACTGCCAGAATGGGTTATTACGTAGTAATTTTTGAGATATATGATGGACAGGGAAGCACAGAAATTTTCAAGGAAACCGTGGTAGTTGGGCGAGATTTTTAGACTGAAAGCAGTCCTTTTATTACTATTTCAAGAAAGAACGTTTGCTATCAAACCATTTCGTGGGTTTTGCTGTACTAATCTTAAATACTATAAGCCCCATGAATTGTGTAGTTGATCAATCCATTTTTGAGCATACGTCCCAGGGAAAGTCTCTTCAAGCGCTCAAGTCCTACCTGAAGAAAAAATACAACTTGAAAATAGACGAAGCCATCCTTAAAAAAAGGTTGTCATCCATCCGTACTCAACTTTAAGCTTCTTTCTTCCAACTCCCTTTAGGCCTGTCCGTTCGAATGACTGAAGGAATGCCTATTTTTGCATTTTTTTCAGGTTCAAGTTTTCCAGTAAAACCAACAATGCCATGGCCGAAAAGACAAAATATTCACCAGAGGAACTGAAAGAATTT
>CAZZHO010000340.1:0-1927 GCA_964653795.1 uncultured Roseivirgaceae bacterium | reverse complement strand
CCATTTGGTTCAATGGAGCGATTTATTGCCATACTCATCGAGAACTGCGCAGGTGAATTTCCATTATGGTTGGCACCAGAGCAGATAGCTATTCTACCTATTTCCGAAAAGCATCACGAATACGCTAAAGAGCTTTTTCTGATGATGCAGGAAAGCGATATCAGTGGATTTATCGATGAGCGTGATGAAAAGATTGGAAAAAAGATCAGAGATGCAGAAGTCAAGAAGATCCCTTACATGCTAATTGTTGGGGAGAAAGAGCAGGAAGGGGGTTCAGTTTCGGTTCGTCAGCATGGACACGGGGATGTTGGAAGTATGAAAATTGACGAATTTGCGTCATTCTTCAAGAATAAAGTAGCTGAACTGATTGGTTAATCTTTGTTTAGCTGTAAATAATAACGATATTTGCGCACTATTTTCAAATGTTCAACCAAAATAAAGAAGAAATATCGCTAAACTAAGAAAGAGAAGGCCTTCCAGAGTAAGACAAGAGGAGCCTTATAAGGTGAATGATAAGATAACTGCGCAGAAGGTAAGAGTGGTGGGAGATAACGTCAACGTGGATGTATATCCTATAAGTCAGGCGTTAAAAATTGCCGAAGAGCAAGGTCTTGATCTGGTAGAAATATCACCAAAAGCAGATCCACCAGTTTGTAAGGTGATAGATTATTCGAAGTTTAAGTACGAACAGAAGAAAAAGCAAAAGGAGATTAAAGCGAAGGCTCAGAAGACGGTGGTCAAAGAGATTCGCTTCGGTCCCAATACGGATGATCATGATTTCAATTTTAAATTGAATCATGC
Organism: uncultured Roseivirgaceae bacterium; assembly: GCA_964653795.1. Lineage (GTDB taxonomy): Bacteria > Bacteroidota > Bacteroidia > Cytophagales > Cyclobacteriaceae > JAWPMT01. The sequence goes on along the minus strand of CAZZHO010000340.1, from coordinate 1,126 downwards.
GAAGAAGTTCTTAAGCGAAGGTGCTAAGGTTAAGGCGTATGTTCATTTCTATGGAAGAACGATCGTCTTTAAGGACAGGGGAGAGATTTTGTTGCTCAAATTCGCGCAGGCGCTTGAGGAGTTTGGAAAAGTAGAGCAGCTTCCAAAAATGGAAGGCAAACGTATGAACCTGTTCATTGCACCTAAAGCAGTAAAAAAGTAAATAAGTAAAAGTTAGAAATAGTAATGCCGAAATTAAAAACGAACTCTAGTGCTAAGAAGCGTTTTAAGCTTACAGGTACTGGTAAGATTAAAAGAAAGCATGCATTCAAGAACCACATTTTGACAAAGAAGGAGACTAAGCAAAAGCGTAACCTTAGATATATGTCAGTGGTAGATAAGGCTGATGAGAAAAACATAAAAGCTCTATTAAACTTATAATGCATCAATTAGGCCGCAGTGGCCTTGGTTAATTTTTAAACCCGATTATTGGTTGAAAGAATCCTAAAGTTAGGATCACCAATCGTCAAAAATTAGAACAAATGAGATCAGTAAATCACGTAGCTTCCAGAGCGAAGCGAAAGAAAATGATGAAGCATGCCAAAGGATACTTTGGTAGAAGAAAGAATGTCTGGACCGTTTCAAAGAATGCCATTGAGAAAGGTTGGACGTATGCTTACCGAGATAGAAAAGCTAAAAAGAGAGAGTTTAGAGCTCTCTGGATTCAGAGAATCAATGCAGGTGCTAGAGAACACGGTATGTCTTACTCCAAATTTATGGGTAAGCTTGCAGCGGCAGGAATCGAAATAAACAGAAAAGCCTTAGCTGACCTTGCGATGAATGAGCCTAAAGCATTCAAAGCGATAGTGGATAAGGTGAAGTAAGCATAAACAAGATCTAAATATTAAAAGGGAGCCAATTTGGCTCCCTTTTTTATTTTCAATGTTCGTCAAATGGTGTTATTTGCAATTCTTCAATGCAAAAGTTGATTCGAGCTTACATAATTCTGCTAGCAATCTCTCACCTGGCTATTGCTCAACAAGAGTATGATGTTAACTATACAATTGAGGACGGCTTACCCTCAAATAATGTCTATTGTGTCGAGCAAGACGCACAAGGTTTTATCTGGCTCGGCACTGACGCTGGC
>CAZZHO010000339.1:0-1961 GCA_964653795.1 uncultured Roseivirgaceae bacterium | reverse complement strand
TTGGAAACTGAATTGACGAGTAAGAAAAGAGAGAATAAGACTGACTGATGGAAAGAAATCTAAGAAAAGAAAGAATTGGTCAGGTGGTTAGTAATAAAATGCAAAAAACCATCACCATCACCGTTGAAAGAAGGGAAAAACACCCGATCTACGGAAAATTCATCAGAAAGACTTCTAAGTTGACTGCTCATGATGAGAAGAATGAGTGCAACATTGGAGATACGGTCAAAGTAATGGAGACTCGACCTTTGAGTAAGAACAAAAGGTGGAGATTGGTTGAAATCATAGAAAGAGCGAAGTAATGGTACAACAAGAATCAAGACTTTCTGTTGCAGATAACAGTGGTGCCAAGGAGGTACTTTGTATCAGGGTTTTAGGTGGAACTAAAAAGAGATATGCATCGATTGGAGACACAATTGTAGTTTCTGTAAAATCAGCTACTCCTTCTGGAAACCTTAAAAAAGGAACTGTATCTAAAGCTGTTGTTGTGAGAACTAAAAAAGAGATCCGTAGAAAGGACGGCTCTTACATAAGATTTGATGACAATGCAGCTGTTCTTTTGAGCGCTAATGATGAGCCAAGAGGTACGAGGATTTTCGGCCCAGTGGCAAGAGAATTGCGTGAGAAACAGTTCATGAAAATTGTATCACTAGCTCCTGAAGTACTGTAATCATGGGAAAGTACAAGATTAAAAAAGGAGACACTGTGAAGGTTATTGCTGGTAATGACAAAGGCAAAACTGGAAAAGTACTAGAAGTTGTTACTTCTAAGTCTCGAGTGATTGTAGAAGGCGTCAGCTTGGTCACAAAGCACAATAAGCCATCTGCTGCTAATCCAGAGGGTGGAATCAGCCAGACTGAGGCGTCCATTCATATAAGCAATGTGATGTTAGTTGATCCGTCATCAGGTGATGCAACGCGAGTTGGCAGGAAAGCTGATGAGAATGGTAAACTACAGAGGTATTCTAAAAAAACTGATCAGATTATCACTAATGGCTAATCCAAGATTAAAAGATAAATATCAGCAGGAAATTGTACCTGCTTTGAAGGAGAAGTTCGAGTACAAGTCTGTAATGCAAGTACCGAAGATCCAGAAGATCTCTATCAATAAAGGAATTGGAGCTGCTGTTGCAGACAAGAAACTTATCGATGTTGGGATCGAAGAATTGACACTGATTACTGGTCAAAAAGCTGTTCCTACCAAGGCAAAGAAATCTGTCTCCAACTTTAAGTTGAGAGAAGGCATGCCTATCGGTGCCAGAGTTACCTTGAGAGGAGATAAGATGTACGAATTCCTGGATCGATTAATGACAATCGCTCTACCTAGGGTTCGAGATTTCAGAGGTATTAAAGAGAAGGGTTTCGATGGTAGAGGTAATTACACCTTGGGTGTTGAGGAGCAAATCATCTTCCCTGAGATCAGCATCGAAAAAGTAAACAGGATTTCCGGAATGGATATCACATTCGTTACGAGTGCCGAATCAGATGAAGAAAGCTTGGCACTGCTAAGAGCGTTTGGAATGCCATTTGTAAATAAAAACCAAAACTGATATGGCTAGAGAGTCCATTAAAGCAAGGGAAAGAAAAAGAGAAAAATTAGTAGCTCGATACGCTGAGAAGAGAAAAGCTTTGAAAGAAGCTGGTGATTATGATGCGTTGGATAAGCTACCAAGAAATTCCTCAAAAGTTAGACTTCACAATAGATGTAAGTTAACTGGAAGACCGAAGGGCTATATGAGGAAGTTCGGTATCTCTAGGGTAACCTTTAGAGAAATGGCATCAGAAGGCAAGATACCTGGCGTTACAAAAGCCAGCTGGTAATTTCTTCTGATAGTAACATAAAGAACTTAAAAAAATAACTAAATTTGCAGCCCTTTTCGAGGGGCTTAAATTTTTGAACATGGTAACAGATCCGATTGGAGATTATTTAACGAGGATTAGAAACGCCATAAAAGCGAATCA
>CAZZHO010000338.1:0-1966 GCA_964653795.1 uncultured Roseivirgaceae bacterium | reverse complement strand
ATTTCGATGTACTCTTTGACGATAGAACCCAAAACGGTGTTCGGCTCACGATTAAGGCAGGGGAAACTCCAAGAATTGACGGATGAAGAAAATGCCATTCAGTATGACCTCACTGTACAACAACTTTCCAAGGCTGGGTATCTTCACTATGAAGTGTCTAACTTTTGTAAGCCAGGCTTTCAATCACGACACAATACCAATTATTGGAGAGGGGAATCCTACCTGGGCATAGGTCCGGGGGCTCATTCCTTCGACCAAAAAAGTCGATACTGGAATGTTGCAAACAATCACCTATACATCAAAAGCATTTCAAAGGGGGAGTTACCGCTGACTTCAGAAAGACTAAATGCTACTGCTCAAGCAAATGAGTATATCTTGACAAGATTGCGGACTTGGATGGGTATTGATTTTGACCATCTAAAGAGCTCTTTTGGTTTGGATCTTCGTGAATCTCAAAACAGCTATATATCCTGGTTGCTACAGTCAAAATATGCGGAAGAAGATGGGAGTACGTTAAGACTAACAGATGATGGCCTGGCCAGAGCAGACGAAATCACCTTGAAATTCTTTCAGGATGACACTTAAAGAGATATTTTAGTCCTTGCATAGGCTATAGACGGATGGAGAAAGAAAAAAAGAAGGCTCTTGTACTATTGAAGGCTTTGGTTTTCCATTACCATGGTTTAGATCCTGACGAGAAACAGATACTGGAGGAATATGTCAAAAAGATAAAGGCTGACGAAGAACTACAATGGTCCTTGGACTTTATCTCCAGAGACTATCTTTCTGCTTTTGACCGATCCAGAGAATTTCTAGGGAAGGTTTTCAAAAAATTGCCTTCTGAAGAAAGATTAAAATATCTCATAGATACCTGGGAAGACAATCACAAAAAGGGTTATGTCACCGAAATGGAGACATCAGCAATGATTAATCTGGCCAAGGATTGGTCCATTCAGAAAGAGTTTCTGAAAAGTGTGAATAACTAGAGGCTCATTTTCTCTTTGAACTTAGCAGCTTGTCTTCTACTAACTTCAACCTTCTCTCCACCTTTAAGCTCCACCAGAAGTCCCCCATTGAACCAAGTTTCAATTTTCTCAACCCAACCCAGATTGATAATATGTTTTCTGCTGGCTCTAAAAAAGTGTCTATCATCAAGCCTTTCGTCCAATGCATTCAAAGACTTGTGGATCATCGGTTTCACATTACTGAAGTACACTTTTATGTAGTTGCCATCAGATTCGAATAGTCTAATGTCCGATAATCTTACGAACCAGCACTTGTCTCCATCTTTTACAAAGACCTGGTCATTCTCTCCCAGGATGCGACCATTATTGTCCTGATTTTCCTCTGACACCTCACTTCCCTTTGACAACAATTTGCTGATGCTTTCGGCTAACCGATCTTGCTGGATGGGCTTTAGCAAGTAGTCTAAGGCGTTAACATCAAAAGCCTTCAGGGCAAACTCGTCATGCGCGGTGGTGAAAATGACGTTTGGAACGCTATCAAGATCTTGCAGCATTTCAAAACCTGACTTACCAGGCATCTCTACATCAAGGAATATTAAATCCGGCTTTAGTTCATTGATTTTTTCAATGCCATCGTCCGCGTTTACGGCTTCACCAGCAATTTCTATTTCCTTAAAATCATCTAACAATTGAGTTAGCTCTTTTCTCGCGAGCCTTTCATCATCAATGATCAATGCCTTCATATTATTCTATACTTCTTTATTCAAATAAATATTTTCAGGAATTCGAATACTAGTCAATACAGTATTTTCATTCTCATTAGAAATCTTAAAGTCGGCCTCATTACCATAAATGAGGTCGAGCCGCTTTTTGGTATTTAGCAGGCCATAGCCCACATCCAGCTTCACTCCATTTTTGTACTGCCCAGAATTTCTAATGTCTAATTTCAATGTGTTCTCAACTACATCAGTCGTTATAGAGATGGTACCTCCTTCTTTCAA
>CAZZHO010000337.1:0-1977 GCA_964653795.1 uncultured Roseivirgaceae bacterium | reverse complement strand
TCTGTTTGATTTTAGGTCTTGCTATCTCTATCGAAAGAATTATCACTTTGAACCTAGCGACGACTAACGTTAAGAAGTTGTTAGCGAGTGTAGAAGAAGCGCTTAATTCCGGCGGTGTAGAAGCTGCTAAAGATGTGTGCCGAAATACAAGAGGCCCTGTAGCTTCTATCTTCATCCAAGGTTTGATGAGAATGTCAGAAGGCATCGAAATGGTCGAAAAATCAATCATCTCTTACGGTTCTGTTGAAATGGGCCGACTAGAAAGAGGTATGGTTTGGATCTCACTTTTCATCTCACTTGCACCGATGTTAGGTTTCATGGGTACAGTAATTGGTATGATTGGTGCATTCGACGCGATTGCCGAGGCAGGAGATGTTTCTCCTTCACTAGTTGCAAACGGTATCAAAGTAGCCCTATTAACTACAGTAGGTGGTTTGATTGTGGCAGTTATCTTGCAGTTGTTCTACAACTACTTGGTATCTAAGATTGATTCTTTGGTGAACAGCATGGAAGATGCTTCTATCTCTCTTGTTGACATCCTAGTAAAGCATAACATATCTAAGTAATTAAACTCCTGAATTGATAAGATGATAGATTTAGGATTAATAGCAGGATACGTTCTAGTTGGACTTTGTGCCTTGGCAGCAGTTGTGATGCCATTGATCCAGTCCTTGAGCGATCCTAAGTCACTTGTAAAAAGTGGGATTGGAGTAGGAGCTCTGGTAGTCATTTTCCTTATTACATATGCGATGGCTGACGGAAACTCTGAAGGTACAACTGAGGGTACTTCCAAAATGGTAGGTGCCGGATTGTTGACAATGTATGTTTTTGTGTTCCTTGCGTTAGCAGGGATTGTGTATACTGAGATATCTAAATTGATTAAATAATGGCAAGAGGCGGAAGAAAACCACCTGAGGTAAGTTCCGGTTCTATGGCAGATATTGCCTTCTTGCTCCTTATCTTCTTTTTGGTAACTACTACCATTGCGAATGATAAGGGTATAGCAATGCTTCTCCCTCCTCCTCCGGATCCAAATCAGGAAGAGATTGAGTTGAAGTTGCAAGAGCGCAATATTTTCAAGATCCTGGCCAACTCTCAGGACAGACTTTTGGTTGAAAACGAGCCTTACACGGGCACAATGGACGAACTGAAAGAGGATGTCAAGAAGTTTATTTTGAATTTTGGTAATCCTTCTACTGAGGGAGTGGAGGTCTACAATAGTCTTCCTGCCAGTTTGAAGTCTTACGTAAATAGACACGGTAGAAATCCTGATTCTTCAGATGACCCTACCAGCGGTAACGCTATTGTCTCTTTTAAGGCAAATCGTGGTACTACCTATGAACTTTATATCGGTGTGTTAGATGCTGTGAATGCTGCATATAACGAAATATACGCTGAAAGAGTGGGTATTACGGCTCCTGAATGGTTGGAGCTAGACAAGGATGATGATATCCAGAGAGATATGTATCAAAGATCCAGAGTAGGTATCCCAAGAGCGATTTCAATTGCAGATCCTGATTAAAACCTAGAGAAATGAGCAAATTCAAGAAAAGCGCAGATACTTCACAGGATATACCTACAGCGGCACTTCCTGATATTATCTTCATGTTGTTGTTCTTCTTTATGGTGGTAACCGTAATCAGAACAGATGAGATTTTAGTGAAGCAGATTTTACCAAAGGCTACTCAGTTAACTAAAATTGAGCGAAAATCTTTGGTAAGCTATATCTACATTGGTGAGCCTAGAAACTCAGATCAATTTGGAGCTGAGCCAAAGATTCAGACCAATGATGTTTTCATCACTGAGGATGATATCATCCAGTTCGTCAATACTGAGAAGGACAAACTTTCAGAGGTTGAGAGAGATCAGATCACAATGTCCATGAAAGTGGATGTTGAAGTGAAAATGGGTATAGTATCAGATGTTCAAGAAGAGTTGAGGAAAGGAAATGCGAGAAAAATCCTTTATAGCTCCATT
>CAZZHO010000336.1:0-2184 GCA_964653795.1 uncultured Roseivirgaceae bacterium | reverse complement strand
TCGATTTTTCTTAGGTTATCAAGTTCGTTCTCCGCCAGCTTTTTCGCTTTCTCACTTCTCGCTTTCGGTAAGAAACTGTTCAAAACTTTTTGAGCCTCGTCATATTTCTGCTCTACCTTAAATCCTTGAGCAACATATACATTGATTAGCTCCTCTGACGTTCCTGCTTTCAATGCTTCCTGATAATATGGCATGGCATCCACAATCCTGTTCGATTGCCGGTACGCATCTCCTACCATGATATTTTCTTCGACAGAATTCTTTGCCGGTGGACCTGCTAGTTTGTTAATGACTGCATCAAATTCAGCATTTTGCATGCTTTTCTCCACTGAGCAGGAGGCCAGAAAAACAATAACAGAAAGTAATGTGATGAAAGCTCGCATATGATTCATTAACGTGAAAATTAGGAGATCGATTATTCTATTAAACCCATTAAATGAAGAAATCATTACCTAATTCAGAGATGAAATTAGTCAATATTTCAAAACAAGAATCAATCCAAAAAGCCTTACTTGAAGTATCTACCTACCCAAGTTTGATCACTGGGTACGAGCCATTTCTCCTTGAACTCCGCAAGATTCTTAACCGTGTTGTCAAAAACCTTGGTTTCCGGATGAATAACATCATTTGAAACTTGCTCCTTCAGGTTGTTAAATGCGAATAGATTGATCTTATCCTCCAGAAGAAAAGCGACTTGACTTGTTGTCATAAATGATACACCCAGTTCCTTTTCCAAGGCTTGTATTAAATGAACAGAAGAATCGATACTACATCCACTCGCTTGGCTAAAAGATTCATCTACAGTAATGATCAAGAACTGATTGTATTCGATCTTAAATGAAGCCTTCAGGTCTTGTCCGTGGGCTTGCCACTTCGAAATAAATTGTTTCGTGTACTTCTCCACAAATGAAACCTCATCGGTGGTTAGGGGTCGACTGACTTGATAGATCCAAAGCCTAGCCTGATCCGGCATTTGATCAAAATCTATATGCATATCAGTCTAAACCTTCTGATTCAGCAATGAGTTCCGCCAAATCCTGCACCTTGACTGAAGACTCTTTTTCTTTATTCTTTATGCCGTCTGACATCATAGTCATGCAGAAGGGACAAGCCACTGCTATCGTATCTGCTTTTGTCTCCAGCGCTTCTTCGGTTCTTTCAATGTTTATCTCTTTGTTGCCTGGTTCGGCATCTTTAAACATCTGAGCGCCACCTGCCCCACAGCAAAGCCCTTTGGTTTTGCACCGCTTCATCTCTACCAGTTCGGCATCTAGCGCTTCGAGGACAGCCCTTGGGGCAGAATACACATTATTTGCCCGTCCAAGGAAACAGGAATCATGGTAGGTAATTTTTCTTCCCTTAAACTCTCCGCCACCCTTTAGCTCCACCTTACCTTCATTGATCAATTGCTGAAGATATTGAGAGTGATGAATTACCTCATAGTTTCCACCAAGTTCGGGATACTCATTTTTGATCGTATTGAAACAGTGCGGACAAGCCGTCACAATTTTTTCTATTTGATATCCATTGAGGACTTGGATGTTTGCCATTGCCTGCATTTGAAATAAGAACTCATTTCCAGCCCTTCGTGCGGGATCTCCAGTACATGTTTCCTCTGGACCTAGAACGGCAAACTTTACACCCACCTTATTTAAAATCTTCACAAATGCTTTTGTCACATTCTTATACCGATCGTCATAAGAACCTGCACAACCTACCCAGAAAAGAACTTCAGGTTTCTCTCCTTTAGCTGCTAGATCAGCAACAGTTGGTATTTTTATTTCACTCATATTAATTGCTTTCTTTCATTTCGTTGGCCCAATTAAATCTATCCTGCGCTCCAAACTTCCAAGGGGCAAAGTTGGTCTCTACGTTTTGGAACATGGCATTCCAGGAAGCCGGCGACCCAGACTCTTCCATAGCAACATACCTCCTTGTCTGAAGTATGATGTCTAGCGGATTAATGTTTACTGGGCAAGCCTCGACGCATGCATTACAATTGGTGCAAGCGTTGATCTCTTCTTTAGTGATATAATCTCCTAATAGACTCTTGCCATCATCCAATCCATTTTTGCCAACATCTTCTAATCGATCTCTAGTATCCATCATTATCTTCCTAGGTGACAATTTCTTGCCGGTCAGATTTGCTGGACACTCGGATGTACATCTACCACATTCTGTGCA
>CAZZHO010000335.1:0-2208 GCA_964653795.1 uncultured Roseivirgaceae bacterium | reverse complement strand
CTGGAACAGAAGATTATTTCAGAGTTCTCTGATATTAAAGCCAAAGGAAAAGCTAGAGCTAAAGAGAACAACAGTGTTCCGGGTCACGATGAGACATTAGTTGCTGTGACCAAGGACGCAGAAAACTCTTTCACCGCAGCCCAACTGATATACAAACGCCCTAAGGAAAGTGAATCGACGCTAGAAGATTTAAGAAACAACTATCTATACGCCTTATACAATGCTATGCTGAATAGCAGACTACAAGAACTCACTCAGAAGGCCGAGCCGCCCTTCATTTTTGGTGCAAGTAGTTTTGGTTCGATGGTGCGAAGCTCTGACATGTACTCCTCTTTTGCTGTTTCTGCACCCGAGCAAATCACAGGAGCACTTCAAACTTTAGTAGCTGAAAACGAGCGTGTAAAACTTCATGGTTTCGCAGATACGGAACTCAAAAGAGCTGTAGAGAACCTGATGGTGCAATTGGAAAGTGCTGCTAAAGAAAAAGAGAAGACCGAATCAAAAAGCTACGCTTCAGAATATGTCAGTTACTTTCTCCAAGGCACCCCCTCTCCCGGTATAGATTACGAATTGTCTTTCTTCAAAGAGATGATTCCAACTCTTAAGGTGGAAGAGATCAATGAATTAGCCAAAAAGTGGATCACTGACGAAAATCGAGTTGCAATTATTACTGGCATCGATAAAGAGGATGTGACATTGCCGAAGGAAGAGGCAATACTTGGCGCTATCAACAATGTAGACCTATCATCAATAGAGCCTTACAATGATGAAGTAAGTGAAGATCCACTTGTTGGGGAGTTACCAAAAGCTGGAAGAACACTTTTCACCAAGAAAATTGATACTGTAGGTGTCACAGAACTCAAGATGTCCAACGGCATGAAAGTGGTGATTAAGTCCACTGATTTCAAAAATGACGAGATCCTAATGGGAGCCGTTAGTCCTGGAGGTCACAACCTTTACGGAGAAGACAAATATCAATCGGCTATCATGTCGTCTCAGATCGTCAACCAAAGTGGCTTGAGCGATTTTTCACTTGTGGAATTGCGAAAGATGTTGACTGGAAAAAAAGTTGAGGTTTCTCCTTTTATTGGCTCAACCAGAGAAGGCTTTAGTGGTAGTTGTAATCCGGAGAACCTGGAGGTCATGTTACAATTGACGCATCTCTATTTCACTAAACCCAGAAGAGATGAAGAGGTCTTTCAGAGTATTATCACCCGAACGAAGGATATCTATGCTAACCTGAAAGTCAATCCGCAATATTATTTCAGCGATCAGGTTGCAAAAGTTATGAGTCAAAATCACCCGAGAGGTGGTGGTCTTCCTGAACCTGAAGACCTGGACATGGTATCACTTGATGATGTGATGTCCATCTATGCCGAAAGGTTTGCAAACCCTGGAGATTTCACTTTCTTCTTTGTAGGGAATGTGGAGTTGGAAACACTTAAACCCTTATTGGAAAAGTACCTGGCTTCCATACCCAGCAAGAAAGAAAAAGAGACCTGGAAGGACCTGGGAATCAGACCACCATCGGTTAAGATTGATACAGCCTATTATAAAGGAACAGATGAAAAAAGCTCGGTTATTATCAACTTCACAGGACTTTCATATCCTTCCAAGGATGAGAATTACGCTCTTGGGGCTTTTACTGATATTTTAAGTAATCGTCTGATAGATATTTTGAGAGAAGACGAAAGCAATGTCTACACTGTCAATGCCAGCAGATCAAGACAAAGAGTTCCCTTCGAACAATATACCGTCTCTGTGACCTTCCCCTGTGGACCAGAAAATGTAGAAAAACTAACTAATCTCGTTTATGAGGAAATAGCAAAGACCCAAAAGGAAGGTGTGACTCAGGAAGACATCATCAAAGTGCAGGAGGCTGACCGCCAGAACAGAAAAGAAAGCCTTCGTCAAAATGGGTTTTGGTTAGGACAGCTCAGAGCGTACTATTTCAATGACTCTAACCTCAACAACTTCTATCAATATGAAACCCAGGTAGACAATCTTAACAGCGATGATATTCAAGAAGTAGCCAAGAAGTATGTTGATCTGGGTAAAAGCATCAGAATGGTACTGTATCCGGAAGGTTACAAAGACTAAAAAAAAGCCGTCAACTGAAAGCTCCCTGTATGCACAAAAGCATCGCCACCTGATTTTCTACCAAAATATTGCATGGTCATCTGTAGGCCGTTAGCGAGCTTTTGCTGC
>CAZZHO010000334.1:0-2235 GCA_964653795.1 uncultured Roseivirgaceae bacterium | reverse complement strand
GACCACAATGTCACGTTTAAGTGCGTTTTCCTAATTCTCAACGAAAAGAATACATAAGCCAACATAAACAGCCCTATGAGCGCTCCAACTAATCTATTGAGGTATTCTATCCATGCCGTGTAGGGATCATAAGCATGAGATTCATCTAGATTGAGATCAGACAATACTCTATTAGACAATCTGCCGAATCCTAAACTGGACAATGTATTTGCTAGCCTCTTGGTCTTGGATAATCGCTTCTCAAGAAACATCTCCTCATAATCAGCTGGCAAATCCGTGACACTTCCAGGAGGAAAGTACCCACCGAAACACTTAGGCCAATCAGGACAACCCATACCAGATTCAGTGACCCTTACTACACTGCCTATGAGGATTAAGAAGAATACCGCAAATAAAGTGGCCAGATTCACTGACCTATATCTCTTTAGATTATCCTTCATTCGCCACTTTGGCGACAGTCACGTTCTCAGTCTTCGCCAACTCCTCTTCCTCTGGGAAGTTTGACTCAGGAGTCTGCGACAATGGAATATGCTGAGGGATGAAATCATCTTCTGCACCAGGCTTACTGTAATCATAAGCCCAACGATATACAGATGGTATCTCACCTTCCCAGTTTCCATGACCAGGGAATCTTGGAGTAGTCCACTCTAGTGTTGTTGATTTCCAAGGATTCGCAGGAGCCAACTTACCTCTGAATATACTGTAGAAGAAGTTGAACAAGAATATGAATTGTGCACCAAACGTGAAGATTGCAGCCACTGTCACGAAGGAATTAAGATCCGTGAAAGTACTGAAAGCATCAAAACTTGTGAACGAGTAATATCTTCTAGGGAATCCTGCAATTCCTATATAATGCAATGGGAAGAACACTAGGTAAATACCTACAAAAGTGAACCAGAAGTGTATATAACCTAAACGTTGATCCATCATTCTACCGAACATTTTCGGAAACCAATGATAAACTCCGGCTGCTAACCCAAATGCGGATGCACTACCCATTACCAGGTGAAAGTGAGCTACCACAAAATAGGTGTCATGTAGGTTGATATCCAGTGCTGAGTTTCCAAGGAAAATTCCCGTTAATCCTCCAGACACGAAGAATGACACCAGTCCTATCGAAAAGAGCATGGCTGGTGTAAATACTATATTTCCTTTCCACAAAGTGGTGATGTAGTTAAACGCCTTAACTGCTGAAGGTACAGCTATGATCAATGTAAGGAACATGAAGACCGAACCTAAGAACGGGTTCATACCAGACACAAACATATGGTGCGCCCAAACTATAAATGAGAGGAATGCGATTGCCAACATCGAACCAATCATCGCTTTGTAACCGAAAATCGGCTTCCTGGAATTGGTTGCAATAATTTCAGAGGTGATACCTAAAGCTGGTAGGATCACGATATAAACTTCAGGGTGTCCTAGGAACCAGAACAAATGCTGATATAGAATAGGACTTCCTCCCATGTGAGGTAATGCCTCACCACCAATATATATGTCACTTAAATAGAAGCTCGTTCCAAAAGATCGGTCAAATACCAATAGCAAAGCCGCGGCAAACAACACAGGGAATGCAAGTACTCCCAAAATTGCTGTGATAAAAAACGCCCAAATAGTCAAAGGTAATCTTGAGAAAGACATACCTTCAGTCCTTAAATTAATAACCGTCGTGATGTAGTTGATACCTCCTAACAAGGAAGAAGCAATAAAGAAAACCATCGCCACCAACCACAAGGTCATACCAGCAGCAGAACCTTGGATAGCCTGTGGCAGAGCACTTAATGGAGGATATACTGTCCATCCACCTGCTGCAGGACCTGTCTCTAAAAACAAAGAGATGAACATGATCACACTGGATAAAAAGAAGAACCAGTATGAAAGCATATTCATGAATCCTGATGCCATGTCTCTGGCACCAATTTGAAGCGGTATTAAGAAATTACTGAAAGTCCCACTCAGGCCTGCTGTCAATACAAAGAATACCATAATGGTACCGTGCATTGTCACCAAAGCCAAATAGAATTCGCTATCTAATTTGCCTGCATCAGTAATCCACTTGCCAAGGATAGGACGCAACCATTCCAGATCCATATTAGGGAATCCCAACTGTAATCGGAAGATTACAGACATGGCCACCCCTATGATTGCCCAAAGAATACCTGTGATTAGGAATTGCTTGGCAATAGTCTTGTGATCTGTTGAAAAGATATATTTCTCAATGAAACCTAGCTCATG
>CAZZHO010000333.1:0-2258 GCA_964653795.1 uncultured Roseivirgaceae bacterium | reverse complement strand
ACGAAGCATCCTGCTTGAAACAGGACTCAGCAACATGAAAGATCAATACTTAATACTATTATACTATTGCTATTCGCCAATAGAAGACCCTGAAGCATTTAGGGAAGAACATCACTTACTTTGTTTGGATCTCAACCTCCGAGGCAGAATCATAGTCGCCAAGGAAGGACTGAATGGAACCGTCTCCGGTTTGGCAGAAGACTGTGAGCGATACATGGCTGCTGTACTGGAGGATCCAAGATTTGCCAAGACAGAATTTAAGGTAGATAGTCATGATGAACCGGCTTTCGCTAAGCTGCATGTTCGTGTAAAACCAGAGATCGTGCACAGTAGTCTCCAGCACATTGACCCTAATGAAAGAACGGGCAAGTATGTGGAGCCAGAAGAATTTAGAGAGATCTTAAGAGAAGAATCTGCTGATACGGTGATCCTGGATGTACGATCCAACTATGAGCACAATGTGGGTAAGTTTAAAAACGCCATAACACTGGACATAGAGAACTTCCGGGACTTCCCTGATAAAATCAAAGAACTCGAGCAGTACAAAGGTAAGAAGGTGATCACCTACTGTACAGGAGGCATCAAGTGTGAGAAAGCGAGTGCTTATCTGCTGGAGCAGGGCTTTGAGAATGTATACCAGCTGCATGGAGGCATCATCAAATATGGGCTGGAAGCTGAAGGCGAGGACTTTGAAGGAAAGTGCTACGTATTTGACAACCGTATCGTCCATGAAATCAACACAGTCAATCCGACTGTTATCGCCAAGTGCTACGTGACCGGTGAACCTTCGGATAGGATGGTAAACTGCGCCAACCCTGAATGCAACATACACGTGCCTATGTCCCAAAAGGGTGCCGAGAAATACAATGGCTGCTGCTCTGAGGAATGCATGACAGCTCCTAAGGTGCGGGAATATGACGGGTCAGGCTACTACCAGAAAGATAGCAACGGCTACAATCCATATAAAGGGGTAAAACGCTAATCCCGGTCAATAGGTAATTACTCCCGCAGAGATAATATTTTCCTCTTTTGACGGCCGCTTCTTGCAATTCCGAGCATTTAAAGTGAATTTCAGGAAGCGACTGAGTAATGTTGAACAAAATTTCGGAAACGGATCTCATCATCAACCCTGATGGGAGCGTTTACCACCTGAATCTTAAGCCTTCCCATCTTTCGGATACTATTATCACGGTAGGTGATCCCAATAGAGTACATCGGGTCAGTCGATTCTTTGATGACGTGGATTTTGAAATGAACAAACGAGAGTTCATTACTCACATCGGTAAGTACAAAGGGAAGAGAATTACGGTGATCAGTTCTGGCATGGGAACGGATAATGTTGAGATTTTGATGACGGAGCTCGACGCATTGGCGAATATCAACCTGCGAACCAGAGAGCCCAAAGCCAACAAAAGGAAACTAAAAATTATCCGCATCGGCACTTCTGCCAGCATACAGGAAGACATCCGACTAGGCACCCACATACTAAGTGAATATGCCATAGGAATGGATCCTTTGATGTATTTCTACGAGTTGCAAAACACGGACTTTGAGCATAGAATCGGAACTGCCATCAGAGAGGAGATTGACTTGCCCTATGAACCTTATTGCGTTCAGGCTAGCCCTTCCCTTACCGAGCAATACAAGGATGTGACGATGTTAGGCAATACGGTGACGTGTCACGGGTTTTATGCACCACAAGGCAGGACCCTGAGGGTACCTATCAAATACCCACATTTAGTGGATGATCTCACTCGATTTCATAGGGATGACTTTTGGCTGACTAACCTGGAAATGGAAACGGCCGGTTACTACGCTATGGCGAGAATACTGGGACATGAGATGGTGAGCATGAATGCCATTATTGCGAATAGGTCGCGTAATAAGTTTTCGAAAGACCCAAACAGGGTCATCGACTCTTTGATCAAGAAAGTACTCGAAGGAATAGATTAGTCTTTTTGAAAGACTGCTTTAACCGCCTTCCTTAATTCGTCTACAGCAGACACAAAGTGCACCTTGGCTTCTTGCCACTTCTCCTGAGATTTGAAATCTTCAAACTCAGATTCCAGCTTTTCTTTTCGCTCCTTTAGCTCCTCTATCTTTTCCTCAAATTCGTCTCGCAACTCATCCTTGGCTTCCCTCGCCTCCTCCATGAGTTGGTCGATCTTTTTGCCTAGTTCTTGTAGCAGCTGTTCTACCTGTCCTTTTGATTCGCTCATGCTGTAAATATTTGTAAAATGAAGTTAAAGAATAACTTT
>CAZZHO010000332.1:0-2321 GCA_964653795.1 uncultured Roseivirgaceae bacterium | reverse complement strand
TGCGCCCTAATCGTAAAACTTCACTGGGAATCAAGTGGATGATCATGTTCGCCAGGAAAAGAGGAGAGAAAACCATGGTGGAGAGACTGGCAGGCGAGATCATCGCAGGTTCAAAAGGCGAAGGAGCAGCAGTGAAGAAGAAAGATGATACTCACCGTATGGCAGACGCCAATAAGGCATTTTCACACTTTAGATTCTAATTCCTAAACTACAATGGCAAGAGACTTAAAATTTACGCGTAACATCGGTATTGCTGCCCACATCGATGCAGGTAAGACTACTACTACTGAGCGCGTATTGTACTATACGGGTGTTTCTCACAAAATAGGTGAGGTACACGATGGTGCTGCTACCATGGACTGGATGGAGCAGGAGCAGGAAAGAGGTATTACCATTACTTCTGCTGCAACTACGGTATTTTGGCCTTACAAAGACAATGAGTATCACATCAATATTATTGATACTCCCGGTCACGTCGATTTTACAGTTGAAGTAAATAGATCCCTTCGAGTACTTGATGGATTGGTTTTCCTTTTTAGCGCTGTTGATGGTGTTGAGCCTCAATCAGAAACAAACTGGAGACTTGCTGATAACTATAAAGTGGCGAGGATCGGCTTTGTTAATAAAATGGACAGAGCTGGCGCTGACTTCTTGAACGTATGTAATCAGGTGGTAGAAATGCTTGGTACTAAATCTGTGCCTTTGCAATTACCGATCGGTGCTGAAGAAAGCTTCAAAGGAGTGGTTGACTTGGTTGAAAACAAGGCAATTATCTGGAACGAGGATGACATGGGAATGACTTTCGAGGAGATTCCTATTCCTGCGGATATGGCAGACGAAGTTGAGGAGTATAGAGGCAAATTGGTAGAAGCTGTTGCTGAATATGATGAGGAGCTTCTTGAAAAATATTTTGAAGATCCAGACTCGATCACTCGTGATGAGATTGTTGCAGCGTTAAGAGCAGCCACAATCGATTTGGCTTTTGTTCCAATGATGTGTGGTTCTGCCTTTAAAAACAAAGGTGTTCAAACGCTCTTGAATTATGTGATGGAGCTTCTTCCTTCACCTCTTGACAGGGATAATATTGAAGGTACTGACCCAGATTCAGAAGAAGCAGTGGTAAGAAAGCCTTCTCCGGAAGATCCTTTTGCGGCGCTTGCTTTCAAGATCGCTACGGATCCATTCGTTGGTAGACTTTGTTTTACAAGATCCTATTCTGGTACATTGGACTCTGGTTCCTATGTTTTCAACACAAGGACGAACAAGAAAGAGAGAATTTCCAGGATATTCCAAATGCACGCGAATAAGCAAAATCAAATTGATCAGCTTCATGCTGGTGATATTGCTGCGGTAGTTGGATTTAAAGACATCAAGACTGGAGATACCCTTTGTGATGAGAAGAGCAAAATTGTTCTTGAGTCAATGGATTTCCCTGATCCGGTTATTGGATATGCAATCGAGCCTAAAGCTCAAGCTGATGTTGATAAATTAGGGATGGCCATCGCGAAGTTGGTGGAGGAAGATCCTACTTTACAAGTGGAATCTGATCACGAGACTGGGCAAACTATTCTGAAGGGAATGGGAGAGTTGCACCTTGATATCATCATCGATAGATTGAAGAGAGAATTCAAAGTAGAGATCAATCAAGGAGCGCCACAGGTTGCTTATAAAGAAGCTATCCAATCCACAGTTGAGCACAAAGAAGTGTACAAGAAACAGAGTGGTGGTCGTGGTAAGTTTGCAGATATCGTATTCGATTTAGGGCCTCAAGATGAGGATTACGAGAAAGAAGGCTTGCAATTTGTTAGCGACATTAAGGGTGGTGTAATTCCTAGAGAATTTATTCCTGCTGTAGAGAAAGGTTTTAAGGAGGCTATGACAAATGGTCCATTAGCAGGTTATCCTGTAGATAGTATGAAGGTTAGACTTCATTTTGGATCTTTCCACGATGTGGATTCCGATTCACTTTCTTTCGAATTGGCGGCACGTTTAGGGTTTAAAGCTGCAGCTGCAAAAGCTCAGCCAGTAATCCTGGAGCCCGTAATGAGTGTGGAAGTAGTTACTCCAGATGAGTACACTGGTTCTATCACTGGTGACCTCAATAAAAGAAGAGGTATCATGAAGGGTATGGATACGAAGGGGACTTCTCAGGTGGTGAAAGCTGACGTTCCACTTTCGGAACTATTTGGATATGTAACTGATCTAAGAACGATGAGCTCAGGTAGAGCAACTGCATCCCTGACATTCTCTCACTATGATCCGGTTCCAAGAAATATATCAGAGGAGGTTATTGCTAAGGTGAAAGGTCAGTAGCTAAAAAA
>CAZZHO010000331.1:0-2403 GCA_964653795.1 uncultured Roseivirgaceae bacterium | reverse complement strand
TCATAGAATGGGACAAGGAAGGGAATCCGATTAGGATAATAGGGACCAGTACAGATATCACGGAGCAAAAAGAGGCTGAGCAAAAGCTGGGTAGAACTACCCATGAGCTCAACAGGGCCCAATCGCTATCTAAAATAGGTAGCTGGTTTTTGGATTTGGAGACAAATGAAGTGAGCTGGACCGAGGAAATATACCGCATGTACGGCTTTGAATCGACTAAACCGCCGCCACCTTACACAGAACATATGAAGTTGTTTACGGAAGAAAGTTGGAATACACTTTCTTCCGAACTTGACAAAACAGCGAAACAGGGAATACCCTATGATCTGGAGTTGGAGATGGCCTCAGGTCATGCTTCATTTGGATGGATGCGGGCCATCGGAGAAGCCGTATACAATGACTCTGGGAAGATAATAGGACTAAGGGGTACCGCTCAGGATATAACGGAGAAGAAAAGACGTCAGGTTGAGCTGGAAAAAACCACCGAAGCATTAGAAAATGCCCAGAATTTATCCAAAATGGGCAACTGGTATTATGATATAATTACCGGAGAAGTGGAATGGACAGAGCAGGTTTACAGAATTTTTGGTTTAGATCCGGAGTTGCCACCAGTTCCTTTTCCTGAACAAGAGGACTACTACACCGCGGAATCATGGCCAAACCTGGTCGAGGCTGCTGATAAGGCACTGGAAGAGGGTATTCCTTATGACTTAGAGCTAGAGCTGAAGCCAGCAGACCAAAAGGGGAGCAGGTGGCTTCGCTCCATAGGTGTGCCTGTTTTAGACAAGCAAAAAAAGGTAATAGGCCTACGTGGTGTGGCCCAGGACATTACAGAGGTAAAGGAGATCACTCAAAGACTGAAAAAAGAGAAGAAGTTTGCCGAGGCGGTTATGGAGGGCTCGGCAGCCGGCACTTATATCTTCGATATTCAGGAAAAGAAAAATGTATTCGCCAATAACAGGACGGAGGAAATGCTTGGGTTTTCACCTGTAGAGCTCCGAGAGATGTCCAGCGAAACCTTTATTTCAAGATTTCACAAAGACGACTTGCCCAACATTTTCGCGCATTTTGAAAAAGTAAACAGTAGTAAGGAACCTCAAAAAATCAAGTATAGATTTAAACATAAAAAGGGGCATTATGTGACTTGTATTGGGATAGATGCACCTTACGAGTTTGATGAGTTCGGTGATCTGAAGTCATACATAGGATCTTTTATTGATATTTCTGAACTCCAAAAGACAGAAGAAGAGCTGATTAAAGCGAAAAATGAAGCTGTAGCGGCCAACAAGCAAAAGGATCTGTTCTTGTCAAATATGAGTCATGAGATCAGAACACCTTTGAATGGTGTTATTGGTTTTAGTAGACTGCTGAAAAGAGAAAACCTTTCAAGCGATGAGCGTGGAAGTTATTTGGAGCAAATAGAAGATAACTCTCACCAGTTGATGATTCTCATAGATGATATTTTGTCACTGTCGAAGTTGGAAAGTGGTCAGATTGTCATTGATAAGCAACCAGTCAGCATGGAAAGGTTGATATCCAACTTAGCTGAAAACCATAGACAGCAACTGCTTTCCCGGCAGGACAAGGAAAACCTGGAAATCAAAATCAATGCACCAGAGAATCCGGTATTAAATGTTCTAACGGATGGCGTGCGTCTGTCTCAGGTGATCAATAATCTGGTGACTAATGCTATCAAGTTCAGCACGAAAGGCACGATAGAAATAGGATACAAAGGAGATTGTGAAAGCGGATTGATGCAAGTTTGGGTGAAGGATGAAGGGTTGGGTATCAAGAAAGAAGATCAAAAACATATTTTCAATCGGTTTTCTCAGATTAACCAGAGGTTAGCCACGCAGATGGGTGGAATTGGACTTGGTCTAGCAATTTCAGATGCTATTGTTGAACTGCTAGGTGGTACTATCCGTCTTCATTCGAAATACCGAAAGGGATCCACCTTCACGGTTGAGATACCACTGGAGTGTGCAAATGATGCCCCGAAGTTAGGAGCAAAGCCGAAGAAAGTGGAAAAGTTGATTATTGCCGATGACAGTCCATCAGTGCAGTTTTACTACCGTAGTTTACTCAAAGGGTTATCGCTCGATATGTTGCTGGCACAGGATGGAGAGGAAGTGCTGAAATTGTTGAGAGAACATAAAGATACGGACCTCATTTTGATGGACATGCGCATGCCTAAGATGGATGGGCCGACCGCTTTGAAAGAGCTACGTAAGTTCAACAAGAACGTCAGGGTAGTGGCTCAATCTGCCTTTGCCACTGAAGATCAGGTCCAGGAGTTTCAGGATATGGGTTTTGATGAGTACATCACCAAACCTGTTAATGAGGAAAGGATCTTGAGATTAATTGGCCATGATTCTTAGAATGAATGGGTTTAACTTGAAGAAA
>CAZZHO010000330.1:0-2445 GCA_964653795.1 uncultured Roseivirgaceae bacterium | reverse complement strand
TTCAATTTCAATGCACGGAGTTGTCCGCTCACACTGGCGTCTAGTTTCCTATCGCCAATAGTCAGCTCGAATCCACCGATAATGTCTGGGTTCACCTCTTCCTTCAAGATTGGATCCTTTCCGGAGAGCTTCTTTACCAATGACTCAAATTCTTTCTTCATTGCTTTATTTATAGCAAATGAAGTAGTCACAGTAGCTTCTTGTAATCCTTTCTGAGCGTTGTATAAACTCAAAAACTCACCTGCTACGAATGGAAGCACACCTTCTCTATTTTTCTTGACAATTACTTCGAAAAATTTTGAAGTCAATTTCTGCACCTTCCCATCAAATATTTTCTGGATGATCCCGGCCTTACGCAAATGAGGAATAACCGGACTGCTCAACATCAAAAGGAATTCGCGATTTTCATCACAAAGCTTAGAAAAGGCTTCCATATCGGACTTTACCTTATCTTCTATACCTTGCTCCAAGGCCAACTCTAATAGTGGAGTTGCATATCTAATCGCTATTCTTTGAGTAGACATATTAGTTGATCTTTACCTCTCCTAAGAACTTCTCAACAAGCTCCTTTTGAGCTTTATCATCTTTCAGCTGAGCTCTGATAACTTTTTCCGCAATCTCTAATGAAAGGGAAGAAGCTAGGTCTTTCACCTCTGCCAAAGCAGCATTCTTCTCCGAGACGATTGACGCTTTTGCATCTTCGATCATTTTTTCCGTGATCTTAGAAGTCTCAGCTTTCGCGTCTTCTTTAATCTGATTAGCAGCTTCAGTTGCCTTTTTCAGAATCTCGTCTCTTTCGATCCTGGCTTCTTTCAGCAAGTATTCATTATCAGACTGGATTTGAGCCATTTCTTCTTTGGCTTTACTAGCAGCTTCAAGCGCGTCATTGATTTCGAACTCCCTGGTTCTAAGGGCGTCCAAAATTGGCTTCCATACGAAAGCTCTTAAAATGATCAAGACAGTTAAGAAGACTATTAACTGCCAAATTATTAAGCCAATATCTGGGGTTACTAATGCCACTTTGTAATATTTTCTGTTTCTAAATAATTAAAACCTGGCCCTGCCGCCAATCGCGGATCAAGGCCAGGAATACGGATTAACCTGCGTTTACTGCAAGTAGACCAATTACTGCTGCGAAAAGCGCCACACCTTCAATCAAGGCTGCGGAGATAATCATAGCTGTTTGAATTCTACCAGCTGCTTCAGGCTGTCTAGCGATACTTTCTGTAGCCCCTTTACCGATAAGACCGATACCAAGACCAGCACCAAGTACTGCTAAACCTGCTCCAATTGCTCCCATAATTATTTATTTAGTTTAAATAAGTTCTTCTTCAATTAGTGATGTCCTTCTTCGACTGCTTGTCCGAAGTACATCGCTGATAAAAGCGTAAAAACGTACGCCTGTAAAATGGCCACAAACAATTCAAGCATGTTCATCACAGTGGCAAATACCGCCCCAGCTACACCTACACCTATGCTCTTTGTGATAAAGGCCAAACTCAAAATGCTCAATATCAAAATATGCCCTGCCGTTATGTTAGCAAAAAGCCTTACCATCAATGAGAAAGGCTTAGTGAAGATACCTATGATCTCCACCGGCCAAAGGATTATATAAAGTAATAGCTTTCCAGCCCAAGGCATAGACTTGCCGAGAGGGTCTACTATATGCAACCAATACGTTTTTCGACCTGAAACCAGGGTCAACACTAAAGTGATAGTTGCCAAAACCAAAGTCACAGAAAGGTTTCCGGTAAGGTTAGCGGCACCTGGTAGTAGGCCCAAAAGGTTACCAAACCAGATAAAGAAAAATACAGTCAAGAGAAAAGGCATGAACCTCTCATATTTCGGTCCTATGTTCTCTTTAGCAATGTCATCTCGAATAAATAAAATGAGCGGCTCAAAGAATGATTGAATTCCTCTTGGCGCTTTTCCAACGTTCTTTTTGTAGCCCCTAGCTACTGCCGAAAAGACTACCAGTAATAAGAATGCCGTAATAAGCAGGAAGAATACGTTCTTAGTGATCGAAATATCCAACACATGGTGGCCACCTTCTGCCACTACATGTTCATGGTCTAGCGTATATCCATTGTACGATACAGGATTATGGTGATCGTCATAGAAATTAGATGAAGAAAATACTTCTAAACCCCTCTCTTCAGAGTATAGAATAACTGGTAAATGAACGGTCAAACCATGATAGATTTCCCAAGAGTGCGCGTCTGCAATGTGATGATCAATCATACCGCTTGGATTGAAAGGCTCATCACTATCACCACCCTTATCCGCTGCGAAAATGAGTGTAGGTAAAACTAGAAGGACAAAAGGAAGGAAATTCTTGATTATCAGCGATTTAAAAGACCTATAAGGAACCCGACTAGTCATGGATTATTTTTATGTATCTGAATTTCGCCGCAAGTTATGCAATGAAATAACGATTTCAAAGAC
>CAZZHO010000329.1:0-2466 GCA_964653795.1 uncultured Roseivirgaceae bacterium | reverse complement strand
GACGTGCCTAGCACCTCCACGATGCCATTGCCAGTGATTACCTTGAAAGGAACACCCTTCTCCACTTCAAAGAAAGCCTCGCCTTTAAGTCTCACGACGCGTTCATCGGCACCTTCGTAGTTGATTTCGCTCGCGGCATTGAGCGTGACCTGAGATCCATCAGGTAGATCAACAGATTGCGTTTGAGCTATGGTAGTTCTGGCCTCAAAGATCTCAGGGTCCGAATTTTGAAGAATCTGTGGCAAAGCAACTATAAGTAAGGTAATGACAGCCGCAATGGCCATTACCTGCCAGCCCTTTAAGCCGATAGTTTTAGTTTCCTTTTCTTCCGTCTTATCAACCTCTGACGCTATTGTATCCCAAATTTCGAGATTGGATTTTGAGCCTTTTGGTACTTTTAGTTGAGAAGTATTATCAAGGAAAGCGGCTATTTCCGGATCAAGCTCCTCTCGGGACACTTTTCCATCTAAAAAATCATGGTATTTCTTTTCCTCGCTCATATTTTCCTCCCCAATTTATCACGAATGAGTGCCAAAGCTTTACTCATTCTTTTCTCCACCGCTTTTACACCTATGCCCAGTCTTTCACTAATCTCCTCGTATTTCAACCCGTCTATCCTGTTCATGAGAAATACTTCACGGCTTCCTTCGGGCAGTCCGTCCAGTACGCTATTTAGCTTTTCCTCAAACTCCTTCTCCTCTACCTTGAACTGAGGCGACTGCTGGTCAGCTTTCTGGTCTTGTGAAAACTCTTGTTCATGATTACTCACCACCTTCATATGATTGAAGTGATTCATCAATTGGTTGTTGCTTATGGTAAACAAAAGATTCTTCACAGTTTCTTTCCTTATTTCAGATCTTTTTTCCCAGATCTTTAGAAATGCTTCCTGGGCGATATCTGCAGCCAAGTCCACATCTCCGCACTTATAATACAGGAAGTTCCGCAAACCATCGAAATAAGCATCGAAAGCCGCTTTTAAATCCTCCCTATTAAAGTCTTGATTGCCCATTTACTATTCAGACGCCAAATATAGAGAGCCAAAACGGTCTATGGGCATTCAATATTGTTACAGGCTTATTAGAAATTACCCTACCCTAATTTTGAAATTTTGAGAAATCGGGTTGGTATTTCCTTTTCCTATCCAGCTCCAATTCATAGACTGCTTTGCCCAGCTTACTGAAAAAAGGTAAGCCGATGGTCTCGTATTCGTAGACACCATCGTTGTAGGTTTCATTTTTATTGACATGTATAGTGGCTGCAAGAAAGTACTCTAATCCATTTTTTGTATCGATGATATAGGATACATCCGTTAGGAAACCGTAAGCCCACCCAACTTTATTGAAAATCTTGATATTATCAGGGATTTCTCCCGGTTGATCCCCTTTCCAAAAGAACTTTACGTAATTGTCTTCCTTTTGCTCGTATTCAGGAAAATCACTTTCATCTGGTAGTCTGCTCATCCAGTCATACAAGAACTGATAGTCCTCCTGCGATAGATCAAAACGCCTTGCGCTAGCTGTCTTTTCCGGGAAAATGACAGCTTTTAAGATATTGTGCAGATCTTGAAGTGAAAGGAAATTTTTGACTTGGAAGTTGAATGGTTCTTGGACAAGCTCATCTCGCCTGTTGACATGGGCTATTCCCTTTTGTTGATTCCTTAGCAAGGAGAGGTTGTCATCCCATTTGCTATGAACCTCTCCCTGGTAGTACACCATTTTGTCATTTTCGATGAATGTAAAGGCGTTGGTGTATTGGTTGTCTTCGATACCAAATGGAAAGCCTTCTGGACCAAGTCGATGGACTACTCTTGTATTCTTATATCCCTTTTTGTGAAGAGTTTCATTGAAATACTGCTGTCCTAAAAACTCATAGAGTCGGTTGTAGGCATCATTATCGCTAACCACAAATATCTTTTTTATATAGTTGGCTATGGAGGCTTGTAGGTCTTGAGCAGAGCTGTCGACTGCTACCGCTACTTGAGGATCTCTATTGGCTCCTATTTTGAGAGGTGTATCCTTATCTAAATCAAGAATCTGTAACCTATTCAACTTTTCCAGGGCTAAAAAGGCGGCTGGCATTTTTACTGTACTAGCCGGGTAGAAGTATTCATTCTCGTCTACACCAAATTTGAAGCTTTCGAAAGCGGGCTTGTTGTTGCTATCTCTATCAATTTGCGTGTAAATGATCTGAACCTGATAAGGATATTGACTGACAATTTCATACAGCCAGGGATCTTTCCTGATCAATTTGTCTAGAGGATTTTGTGAAAATGTGGAAAGAGTGGAAAGCAGAAAAATCACAAATAAGTATCTCATAATCTGAAGTTATAAATTTTCTGGATGTCCTTGTTGCGAGACGTAATTTGATCTAAGAAAACAATCGTTTGCATGTGGTTTTGATACTACAGGTACAGCTTTTCTTGCGAATCCTTCTATTTGGTGGTAGCTTTTCCAACGGTTTTTATAA
>CAZZHO010000328.1:0-2569 GCA_964653795.1 uncultured Roseivirgaceae bacterium | reverse complement strand
GTTAACCAGTTGCTCTGCAAAATCTTTTAAATCCGCCATTTCTTTTTAAATGTTAGTTTTTTGTCAAATTTTTATTCTCTCTCGGAAAGTGTTTTCACAATTCCAGCCAGTTTCTGTTCGCCACTTTGAAGTAGAGAAACAACATTTTTGGCAGGTGATTGCAATAAGGTGATGATTTCACCGATAAGCTCTTGCTTAGATTTAAGCTTGCTAAGCGCATCTAGTTGATCTTCACCTAAAAATATATCTGTATCTATGGAAGCAGCCTTAAACGTAGGTCGCTCTTGAGGATCTTCCTTCTTGTAGTTTTTGATGATTTTAGCAGGAAGATTTCCATTCTCATCAATAAACATAATTCCAGAAGTACCTTTCAACACATCGTACATCTCTGTGTAGTCAGCATCGAGATTCTCAAGTGCTTGCTTAATGAGCGTGTTTTTGAATATCTTATATTCAACACCCTCTTTGAAACACATGCCGCGAAATTTATTCACTTCCGCCACTGTCAATCCTGACGTGTCAGTCAGATAAAAATTGCTTCCCTTTAACCTATCAGTAAGTTCAGCAATGATTTGTGCTTTTTCTTCCCTTGTCATGATTAAACTCCTGCTACTGTGCTTTTATCAATGGTAATGCCCTTACTCATCGTAGATGAGATGTGAATAGACTTGAAATAAGTCCCTTTAGAAGATGCAGGCTTCAACTTTGAAATTGTAGCGATCATCTCTTGAGCATTCTCTTTAATTTTTTCTGGTGTAAATGACACCTTACCGATGCTGGTATGGATAATACCAAACTTATCTACCTTGAAATCAATCTTACCAGCTTTTACCTCCTGAACGGCTTTGGCAATGTCCATGGTAACTGTTCCAGATTTAGGATTGGGCATCAAGCCTCTTGGTCCTAAAACTCTACCTAGCTTACCAACCTTGGCCATAACTGTAGGCATGGTGATGATAACGTCAATGTCAGTCCAGCCACCTTCGATTTTGGTGATGTATTCATCAAGACCAACGTGATCGGCTCCGGCTGATTTTGCTTCTTCTTCCTTCTCAGGGGTACAAAGGACCAAAACTTTGACCTCTTTACCTATACCGTGAGGTAAAGAAACAACGCCCCTCACCATTTGATCTGCTTTTCTAGGATCAACTCCCAGGCGAACGTCTAGATCTACAGAAGCGTCAAATTTTGTAGATGTGATATCTTTTACAATGCTCGAGGCATCTTCCAAAGTGTATTCTTTGGTAATGTCATATTTCTCAAGCGCTGCCTTTTGATTTTTTGTAAGTTTTCCCATCGTCAATATTAATTGGCCCAAGGAGCCGTACCTGAAACTTTAACACCCATGCTTCTGGCAGTCCCAGCTACCATTTTCATCGCAGACTCAACTTTAAAAGCATTCAAATCTGGCATTTTGGTCTCAGCAATTTCTTTCACTTGATCCCAACTTATGCTACCGACCTTAGTTCTGTTAGGCTCGGAACTTGCTTTCTTCAATTTCGCCGCCTCCATGATCATCACAGCCGCTGGAGGAGTTTTGATAACGAAATCAAAAGATTTGTCAGCGTAAATTGTAACTAATACCGGTAGAAGCTGTCCTTGTTTATCTTGCGTCCTAGCATTGAATTGCTTACAGAACTCCATGATATTCAAGCCTTTAGATCCCAATGCAGGTCCTACAGGTGGTGACGGGTTAGCAGCTCCTCCCCTTACTTGCAATTTCAAATAACCTGAAATCTCCTTTGCCATTTTCTAATCTTGTTTTTCGACCTGTATATAACTCAATTCTACAGGCGTGTTTCTTCCAAATATCTTCACCGTAACATTCAATTTCTTACGGTCTTCGAATACTTCTTCTACGGTACCAGTAAACCCACTAAAAGGTCCGTCCATTACCTTGACGGACTCTCCCACTATATAAGGTGTATCTAGTACCTCTTCCAACTCCTCGGACTCATCTACTTTTCCTAGAATTCTATTCACCTCATTCTGTCTAAGTGGCACCGGATCTTTTGCCGCACCCATACCGCCAGCTCCTAGAAAACCAATTACCCCAGGTATGTTAGTTATAGCATGTTGTGTCTCACCACCAGATAAGTCCGCTGATATCAAGATATAGCCAGGGAAGAAGTTTCTCTCCCTTACTCTCTTTTTACCATTTCTCATCTCGTACACTTTCTCAGAAGGAATTAAGATTTGAGGAATAGCTTCCTCCATCTTTCTCCTGCTGATCTCATGTTCGAGATAATTTTTCACTTTCTTTTCCTGGCCACTGACAGCCCGAACTACATACCACTTGTGTTCCGCCATTACTTAAAATTCAGTGTAAAACCAGTTTAACAAGTTGTCGAAGCCGTAATCAATGACACCTATAAAGAGCGCAAAAATCAAAGATGCCACCAGCACTAAAATAGAGGAGCTTTGCAGCTCGCTATATTTAGGCCAAGACACTTTTGATACAAGCTCTTGGTAGGACTCTTTAACAAAATTTACTAGTTTCGACATATCACTTTTAAATGCACGGGAGGAGGGACTCGAACCCCCAACCAACGGTTTTGGAGACCGCTAC
>CAZZHO010000327.1:0-2615 GCA_964653795.1 uncultured Roseivirgaceae bacterium | reverse complement strand
CCGTGGCTGCAACAGGGGGTACGATTGCTACCGGTCGATAAACCTCACCTTTTACAGGATCTGTCCTTTTGAAAACAACATCCCTTTCGAATTCAAAATACTGATTATCGTTTTTCAAAGTGAAAGTAGCTCGGATGGGCGCTATGTTTTCAGGTCTTCCAATTTTCTTAGCATCACTTACAGCATACATTCCTAGTGAAGAAGGCTCTCGTAACCAATAAGGCTGGCTTAGCTCCATATCTTCAGGCAACTTCAACTTCAGATCATGGTTCACCTTTTGGTTTGGTGACATTCCTAAAGCCAAACTGAAGTCTTTATCCCATGGCTTCAGAGATACAGACTCCAACTGAAATCCATCAGTCAATCTAGAGATGGCCTCTATCTTGATTGCAATAGAATCTCCAGCCACGTAGGAAAAGTCATCAGCCACCATCTCCAGGTACAAGCCACTGACCGCAGCTATTGCAATATCTATTTCTTTGAGTTTGATGTCTTTCCAGAACTGATCCTTCAGCTTACCCAATTCCTTCTTCGCAGCAAACAGGGCCTTCAAAGTCTCTTCTGGTTCCTCTGCATTGTAGTTGTCATTCGCCATCCAGAGGTACTCAGCCACTTGCTTACTACCCTCTACCCTGTTCCAACTGGTTTCGATTCCACCAAAGATGGTGTTGGTCTTTTCACCGTCGAACTGTACCAGGTACTCTTTATTCGTGCCCCTCGAACCAGTAGAACCAAAGCCCTGGCTTTTGTGCATACTTCTGCTCCGAGCTGAAATTTCTGTGTAAGTCTGACCTAAAGAAGGATTGTAGGCACCTACATCCACCGACAGCATGCCGGTAGTGTCCATCTTTTCACCTCTAAATCGATAAAACCACCAGCTAGTATTCCAAAACAATTTCTTAGGCTGCCATGGCTCCAGATGACCGATTTGGTCTTTGAATGCCTCAGGATCACCACTCAACTTAAAAGCCTCTCTAGCCAGGATGGCGGAGGTAAGGTGATGGCCGTGTCCACCAAGCTCTTCTGTAAAGCGTGTTACGATGATATCTGGTCGGAACTTGCGATACACCCTGATAAAGTCCATCAAGACTTCCTCCCGATTCCAAATGGCTTGCGTTTCGGCTGCATTCTTGGAATAGCCAAAGTCATTTGCTCGAGAGAAGAACTGTTGCCCGCCATCTGTTCTTCTGGCAGCCAGCAACTCTTGGGTACGTATGATACCCAGCTTTTCCCTGATCTCAGGACCAATCAGGTTTTGACCACCGTCACCACGGGTTGCACTCAGGTAAGCTGTTCGGTAAAGTTCCTCATTCGCGAAGTAGCTGATCACCGCCGTGTTCTCATCATCTGGGTGTGCCGCGACATATAGGACTGTTCCCAGTACATTGAGTTTCTTCAAAAGCTGCTTTACATCACCAGCGTCATATGATTTGGGGGCTTGCGCTGAAAGGGCTCCGGCAAAAAGTACACCGCCTAAAAGAGCACCAAAGAATCGTTTGGTCATGTGTTTACTGTAAGATCTTAGAGCTAACTAATAATGACCTTCAAAGTTATTTTTTATTCCCTGACCCCAAGACCCGCTTATCAAAGAGTTTGTGATTTTAGGAGAGAATGAGATATAGGCAGTAAATCTGAATTAGTTATTTGCAATTATGATTATCACCTTTACTTAATGGACAAGCGCGAAAACTCATTTGATTTTATTAGAACTTTTGAAGGATTATCAATAACGAAGTACCCTCTACTAATAGCATCATTCCTAAACGACTTAACAGTGATTCCTAGGATGGTATCTGCTGAAATTGAGTATTTGGATAATGAATTTCTTTGGATTGCATTTGGCAATGATCCTGAGGGCATATGGTATATAGGCATTTATCAAATTGAGATAATTTCTAATAACCAAGCAAAGTTTGATGTAGAGATTTCAACCGCGGATCACCCATTTGAAGAAGCAGAAGTAAGGACAATATTTATCAAACCTGATAATGACGCCTTCGAAGAGTTTTGCGAGATGGTAGTAGAGTGGTCCGATAATTTAGCCAAATACGATGAGCTTAATTTTGTCAACCCGGTCAAAAGAAGACTTATCTCATATGAAAAAGAATACAAAGAAAAAATAGAGTTCGTTGAGTCCTCAAATGAATATCAAGAGTATTTTGATTCACATACCCAGATCAAGCTTGATAGCTATTTCAAAGACGCTCAAAAGACCTTAGAAAGGTTCCTATCTGATGAAAACTCTGAAACAATTGAAGATATAAAATCAGACTTCAAAGATTTAGAGAAGAATCAGACTAAGTACTCTAAAGCTGAAGTCAAGATAAAGTTGGCAAGGACTTGGGCAAAATGTAGGGAAGTGGGTATAACACTTGCAGTGGAAGTAACCAAAGTGGTAGTTGGTGAAATCTTCAAAAAGATGTTGACAGGCCCTTGAGTCCTCTCTCAACCCAAACAATCACTTACTCAAGGAAAATGTCTCCTATTGTCGACATGACAACTAAAAACCTTTACACATATCACATCCACATTAGGTTTGAGGCTCAAAGGGAAACCCTATCAATCTAGACCGGATCGGCAGCGGCACGAAGTAAGCAGAGAGCCGGACTACAGGA
>CAZZHO010000326.1:0-2640 GCA_964653795.1 uncultured Roseivirgaceae bacterium | reverse complement strand
AGAATTAACTTTTTGCAAACGTTTTCAGTGACATGTCAAGTTAGATAACGATGCGCTCTTTTTTAAGTTGTTTAGTACTCTTTCTTTTTTCTTATTCTGTCCAAGGTCAGAATGTCAAGATAGCTATTGGTGCCTCTGAGTTAGCTGTAAATCAAGCATTTACAATAACGGTAACACTAGAGAATGAAAGGCTGAGAAACTATAGTCCATTCCCAGAAATCGATGGTTTCTTGAAGCGAGGGACGTCATCTTCCACCTCCACCTCATTTGTAAATGGAAGGATGAGCTCATCACAAAGTATCACCCAAAATTACCTACCTACCAAAGAGGGGACATTTCAAATTCCTTCTTTCAATATTAGTGTCAACGGACAATCTTACAATTTCGCAGGTGCTGTAGTGAAAGTAGGGCCTCCGGCACAGCAACAACGGTCAAATGACCCTTTTGACCCTTTTGATTTTTTTAATAACAGAAGGAGACCGCAACAACCTCAGGAATACATCGATGTGGAGGCTGAAGCTTTTCTGGCATTGACCAACGATAAATCAGAAGTTTATGTAGGCGAAGGTTTTACCACCACCCTGGCGTTCTACGTTTCGGAATCCAATAGAGCTGATATGAGGTTTTATGACCTTGGCAAGCAGATCACAGAAATTGTAAAAAACCTAAAGCCAGAAAGCTGCTGGGAGGAGAACTTCAATATTGACAATATCAATGGTCAACCCGTAACAATTCGTGGAAAGGATTACACTCAGTATAAAATCTTTCAAGCTGCTTACTATCCTCTTAATGTAGAAAACGTGACTTTTCCGGAAGTCAGCCTAAAACTCATCAAATATCGAGTGGCAAAAAATCCTAGCTTCTTCGGTCGCAACAGGCAGGAAGATTTTGAGACTTTTTATTCTAGGCCCAAGACGGTGAAAGTAAAAGAACTTCCCCCCCACCCTCTGAAAGAAAGCGTGGCTGTGGGGCAATATGTTCTGAGAGAAAAGCTGTCATCTGAAGAGCTCCAAACAGGACAGAGTTTTAATTACTCTTTCAATGTACTTGGCAGGGGCAATATCAGCGCCATCAACCCTCCTCAAATCCCTGAAAATGACGATTTCGATTTCTATGAACCCAACATACGACAAGATGTAAAGAGAGCAGAAAATGTGGTATCCGGCACCAAAGCTTTCTCCTACTATGGCATTCCAAATGAACCCGGAAGATACAATCTTGGAGAATACCTACGCTGGATATATTTCGATCCTCAAAGAGAAGTTTATGATACTTTAAAGTCAAAGTACGTAGTGATGGTCACTGGAGAGAGTCGAAAAAATGAATATATCTCCTCTAATGACTTAGGTTCTTTTTACGACCGCATTGATTTTGAGGATAACGAGCTAGTAAGCCTGGAAAGGGGTTCATGGATCAGGATCTTTGGCAACCTCTTTATTTTGGCTATGTTCGCGACTTCCGCATTTCTGATCTTCAAGAAATAATGAGTAACAGTTTTGGTAGAGTTTTTAGGATTACCACTTTCGGTGAGTCCCACGGAAAAGCTATAGGTGTCATCATAGATGGATGTCCCGCTGGTATAGAAGTGGATGAAGCATTCATCCAGAATGAATTATCTCGCAGAAAACCTGGCCAGTCCAGGATCACAACTCAAAGATCGGAGGACGACATCTTCGAAATTCAGTCAGGTGTTTTCGAGGGAAAAACTACTGGTACTCCCATTTCTATAGTCATCCGCAACAAAGACCAAAAGAGCAAAGATTACTCACATATTGCTACAAAGTTTAGGCCTTCTCATGCTGACTATACTTATGAAACAAAATATGGTATTCGAGATTATCGAGGAGGAGGTAGAAGTTCCGCAAGGGAAACGGCAGCCCGGGTAGCAGCTGGTGCCATTGCCAAGCTAATGCTAAAATCTAAAGGAATAGAGTGCTTCGCTTTCGTCTCCAAAGTAGGGGACTTATCTATGGACAAGTCCCTAGAAGAGCTGGACCTGAGTCAAACGGATAGCAATGCCGTAAGATGCCCTGATCCTGAAACGGCCGAAAAAATGTTCGAATATATCGATCAGGTTCGAAAAGATCAGGATACCGTGGGTGGGGTCATTACTGGCCTGGTAAAAGGAGTGCCTGCCGGATTGGGTGAGCCAGTTTTTGATAAACTCCATGCCCGTCTTGGGTCAGCCATGCTGGGTATCAACGCTGTGAAAGGTTTCGAATATGGCAGCGGTTTTGAAGGCGCTACTTTGAAAGGCTCTCAACACAATGATCAGTTCGAAATATCTGGGGAAGGAAAAGTGTCTACAAAGACCAATCATTCCGGAGGTGTTCAGGGTGGTATCTCAAATGGTGAAGACATTTACTTCAATGTTGCCTTTAAGCCAGTCGCTACCATCATGCAGGATCAGCAAAGCATCGACAAAGACGGAAATGAAGTAGTCGTCTCTGGCAAGGGACGCCACGACCCTTGTGTTGTGCCAAGAGCTGTGCCAATAGTAGAGGCGATGGCGGCATTGGTGCTAGCGGATTTCTATTTGATCCGCAGAACAAATATCTTAGAAGATTAAACCTCAAATCAATCCTACATGCGGAAGCTTCCCTTGCACATCAAAGTAATCATTGGACTCATTCTTGGAAC
>CAZZHO010000325.1:0-2674 GCA_964653795.1 uncultured Roseivirgaceae bacterium | reverse complement strand
AATTTTCCATGGTGGCAGTGTTTGGTAATGCCAAGGTAGAAAATGCACTTGCCCGCTACAATACCCAGAAAACGGTAATTATTAGCGTAACGTGGACCCCTTAAAAGGGGATAGACTTAAAGGAATCTTTCAAGGACAAAAGTCAATTGTCCGTCATTGGTTGGTGTGGTAATTCTGTGGCTGTTATTGTTGATGCTTTCCAAATCCCAAATTTTGGTCTCCCCGTCTATGGTGATAGAAATTTGAGAGTCATCGTTAATCAGTTCCCAAAATCCTACTTGACCTGGTGCGTCCTCAGGATTGCATTTGTCTCTGCCTTCATTCTCGTCGTATCGGCCACTTGGATAATAAATGATCGTATTGTCAGTGACACACTCATCCAGTACCAAAGTGCCATCTACCGCGTCAAGATCTATCTCCGCGGAGCTAATGAAATAAGACCTCCCTTCTTCGGTTTCACCTGCTAGCAATTGAGTTTTTGTGGGGGGATCCACTTGCTCTTCAGAGCATGAAACCAAAAAGAATAGGCAAAATATGGTACCTATTAGAACAAGAGTTTTTAAGACCTTCATAGTTGCAGTGTTTGTTTAAAAGTCAACTGCAAAGTCCAAGACCCCTAAATCATGATCTTAAGATTGTAATAGATAATCCTTGAATAGGTCAAATTCAGCATTCATTAGAGTCGATTTTTTCTCCTTTTTCATTAGCTCTGAGGTGAAATCAGGTAATTCGTAATCCGATCTAACTTTCCTAATAACATCATCAAACTTGCAAGGATGGGCAGTCTCCAGGAATATATTATTGCCTTCCTTTTGAGCGATGGATTTAAAGCCAATAGCCCCATGCGGATCGAGTAAATAGCTGTTTTCGGTCCAGCAACTTTCAATAGTGTCCAATATTTCTGAGTCGGACATGGTAAAGCCGGAGATATCCAATTTTAAAGAATCAAAGTCATTGTTATACAATTCCAGAAGCCTTGGAAAATTGCTTGGTTTCCCAACATCCATAGCGTTAGCATAGGTGGCAATAGTCGGCTTGGGTTCATACTTTCCGGATAGTAGGTATCTGGGCACCACATCATTGGCGTTGGTAGCTGCAATAAAAGTCTGGATTGGCGCACCCATTTTTTTAGCCAATACTCCGGCAGCCAGATTTCCATAATTCCCGCTGGGTACAGACACGGTTTTGAGATTTTCCACTTGTAGCGCCGCCCAACCATGATAAATGGACTGGGGTATCCATCGAGCGATATTGATGGAGTTGGCCGATGACAGGTTTAGGTGATCATTGAGTTCCTGATCAAGGAAAGCTTTTTTAACCAGATCTTGACAATCGTCAAATGTGCCAGAAACTTCTAGAGCTCTAATGTTTTGGCCCTGCGTCGTAAGCTGTTTTTCTTGCAATCCACTCACTTTCCCAGAAGGGTAGAGGATTACCACTTTTACACCATCCACCCCAAGGAATCCAGAAGCTACTGCTCCACCGGTATCACCTGAAGTCGCGACTAAAATGGTTACTTCCTTATCCTCGTTTTCGTGAAAATGACCAAGGCATCTGGCCAGGAATCTGGCACCAACATCTTTGAAAGCATAGGTAGGACCATGAAACAACTCCAAAGCAGCAATTCCATCGGAAACGCTAACAACAGGAATGTCAAAGCTTAAGGTCTCTTCTACTATTTCAGCTAATTTAGATTTTGAGATATCTCTTTCACAAAATGGCTTCAGGATTTCATACCCTAAAGAATGGAGGTCAAGGTTTGAAGCTTGATATACACTCTTGATGTCAGGAATTAACTCTGGAAAGTACAGTCCATTATCAGATGGCAGACTTTTAATTACGCCATTTCGGAAACCAACTGCATCTGACTTTCTATTGGTGCTATAAAATTTCATGCGACAACTGTTCCTTCTGAATTAATTGTTGATTGGTGGAAAATGCATTCTACACCAAGTGCTTTGTATTGATCGCTAATTTCCGATTTCAACTGATCAAGATCTTTTTGTTCTCTATATAGTGAGAACATGGATGGACCTGAGCCTGAAATATTGAATCCCACTGCTCCTGATTGCATAGCCATAGCTTTGATACTATCGTATTGTGGAATAAGCACCTTGCGTGCTGGTTCGGCTATCACATCTTCCAATGATCTTCCGATAAGCTCCCAATCCCCGGTGGAGAGCCCAGCTACTAAGCCGGCTACATTTCCCCATTGAATTCTGGCCTTATCCAGTGATACTGTGTCCCCGAGCAATCGTTTTGCCTCGGCCGTCTTGACTTCTATCTGAGGAAAAATAATAAGTACATTCAGCTCTTCAGGGTATGATACATTGAAAATATCCACCTCAGGCTCACAGCTCCTCACTACGGTAAACCCACCCAGTAAGGCTGGAGCAATATTGTCTGCATGTGGTTTTTGCGATGCCAGTGCCTCACCTTCCATCGCATGCTTAACCAATTCCATTTTGGATAGCGGTGAACCCAACAAGCTATTGGCCGCAAAGACTGCTCCTGCAGAACTAGAGGCACTTGATCCGAGCCCACTTCCAGGAATGACTTCCTTTCGGATCTTAATATCAAAACCTTGGTTAGAGCCGATCTCTTGGAGTAAACTCTTTATGGCTACAGTGGCAACATTTTTCTCTGGAGCCATAGGTAAAGTAGCTCCTTCTAC
>CAZZHO010000324.1:0-2679 GCA_964653795.1 uncultured Roseivirgaceae bacterium | reverse complement strand
TAGCATCTTGCGCATCTTCGGGGAAAAGTAACATGCGGTGTGCCAAATTGTAAATCGGTCCTTTGACTTCATTGATCAAAACTTCGATGGCTGCCCGCTCCCCTTTCAGCGCCTTTTGTACTACACTTTCAAGATCTGTTCTCATAGCTTCAAATATGCCTCCAATTAATTAGACCGATCTTTCGAAGTAAGTGTGACACCTCCTTATGAGATTCTGCAATATGTTTCTCTGATTCAGCAAAATGTTTCTAGCGACTGAAATGGTCCATCAGAGATTTGCGAGAACATAAAAGTAAAAGCATCATGTTTGGTAAAGCAGTATCAGACCTTATGGTCAAACCGGGAAAATCCCCGGTATTTGAAACCCCAGATAAGTATGGGCTTGATTATGAAGATGTGTCCTTTGAAACGAAGGATGGTGTTACCCTATCAGGATGGATTGTAAAAGGAAGAAAGGATAAGGTGATCATTCAATCGCACTTTGGTGTCCAATGCTCGCGATGTGGCTATACACAAGAAGGCAAGGGAATTTTCAAAAACACTTTGTGGACCAGTGATATCCACTTTCTAAATCAAGCAAAGTACTTAGTAGAGGCTGGCTATACTGTCTTGATGTATGACTTAAGAAGTCACGGCAATAGTGGTTCGGCTGATTCTCCTTGGATCACTTGGGGATTAGAGGAAAGAAAGGATGTCTTAGCGGCGGCGGAATTTATATCGAATCATAAAGTCTATGGAGATGCGGCTATCGGCCTACTCAGTATTTGCATGGGAGCAGCCTCTACCACCTTCTCTTACGGAATGGAACAACTCAGCAAAGTAGAAAATATCAAAGCACTCATCGCTGTTCAGCCTTTAACCTATGACTATTTCGTCAAGGCGATGGGTATACCCAGTCCACTTGTGAAATCAGGAAACAAATACAATGAAAAACACAGGGGTATACGACTTGATGGTGATTCATTCCTGCCTTATGTCAAGGATATTACGGTACCAACAATGGTCATACAAAACCAAAATGACCCAATGACCAACAAAGACATGGTCAATCAATATTATAATGATCTGCCCGGAGAAAAAAGAATGCTTTGGCTCGACCTAGAGAAGAAAAGAGGTGCTGCCTACGATTGGCTTGGCAAAAACTCAATTGAGGTCATCAATTGGTTTGATCAGTATATCAACTAAATTATAGCATGATGCTCCTAGTTAATTCCAAGTGGATGTTAGTCGCCTTTGCGGTTATCGCTGTACTCTTAATTTTATATTTAGTAGGCAAAAAATCGGTAACTACAGAGATCAGCATAAATGCTTCAAAAGAAAGAGTATGGCAACTATTAGCCAATGTTGATTATATAAATGAATGGAATAAAGTCCTGATTCCGGCAAAGGGAAATCTCCAAGAAGGGAATACAATCCTTTATGAATTTTTTCAACAAGAGGGCGGTGCACCAGCCGAGATGGAAGCGAAGGTGGTGAGCATGATTTCCATGGAACTCATCAATCAAAAAGGTGGCATGACAGGAATCCTGACTTTTGATCACAAATACTTGATATCCGAGGAGAATGGCATTACTAATGTTAAAATACACGAAGTATACCGTGGTATAATGGTTCCATTTTGGAATCCTGCTCCAGTGGAAAAGGCGTATAAAAGGCTACTTCAGCAACTAAAAACCAGGGCTGAAAATGGCTGATGTAATTCGTATCTCAACCGTCAGCCAGATCCATGAATTCCTGGGGATAGACGGCCCTCAACACCCTATGATTACCATTCTACCGATTGATGAAAGAATGGTCACAGCCAATTATGGCGATACCACTTTCATTCTGGACCTTTTCCAAATAAGCCTGAAGAAAGGTATCAAAGGGAATCTCTCTTACGGCAGGAACTCATATGACTTTCAAGATGGTACTATGGTCTTCACAAAACCCGACCAAAGCATGAAGTTTTCCAGGCAAGAGGACTTTAGCAACGTGTCTGGTTGGACGGTCATATTTCACCCGGACTTGATCAGAAAATCAGAACTAGGCAGGATCATCCACACCTATGACTTTTTTTCCTATGAGATCTATGAGGCCTTACATGTCTCTAGTGATGAACAAAAAGCACTAACGCAATTAGTGGAAAAGATCCAAAAAGAATATGAATACATTATTGATAAACATAGCCAGGAGCTAATAGTGTCCAATATCAAATTGTTATTGGACTACTGTACTCGATACTATGACCGGCAGTTTTATACCAGAACCAATCACAACAAGACTTTTATCTCTAAACTGGAAGTTCTACTCACTGATTATTTCAATTCCTCCAGACCTATCAATGAGGGTGTTCCCACTGTGAAGTTCTGCGGAGAGGAGTTGAATATGTCGCCACATTATCTGAGTGACCTTTTAAAAAAGGAAACTGGTAGGAGCGCTCAAGATCACATCTATCACTTCCTCATTGATAGAGCCAAGACTAGGTTATTAAGCACCGATGAGTCCATAGGTCAGATTGCCTTTGGGCTTGGATTTGAATACCCAAATCATTTTAGCAAGTTATTCAAATCTAAAACTGGCAGGAGCCCAGCGGAGTACCGCGCTCATTATTAGAGAGCAAATACAGCCTGCTATTATTCTAATAACCCAGTAGATTCGTGCCGATTTGAGTGTCGAGTCCATCACATCCGTAGCCAT
>CAZZHO010000323.1:452-2715 GCA_964653795.1 uncultured Roseivirgaceae bacterium | reverse complement strand
CTTTCCATCAGTCAGTCTTATTCTCTCTTTTCTTACTCGTCAATTCAGTTTCCAATCTTGCAATGAACTTACGAGATTCTCGAATCTTCATTGGATTCTCAATTGGCGTTATCGCATGGGCAAATTTCAATTTGCCATGATTTTCTTTTTCTACTGCAAGCTTGCTTTCAAGCTCTTCCAGGGATAAACCTCTTATTTCAGAATTTTTCATCCTTGATAGTCCCTCCTAGTAATGAATTTTGTACTTACAGGAAGCTTTTGAGCAGCAAGTCTCAATGCTTCTTTTGCCAGCTCAACGTCCACACCTGAAGCTTCGAATAAGATTGTTCCTGGCTTGATAGTAGCTACCCAGTATTCAGGAGCTCCTTTACCCTTACCCATCCTTACTTCAGCAGGCTTCTTAGTTACAGGCTTATCTGGAAATATTCGAATCCAAACTTGACCTTCCCTTTTCATAGCCCTTGTCATCGCAATACGAGCTGCCTCTATTTGTCTACTTGTGATCCAACCTGGCTCAAGTGACTTGATACCGAAAGTTCCGAAAGCTAAAGTGTGCCCTCGTTGAGCTAATCCTTTAACTCTACCTTTCTGGCGTTTCCTAAATTTTGTTCTTTTAGGCTGTAACATCTTTAACTATCTTATCTTTTTCGTTTAGCTCCTTCGCCTCTTCTTCTTCTTGAACGATCAGCGTTTCCGCCGCCTCCCATGCCGCTGTTTCCCTGCCCTACATTAGGTGAAAGATCCCTCTTTCCGAAAACCTCTCCTTTGAAGATCCAAACTTTAATACCAATTTTCCCATATACAGTCTGAGCTTCGGATATTGCATAATCAATATCTGCTCTCAAGGTGTGCAAAGGAATTCTTCCTTCTTTGTATTGCTCAGTACGAGCCATCTCCGCACCACCAAGTCTTCCAGAACACTTGATCTTGATTCCCTGGGCTCCTACTCTCATAGCTGAAGCGATTGCTTGCTTCATTGCTCTTCTGTAAGAAATTCTTGCGCTTAATTGCTGGGCAATTGACTGACCAACCAATACAGCATCTAACTCAGGTCTTTTGATCTCGTAGATATTGATCTGAAGATCTTTGCCTGTGATCTTCTTCAACTCTTCTTTGATCTTATCAACCTCTTGTCCACCCTTTCCAATCACTACTCCCGGACGGGCAGTATGGATTGTCAGAGTTATTCTTTTCAAAGTTCTCTCGATAACTACTTTTGAGATACCTCCTTTTGGAATACGTGCTTTGATGTACTCACGTATCTTGTGATCTTCAACAATCTTGTCAGAGAAATCTTTTCCGCCGAACCAGGCAGAATCCCATCCTTTAACAATTCCTAATCTTAGACCGACAGGGTTTACTTTTTGTCCCATTATTTCTCGTTATCGGTTTCTGTTTGAACTTCTACGCTTTCTCTGTTTCTATCGTCCACCACGATTGTAACATGGTGAGATCTTTTTCTGATTCTATGCGCTCTTCCTTGTGGAGCAGGTCTCAATCTCTTAAGAATCCTCGCACTATCGACGTAGATTTCTTTCACATAAAGATCAGCTTCCTCAATTTTCACTTCCTCGTTAGCTTGTTGCCAATCTGCGATAGCAGTCAACAACAACTTCTCAAGAGTGTTAGAAGCATGCTTCGGATCGAATCTTAAGACGTTCAAGGCGATATTTACTCTCTCTCCTCGAATCATATCAGCTACAAGTCTCATTTTCCTTGGAGCTGTAGGGATGTTTCTAAGAGACGACTTTACAGCGCCCAATTTGCCCTTATTCTCTTCTTTCCAAGCTTTCTGAGCTTCTTTCTCCAGTCTGATTCTTACAGACTTTTTCAGTTTTTTAGTTTCAGTCGCCTCCATTATCTCCTGCCTTTATCCTTTTTAGCAATGTGACCTCTGAAATTCCTTGTAGGTGAGAATTCACCCAACTTGTGTCCAACCATGTTTTCAGTGACAAAAACAGGGATAAACTTATTGCCATTGTGAACAGCAAAAGTGTGACCTACAAAATCCGGAGAGATCATAGAACGTCTAGACCAAGTTTTGATCACAGACTTCTTTCCAGATTCGTTCATTGCGTCAACTTTCTTCTCAAGTCGAAAATCAATGTAGGGCCCTTTTTTAAGTGATCTACTCATTATTTCCTTTTGCTAACAATCAGTTTATCAGAATACTTATTTGGCTTTCTAGTCTTCTTACCTTTAGTGTAAAGACCATTTCGTGATCTAGGGTGACCTCCAGAAGATCTACCTTCACCACCACCCA
>CAZZHO010000323.1:0-433 GCA_964653795.1 uncultured Roseivirgaceae bacterium | reverse complement strand
TGATCAACCGGGTTCATTGCAACACCTCTTACTCTAGGTCTCTTCCCTAACCATCTGTTTCGACCGGCCTTTCCAAGACGAACGTTCATGTGGTCAGTATTAGAAACTGTCCCTATTGTTGCGTAGCAGGTCACCAACACCATTCTCATTTCGCCTGAAGGCAATTTAAGTGTAGCGTATTTTCCTTCTCTTGCTACAATCTGAGCGTAAGACCCAGCACTTCTAGCCATGGCTCCACCTTTACCAGGCTTCAATTCAATATTATGAATGATGGTACCTAAAGGTATTTTAGATAAGGGAAGCGCATTACCTACTTCCGGTACCGCATTTGGACCAGACATTAGCTTAGCGCCAGCCGTGAGGCCATTCGGTGCTATGATGTATCTCTTCTCACCATCTGCATAGTGGAGGAGTGCAATTCTTGCTGTTCTAC
>CAZZHO010000322.1:0-2737 GCA_964653795.1 uncultured Roseivirgaceae bacterium | reverse complement strand
CGATACCTTCAAAATAACTCTTAAATGAAAAAAATTAATCGCCTGCTCATCAATATCTGCTCCGATAAACTGCCCGAAAGCAAGGACTTCTACACCAAACTATTTGACTTTAAAGTAGACTATGATAGTGACTGGTTTATCCATCTTATTTCAGAGGAAAAGAATCTCGAGTTGGGTATCATAGCTCGAGATCATGAAATAGTCCCAGCAGGATTTCAGAAAAACCCAGAAGGGTTCTACGCCACCTTCGTAGTAGAAAATGTTGACGAGACTTTTGAAATCGCCAAAAGGGAAAATTTTACGGTTGTAGAAAGTCCGCAAGACACCTTTTATGGACAAAGACGGTTGTTATTGCAGGATCCAAACGGTGCTTTGGTTGATATTTCGGCGCCAATTGAAAATTTCCAGTTCTAAGACCCAAAAAAACAATAGATGAAATCTGAGAGAATAACCTTCAAAAATGCTGATGGCATTACCCTTTCTGGCCGAGTTGATTTCCCTGTGGCCGGAAGCCCAAAAGCCTTCGTACTATTTGCCCATTGTTTTACTTGTGGTAAAAACCTGATTTCTGTAGACAATATCAGTCGAGCCATGACTCAAGAGGGAATGGCCGTATTGAGATTTGATTTTACTGGTTTGGGTCAAAGCAGCGGAGATTTTGCAGATTCTAATTTCTCCTCCAATCTGAAGGATTTGGAAGCAGCCTATGAATTTATGTCCAAAGAATATAACGCCCCGCAAATCATGATGGGTCACTCTTTGGGGGGAGCTGCAGTATTACATATTAGTGGTAAGCTGGAAGCCGTAAAGGCAGTTATCACCGTCGGCGCACCTTCCACTCCGGCACATGTCAAGCACATCTTGAAAAACGGTGAAGAAGCCCTTCAAACCAAAGGCGAAGCTGAAGTCAACATTGGTGGTCGACCATTCAAAATGAAAAAACAATTCCTTGATGACCTGGAAGAGAATGACTCGCAGGATCCAATCGGAAACCTGGGCAAACCACTACTCATCATGCATTCACCTATAGACGCCATCGTGGGTATCGACAATGCCACCGAAATCTATTTGAGTGCGAAACATCCGAAGAGCTTCATAAGCCTGGATGATGCAGACCATTTATTACTAAAAGAGGTCGATTCAAGGTACGTAGGTCAAGTATCTGCTTCCTGGGCTTCCAAGTATATCATTGATCAAAGCGAAGCAAAAGTGGCGCCTGAAGGCGAAGTATGGGTCCGAATGGAAGGTGACAATTTCACCACTGAAATTATGGCTGGTGATCATAAGATGCTGGCCGATGAACCTGCTAGCGTTGGTGGTAAAGACTTAGGAGCGTCTCCATATGGATATTTGCTTTCAGCATTGGGAGCTTGTACCACAATGACGCTGAAAATGTATGCTGACCACAAGAAAATTGATTTAGAATCTGTGGAAATACAGCTTATACACGATAAAATCCATGTAAAAGATGGGGAGAACAGCGAACGACCCGGTGCAAAAATCGATCAGATAAAAAGGAAGATCAAGGTGACAGGAAATATGTCGGAAGAGCAGAAAGCCCGAATGGTAGAAATAGCAGATAGGTGTCCTGTCCACAAAACGCTTGAGGGAAAACCTTTGATTATCACCGAAACATACGAATAAAAAAGGCCGGGTTATATGCCCGGCCCTAACCAGCCTCAACTGGTCCAGCTGACTCTTAGGTCTATTTTAACAGGTATCCTAGTCTCGTGTAAGAATCCTTCAAGGAGTTGCCATATTGAATGTTGTACTTTAGAAAGTGTATCAATTCTGCTACGCTTTTGGCATTCTTTACCAGCACGGTGGTAAGACCCTGAAGAATGTGCTCTTTCTTGTCGGTCAACATATTAGTCTGCATCAATTTTTTCGTCACATTGAAGAGCAATTTGTAGATCTTGAAAGGTTCCTTCGGTAGGCTTGCCACCAATTTGGATAACGACTTCCTACTCGACTTTGCTTGTTCTTCTGAAAGGTTGAGATAGTCCAGCTCCCGATTCAAATAATCTATATCGAGCTCAGTGATCGCGCCCTTCGCATAGGCCACTTTCACCAGGTTTCTGACATCAGTTCTCTCTCCTCCAAAAATTAATTTTATCACATTGTTCATATCAGAAATGTTTAAAAGGTTCAATTATTTATACGAATAGTGATAAAAATGTAACCTCTTAACGGTACGGAATTATTCCTTTGTTTTAAACCGTTCGCCTATGAAAATGCTAAGGATGACAATTACACCTCCAAAAATTTGAATCGGAGTAAGCAACTCACCCAGAATGAAGAAAGCCATCACAATAGTGGAGATAGGGCCCAAACCACCAAAGAGGGCAAATCGATTGGCACCAATACCAGCAATAGCATAAGAAACCAGATAAGAGGGAATGATGGTCGACAGGACAGCCATTAGCAATCCATATATGTAGACATTCGGGTGTAATTCAAACAGTGGTTGGAATTCTCCAACCTGAAAAGCATAGTGGACGATAACAAGCGTTGCTGATACTGTCATACAATAGCTCGTGAAAGTCTTCGCCCCAATTCTGGGGATAATCCAGGAACTGCTGACAATAAAAGCCGCATAGGATAGGCCACTGAGAAAAACTAATACTCCTCCCAAGACAATATTGCTGGACTGCTCAGCTCCCAGCTCCGGGAAAAATACTACTACGGTTCCCACATAAGACATGATAATCGCAAAAAGCTGTCCTCTGGAAATACG
>CAZZHO010000321.1:0-2755 GCA_964653795.1 uncultured Roseivirgaceae bacterium | reverse complement strand
AGCCTACAGCCAAGGGGCATTTGATGAGAGTATAAAAGGCAAAAGGTTGACTTTCCAAAGAGGTTGATCATTTAGGTAAATCGAACCCAATCAGGAGGATGTCGTCCTCCTGTTTAACTTCTCCTATTGCAATCCAATTTTCAATTCTTTCATTAAGAATTCCACCTAAGTCTTTAAATGGGGCGCTTAGATTTTGCAATATCTCTTCCTGGATATTCTGAATCCC
Source organism: uncultured Roseivirgaceae bacterium (assembly GCA_964653795.1). GTDB lineage: Bacteria > Bacteroidota > Bacteroidia > Cytophagales > Cyclobacteriaceae > JAWPMT01. The sequence continues at coordinate 2,529 of CAZZHO010000321.1, read as the reverse complement.
AAACTCTTCCCCATCAAAACCTCCATGTTGGTTTTCAAGGCCTTTGGAGAACAGAAAGATTCTTGTACCCGCTGAAGGGATTCGATGCTTGTCAAAATTGCTTTTGTCCACCTGCATAAAGTTGCCACCAAGCGATACTTTGGTAGGTTCTGCAATTGAAAATCCACCTTTATTGATGTGTAGTAATGGTCTATTCGCTCCTACATATTCCATAATCCCTTCATCATGATAAATGGTACATATAGAGGCGTCCATACCATCTTTATTGCCAGCTTCTCTGGCTTGGGTTTGGTTCAGCACCGTACGCATGGAGTTATTCAAAGTGGCCGCAATCTCATCGGGAGAAAAAAGGCTATGAGAATTGACTTCTCGATCCAAAATCGCTGCTGCAGACATAGAGATCAAGCCTCCCGATACACCCTCACCAGTGCAATCTCCTAAAATGATAATAGAGACCCTTCCTCGAACCGTATTCTTTAAATGAGAAAACCAATAGAAATCGGCACTAACAATGTTCTTTGGTTTTAGCAGCGTGAAGAAGTTTGGAAATATTTCAGCGATTTCCGAATCCAACGGAAGCGTCGCTTTTTGTAGCTCCTGAGCATAGGCTATGCTTTCGGTAATACTCTTATTTTTCTCCGCCAGATCTTTCGTCCTATCACTTACGATCTTTTCAAGGTTCTTATTGACGGACTTGATCTTTTTAGCCAGATAAACATTTCTCTTAATGGTTCGCTCATACCTCACCATAAGTAGATAAGCCTGAGTCAGAATGAACAGGAGTATTCCAATGTGTGCAATAGGTGTAGACTCAATGAAGCCCGAGAAATGTAAAAGATCGTTGATTCCGGTTATAAACAGTAAAAGCCAGCCAATGAGATAAATTTTCGCTCCAAACCGCCCATTTTTTGTGGCTAAAATCATGAGATAGGTCAGATAGACCATGCACAGGAAAGTGAAAGCCTGAAATATTTCCAAGCCTTCGCAATAAATTCTCAGTGGAAGGATCACTACGCTTAAAGAGAAAAGGGTCACTACGCCCAAGACTATTTTGACGACCCAAACTTTCCGATCTTTTGGAAAGAGTCGATTGCTATAGTAAAAGAATAGCCCAAAGGCTAGATAAAACGTCAGGTAGTCTATCCTTCTATGGAGGAACGGATTAATTCTAATAATATCTGTTCCAAAATTCTCATTGGTGATAATCCTCAATGCTACTATGAAACAAAACAGTGCAAATATGAGAGGGCTATAACTCCTGGTTCTGACAAAATATAAGCCAACATGATATAGGCCCATTATGAAAATAGCCCCGACTAAGAATAAGTCCAGCCACTCAAGGTTTCTTCTAGATTCTCTCAGGCTAACGCCATCTCCCAGGAGTATCTCACGGCCTAACCCACCCCACTTTGAGTGAAAATTACTTATCTGAATGACAATATCCACCTTACCATCAGGTGCATCAAATGATATGACTTGTACTATTTGATCAGGAAGGTCTTCTTCTATGGATGTCCCTACCCTTCCCGCTTGGCCGAGTAAAACCCCATTTATAAACACTTTATTGTTGAGGCCAAAAGTCCCCATTTTGATGGCCAAATCGGTAACAGGTCGACCCAAGTCCACTTGCAATCTGTAGGTCGCAAAACCGTACTTACTATCAATTATTCTGTTTTTTTCAGAGGACCAAGTATCTGGGACTTGATAGTAATCTGGCTGCAAACTTTTGAAAGAATCTGGAGTGGAGATTAATTGACCCCAGTAAAACTCCCAATCCCCGTTGAGCGGAATCACACCATCATTTTCGAAATTATAATTGCGAAGGTCCAGGATTCCTTTTTCTGCAACAAACCCAGCTTCTCCCAGAGAAAAGGTCATAAAAGGCAGAAACAGCATTGGCCATAACAGCCAAATTGTCTTGCATGCATTCATTGTACTCTATGCGGTTGGAAATCAAATATATCTATTTAATTACTTGGCATACAATCAATAATCTTGTTTGTAGAATTAAGCGATCATACTACATTTGCAGTCCTTTGAAAAAAGGAGTAAATGGTGATTGTAGTTCAGTTGGTTAGAACGCCTGATTGTGGTTCAGGAGGTCGCCGGTTCGAATCCGGTCTTTCACCCCAATAGAAACAAAGCAGCTCTCGTGCTGCTTTTTTTGTTGCTCTTCTGCTCAAAGACTTCTCATATTCAGATGCTTCAGGATTCAAATCCTGATGAAATAACCTATCTCATAATTAAACGCGAGCGGAATTGAGCTTTATAAGTTCAGGAGGTCGCCGGCCAAAGGTTGGTCCCATCAGACTGGGCGTCCCCATCCGGTCTTTCACCCCAATAAAAGATAGATCTACTTTTTCATGTTCTCCAGCGAGCTACTCATCCTTAAGACACTCCACAGGATTAACACCGGTTGCTTTCAATGTTTGGTACGAAATGACCAAACCCGTTAACATAATATACATTGGTTACTCACCTGGTTTAAATTAGCCTCATGGCCGATTTGGTTTTCCTGCAATCAGAAGA
>CAZZHO010000320.1:0-2777 GCA_964653795.1 uncultured Roseivirgaceae bacterium | reverse complement strand
ACACTTTTGAAGTATAGAAATCAAAATCTTGGATGGATTAACCATTTAGGTAACCGATTCAATAATTTGTATCCAACTAATATGCGCATATTAACACGAGCCGATTATACCCAAGACCCTAATATTTTATGAATAGATTCAGTGTGTTTTTTGCTGCTGTTTTACTCAGTTTAGCACTGTCAGGTCAAGAGAAAGAGACTATAAATGAGTTTGTACTTTGGAACTTTGTTGGCGAGCGTATCAAGCTTTCCGAGAAGTGGTCAGTGGGTATTTTAGGACAGTATCGTCATTTTGCCGACAGACAGGATGGTTTTCATATTTTCGGTACTATAGGAGCTACGTACCAGTTAGGGGAAGGATTTTCAGTCGCTACTGGCTTTTCCAATCTTAATATCAACAGAGAAGGTACACCTCAAAATGTTCTTCAACCTGAGCTCAGGCCTTATCAGACAATCCAATATTCAAGTAAGATTTCCCGGCTTTCTTTTGGCTTTAGATTCATGAGTGAGCAGCGATATTTTCGAAAGCTCGAAAATCAGGAAAGAGTGGCTGGGTATGACTTTAATTGGCGTTTTAGGCACAGAATCAGGTTTTTGTACGCACTCACGGATCAATTCAGCGCCGAAGTAAGCTCTGAGGTTATGATCCAATCAGGAGAGATCATTGTAGAAAATGCCTTTGATCAACATCGGACTGTTTTTCAGTTGAATTACCAGATTGGGTCATTCAAACTGCATGGTGGATATATGCATTGGTACTTCAAAACGCCACAGCCTGTTTTTCAGAATAGACATACGTTACTGCTCGGATTAACGCACCAACTAGATATTTCAGGTGGATAGGGGTTGATGTGATTTGATTGTTTAGAGATCATTCAACAAAAAACTTATGAAGATAGCCCACCTGAATATTGCGTTTTTATCTCTTTCTATTCTTCTTAATTCCTGTAGTTCAGAAAGCCCCGAGGATTTAACTCCTCAAGTCCGAAATACTTCGGCGGTTACGAGCATAGAGTTATTGGATGTTGGTAATACCGGAACTTCCTCTGATTTAGCACTGAAATATCAAACGCCAAGTTCTACAACTGGAATAGCCGAATTGAGAGCGTTCTTGGTAAAAGGGAGTACCAATCAAATCACTACCGAGGATGCTATGGACTTTCCTTCGGATATGTATGTTGCCATCAATCCCAGTTCTGAAGTCCTGGGTGTAGGCTTTAAATTAGATAAACTTAAAACTGATGTAGCCGGAGAGGATATTTCGTTTCCCGGTTCCTATTCAGTGGGGGTATTATCTGTTCCAGTTGACGAAGGTTTTCGTGCTTCTCTGGCTTTTTCAAGCTCAGCAACTTCAGTAAAGATTTCCAATGAGGTAGTTTCTTATTCTGGTATTATCACCAAAGGCCACGAACAAAATTCTGATTTTCCTGGTGCAGGCGCAGGTGGTATGTCCATAGATGCCGAGGGGAACATCTTCATGGCTGATATGGGAATCGCACCTATACCTGGAATAAATGATTACGGTAGCAATGCCTCTGGAACCAATATTTTGAAAATTACTCCTTCTAAGCAGGTAAGCATCCTTTCGACTAATTATGATATCCCGTTAGGTAATTTCTTATCAAAGGACGGCTACCTATATCAAAGTGGGTATGACGAAGGTAACCTTTGGAGAGTGGATGTGACCAGTGGTCAGCGTGTTCAAGTAGAGACAGGTATTCCGCTGATTCATCCTGATGGAATCGCCGAAGATGATGAAGGAAATTTATACATAGCAGATTGTGGGGCTAATAGGATCCTACGTGTTAGTCCTAACGGAGATGCTTTCCCTTTCCCTGCAATGGGAAGATGTCCTAAAGGAATCGTTTATGCAGATGGTTTTTTCTACATATCCTACAACAACGAAACTGGGATGATACGTAGGATGGATACTGAGGGCAACTTCGAAGAAGTAGGAGCGATCCCTGTTTCCATCCCTGAGGACTATATCTTGCCTTACTACATGTGGCTTGGCTTCCTCGCGTATCACAATGACGCGCTATACGTGGCTGGGACAAGCACACACAAAATTTATAAGGTGACGTTGGATGGTACTGTATCTACTTTTGCAGGTACCGGGCAAATTGGACTTCAAGGTGGAGATGCCTTAAAATCAAGACTAAACCGGCCTATGGATATCATTGTTAGTAATGATGGAAAAAGCTTGTTTTTCAATAGTTCGAGTGATATGGAGCCAATACACGTCCAAAACTTCTTAGCGGCGCAAATTTGGGAATTGAAGCTTTTAGAAGATTAGCGCTGGATATCCTTGCTCCTAAGTCATTGTAGGGGTATCCATTGTACTATTGTTTATCAGGTAATCAACCCTCCGATTATGAAGAAGCTTAGTTTGATATTTTCGTCCTTGGTAACTCTGTTGTTATTCTATTCTTGTGGAGATGATGGAGAATCCGGCCCTGTAACGCCTCAGGTTAGAAACACTTCCGCTGTAACAAGTATAGAACTCATTGATGCTGGTAATAGTGGCACCACTGCAGACCTTGCTGTCAAATATCAAGAGCCTAGCTCTACAGCTGGAATTTCTGAATTAAGAGCTTTCATAGTCAGTGGAAGTACTGCTCAAATTTCGGCGGAGGAAGCACTGGAATATCCTGCTGATTTGTATGTCAGCATCGCTCCGGGTACGGAAGTATTGGGGGTTGGCATAAAGCTAGGAGCGTTGAAATCGGATATTGCAGGTAATGAAATAACTTTTCCAGGTTCCTATTCCGTTGGCAT
>CAZZHO010000319.1:0-2790 GCA_964653795.1 uncultured Roseivirgaceae bacterium | reverse complement strand
AAAGAAATGAAAATCTGGGAAAAAGGAGAAGGCGAAATAGACAAACTCTTCGAACGCTTTACAGTCGGAAAAGACCGAGAACTCGATCTTTATCTGGCACCATACGATGTGCAAGCATCTATTGCCCATGCCAAGATGTTGGGCAAGATTGGTATACTGACTGATGAAGAATCGCCAAAACTCGTAGAAGGTTTGGAAGCCATAGGAGAGGAGATAGCTGCGGGCAACTTCAAAATCTCAGAAGAACTAGAAGATGTGCATTCCCAGCTTGAGTATCAGCTCACTGAGAAACTCGGTGATTTGGGCAAAAAGATCCATACAGGCCGTTCTCGCAATGACCAGGTGCTGGTAGCATTGAAGCTTTTCGCTCGAGCCGAACTAAAGCAAATTGCCGAGAAAGTCATTTTCCTTTTTGATCTATTGATCTCCAAGTCCGAAGAGTTCAAAGACTATCAAATGCCAGGCTATACGCATATGCAAGTGGCCATGCCCAGCTCATTTGGACTATGGTTTGGAGCCTATGCCGAAAGCCTGATTGATGACCTGGTAATGGTCAAGGCAGCGCATAAGATCGTGAATAAAAACCCGATGGGCTCAGCCGCTGGCTACGGTTCTTCTTTCCCAGTAGACCGTGACTATACAACTGACTTATTAGGGTTTGAAAGTCCTGATCACAATGTGGTGTATGCCCAGATGACTAGGGGTAAAATGGAAAAAGCGGCTGCAACCGCCATTGGCGCGGTAGCAGGTACACTTTCGAAGCTTTCTATGGATATATGCCTTTTCAGTGGACAAAACTTCGACTTTTTCGAGCTACCAAGGAAGTTTACTACTGGCTCCAGTATCATGCCGCATAAGCACAATCCCGATGGATTTGAGCTACTGAGAGCGAGGAGCAACCAGTTGCAAGCTTTGCCTTTTGAGCTGACCATGATGGTGAACAATCTGCCTTCCGGTTACCACCGTGACCTCCAGCAACTCAAAGAGCATTTCATACCAGCCTTCGATTCATTGAAAGACTGTTTGGACTTAGCATTGCTCATGATAGGAGGGCTTTCAGTGAAAGCCGATATCATGCAAGCTCCAAAGTATGATCTGACTTATACAGTGGAGGTTGTCAACCAACTCGTGCAGGATGGCGTACCATTTCGAGATGCGTATAAGAAAGTTGGTGCCATGATTGAAAGCGGTGAATACGTTCCCAGTAAAACACTTAGTCACTCACACTTAGGCAGTCTCGGGAACCTTGCCAATGACCGGATCAAAGCTCAATTCATGAAAGAGTTCGCCTATTTCGAGGAGAATTAACCTTCGGTATGGTAGAAAAAGAAACAGCGCACAAATTTGTGAGCTGTACCTTTCGGATTTGGTTATTTTCCGATCCTTCTCTTTTTCCAAAAGAACTTCAAATTAAGAAGCCCTAATTTTAAAGAAACCTCCCCTCCGAACAGTGTCGAAGGCTTGTTGCCAAATTTTTGGCCGATGGCGTGGCCATTTTTAATTTGCATTAATACAAAGTTACAGAAACCGCTTCTGCGACTGATTTCTGATGGAGTGAAAAGTTATCCACTCATAATAAGATTGAGCTTTAAGTGTTGTGTTGATAAAAAAGATTGCTAATCCCGAAAAAGTCGGCAAAAGTCACAAGGGAATGACATGGTATTCTAGAGAATGAATTTTAGTACGATACGCCAATTCCTCTCTGACAAGTCGTGTCACAATCTTTTTCAGTGTGAATGTTTTCTCTAGTCTTTGGTGCGAAAGACTTTTAGGCGCAAGAATATCTTTCTCAGAAGACCTGTCAGGGAGGGAGATTTTTTTGCAGCCGTTTTTTGATCGACTGCAAAAAATGGCGAGGCATTCTCGCAGCTAGAAGAGGCTTATGAATAGATGAACAATTACTAATGAGATTACCATGACTCCTAATCCCGACAAAGTCGGGAAAAAGTCACAAGGGAATAACGCGGTATCAGTGAAGTTTGGGCTTTATTTCTTCACTCGCTCCCTCAATTCACCAGCCAATCCATACAAATCAGTAACCTCTGCGGTAGTGAGTGGTCTATTGAAAACGGCTAAGTCGTCCATATAGCCAATGAAACCAAGACCTAGGTACAGGTTAGCATTGGCCAGATCCCAGGTAAATGGATCTGGTAGGTTTTCGATAGTACCTTTACTAACACCATTCAGGAAGAGCTCACCTTTGCCGTTTGGTGTCCCTAAGTTTTCATAGTTGATGAAGACATGCGTCCAGGAGGTGGAGGTGAAAGGCCATTCGTTTACTGTTACAAGTCTTTTCTCATATTCAGGATTGTTGTTGGGTCCTACAGTATCCGGGTCCCAGTAAGTCAAGTCTCCAATTACACCAAGACGAAATGATCGTGGGTTTTCTTTGGTAAAGTCCACCCAGATGGAAGCATCGTTGTAGTTAGCATCTGTGATCTGGATCGGATCTGTGAAGCCAGGAGCTAAGTCTTTAGCAGGATCTACTTTTAACCAGAAGCTCACTGAGCCACTCCAGTCTTGTGACGTATACATCATGTTGTCTTCACACTTGTAGAAAATAGCAGGTCTGCCTCTCTTTACGAACCTTAGTGCTCCACCACTTAATCCACCTTCCGCTACTAACTCTACATTTGGGTTGGCGGAAATACCGATCACTGTGCTGTCCGGTTCAAGCCTATTGGGTGTTGTGTAGATAGCAGGATCACCTTTAGCAATGATTGCTTTTCCGTCCCCTTCAAAAGCGCTGTAAAAAGTCATGGCCTCTTCGAAGCTGTAAGGTTTTGGTGA
>CAZZHO010000318.1:0-2801 GCA_964653795.1 uncultured Roseivirgaceae bacterium | reverse complement strand
AGCCAGGCCTAGATTGCCGATAGACTTCTTTTAAAGCTAGGAAAGGTATTCAGCTATTGGCTTCATTATCAACTCAAAACAAAGCACCATATTTGCGGGATGAAACGGCTTTTATCTCGAAAAATTGGTGTTTTAGGAGGAGGACAATTGGGTAGGATGATGATTCAGTCATCCATTGATCTGAACCTGGAAATCAAGGTATTGGACCCTGATCCAAATGCTCCCTGCAAAAACCTGGTAGGTGAGTTTGTAAACGGATCATTGCTAGACTTTGATACTGTTGTTGCCTTTGGTGAAGATTGTGATGTCATCACGATAGAGATTGAAAATGTCAATACCGAAGCGCTTAGGAAACTTCGGGAGCAAGGCAAGGAAGTGTACCCTCAACCAGAAGTCATTGAATTGATTCAGGACAAACGGAAGCAGAAGACTTTCTACAAAGCCAATAGATTACCTACATCTGAATTCGTTCTCACGGAAAATGCTGAAGATGTCGCTAATCATAGCCAGTTTTTGCCTGCAGTAAACAAGCTGGGGAGAGGCGGATACGACGGTAGAGGCGTACAAGTCATCAAAACGGAGAATGACCTCTCCAAGGCTTTTGATGCACCCGGATTATTGGAAAGGTTTGTTCCTTTCGAAAAGGAAATTAGTGTAGTAGTGGCCAGGAATAAAGCAGGACAGGTAACGACCTTTCCGGTTACTGAGCTGTCGTATCACCCCACTCAAAATTTGGTGGAGTTCCTTTTTTCACCAGCCATAATTTCTGATGAAGCATCGGAGAAAGCCCAGAAACTAGCTATCGATGTGATAGAGAAAATTGATATGATCGGGCTATTGGCAGTGGAGATGTTTCTAACGAAAGAAGGAGATGTACTCATCAACGAAATCGCTCCCAGAACTCATAATAGCGGACACCAGACCATAGAAGGTAATATCACTTCACAATTCGAGCAGCACATAAGAGCCATTCTCGACCTTCCATTGGGTGATACTTCGACAACCCGACCATGTGCCATGGTCAATTTATTAGGAGAAGATGGGTTTGAAGGCGATGCTTACTACGAAGGGGTTATGGAGGCAATGGCGATGAAAGATGTACATATTCATCTGTATGGTAAAAAGCTAACCAAACCATTCAGAAAGATGGGCCACGTGACAGTTGGGGCCAGTAGTTCTGAAGAGTTGAAGGAGAAGGCGTTAAAAATTAAGGAATTGATAAAAGTAAAAGCATGAGCAAAGCAAGAGTAGGGATTATCATGGGTAGCAAATCTGATCTTCCTGTGATGTCAGAAGCAGCAGAAGTACTCGAGGAATTAGGTGTGGAAATTGAGGTGACGATCGTATCCGCTCACCGCACCCCTGATCGGATGTTTGATTACGCTAAAGGTGCGAGGAATAACGGGTTGCAAGTTATCATTGCCGGAGCGGGTGGAGCGGCTCATTTGCCAGGTATGGTAGCTTCCATCACTTCTTTACCTGTAATCGGTGTACCTGTGAAATCCAGCAACTCCATTGATGGCTGGGACTCTGTTCTCTCCATCCTACAAATGCCCGGAGGAATCCCAGTAGCTACAGTGGCCTTGAATGGCGCTAAAAATGCTGGCATACTGGCCGCAAGCATTCTAGGAGCTTCCGATAAGAAGATCTCAGAGAGATTGGACAAGTTCAAGGAAGACTTGAAAACCAAAGTGCTCGATTCAGCCGAAAACCTGGAAACCAATGGCTGGAAAGGTAAGAAAATAGGATTCTAGCAGATACCTACTGTTCTACTAGCTCCGATTCTGCCTCTTCTTCTTCCTCCTGCGGGAATACCAGCGATAGTACAATTGACAGTGTTAGGGCTCCCATGATGATACCGAATGACAGGAAGATTGGAATGTGGACATGCTCCACTCCAAACAAGGCTCCTAAGCCCTTCTGAATGATCTCCATCTCCAGCATCATTTTCACACCGATAAAGATCAGTACGATAGATAGCCCTTTTTGCAATAGGTAGAATCGATCCAACACGTTGGCCAGCAAAAAGAACATCGCCCTTAGACCCATTACAGCGAAAATGTTCGAGGTGTAGATAACAAACTCGTTTTGAGAGATAGCGAAGGCAGCTGGAATAGAGTCTACAGCAAAAATCAAATCAGTGGACTCGATCAATACAATTACCAGGAATAATGGTGTAAAAACACGCTTTCCATTTTCAATTACACTGAATTTGCCACCATGATTGTCGGTGGTCATAGGGAAAATCTTCTTTACGAATCGAAGCAGCGCATTCTTTTCAGGTTCCACCTCCATGTCTTCATCTTCATTGAAGATTTTAACTCCAGAATAAATAAGGAAGGCACCGAATATGTATAGGATCCAGTGGAATTGCGCAATCAAAAACGCCCCCACAAATATGAAAATGGCTCGGAATACAATCGCTCCAAGGATTCCCCAAAACAGGATGTTGTGATAATACTCCTCATCTACCTTGAAGTACCTGAGAATTAGGAGGATTACGAAAATATTGTCGACACTTAGCGCTTTTTCAGTTACATAGGCTGAGAAAAACTCCAGTGTGCTGGCTTTGCCATCTCCATAGAAGTAGATGAGCATACCATATGCCACAGAAACTGCAACCCAGAAAATTGACTGTTGTAAAGCTTCCTTTTGAGAGACCTTATGGTGCTTTTTGTGGAAGACACCAAGATCCACGATTAGGAAAAGAATAATAACAGCGCCAAAAACGCCAAAAAGCAAGCCTTCGTTTTGGCCAGCAAAAAGTGCTAGTAGCATACTAAAACAATAAATAAGACAAA
>CAZZHO010000317.1:0-2811 GCA_964653795.1 uncultured Roseivirgaceae bacterium | reverse complement strand
AAGCTTTGTTACCAGATCCGAAGGTTTTGGTGTTGGATGAGCCTACCACTGGACTAGACCCCAATCAGTTGAAAGACATAAGGCAGTTAATAAAAAATGTATCGGTAGATAAAACGGTAATTCTCTCCACACACATCATGCAAGAGGTAGAAGCCGTTTGCGATCAGGTGGTGATCATCAATAAAGGTAAAATAGTAGCCGATGATACCATTAGTGCCCTTTCTAAGAAAACATCTACTAAAGACATATGGGAACTGGAGTTTGAAGAAGATGTTGAACTCGAGCTATTGAAAGGTTTGAAGGGAGTTGATAGTCTGGAAAGTGTAGGCATTGGTAACTATCTATTAGTCTCAAGTGATCATAGTATAAAGAGTGAAGTACTGAAACTATCAGCAAATGAGAATTGGCCTTTGGTTTCGATGAAGGCTGCAGGGGGCTCTCTAGAGGATATTTTTAGGGAATTGACAACTGGGGAAGATGCTTAGTATCATAGTCAAAGAAGTCAATGAGTTCCTCAACTCACTAATAGCTTACGTGGTGTTAGGAGTGTTTTTGATGGGTACTGGTTTGGTGATGTGGCTGTTTCCTAGTTCATCTGTTTTAGAATATGGGTATGCCACGCTTGAACCACTTTTTACTTTAGGGCCCTACCTTTTTATGTTCCTGATTCCAGGAATTACCATGCGTAGTTTCGCAGAAGAGCATAGATCTGGTACAATAGAACTTCTTTTTACGTTGCCCTTTAAAAGATGGGAAATTGTGGTTGGTAAATTCATTTCTGCCTTTTTGCTTGTTGTTTTTTCCATCTTGCCAACAATACTATACTACTTCTCTGTCTCGGCTTTGGGCAGCCCCGAAGGCAATTTGGATACCGCAGGGATCATAGGTTCTTATTTGGGTCTCATACTCCTAGGCGGTGTTTTTACAGCTTTTGGCCTTTTTGCTTCTGTACTAACTGAAAACCAAATAGTATCATTCGTCTTGGCAGGCTTTTTATGTTTCCTATCCTATGATGGTATTGATTCTTTGGCAAATCTTGATAGTTGGGGATCATGGTCCTACTCGCTTGAGAGAGTGGGGATTCTGTACCATTACACGGCCATGAGCAAAGGCCTACTGGACTTGAAAAATATAGGCTATTTCGTCTCAGTGATTTTGTTGTTTTTGTCTTTTGTTCAACTTACCCTGACCAAGAGAAGATGAACTTAAATAGTAAAGGGCTGAACAGAATTTTGGTTGTGATCGCTACTCTGCAAGTGGTTACGTTTATCATACAAACTACAAATACTTTCAGGGTTAGATGGGATCTGACAGAAGAGAAGAGATACACGATTTCAGATCAAAGTATAAGCATACTTAAACGTTTGAAGGAACCACTTACTATTGAGTCATTTATGTCAGGTGAGCTTCCTTCAAACTTTCGTCGTTTTGAGAAGTCCCTGGCGGATCTCCTGGACCAGTTGTCAGTGCATGCTGGAAGGAACCTGCAATACAAGTTTACAGATCCGTCAATCGCAGCATCAGCGCAAAGTAGAAACCAATTCTACAGGAGTTTAATTGACAAGGGGCTTCAGCCTACCAACCTGACATATACAAAAAATGGAGAAAGAAGTGAGAAACTGATTTTTCCAGGAGTCATCATTTCATATGGTGGCAGGCAAGTGGCGGTTTCGCTTTTGAAAGGAAACAGGGCTTCTGAGCCAGAGGCAATGATTAATGAATCGATCGAAGGTTTGGAATACGAGCTTATCTCCGCCATCGAAACGCTCGTCAGACCCAGTCGTCCTCGCATCGGATTGATTGTAGGTCACAATGAGCCGGATACAAGTCAATTAGCTGGTTTTACGAATGCAATACTTAATAAGTATGATCTTTTTCGTCTCGATCTAAGAGACCGGAACCAACCAATAGTAGGGTACGATGTACTTGTGATTGCTAAACCGACAGAGGCTTTTACCGAAAAAGAGAAGTTCTGGATTGATCAATTTGTAATGAAAGGTGGTCGGCTTTTGGCTTTTGTCGATGCATTAAGTGTGGATGTTAGGCAGGCTGAAGGAGAAGGTACGGTTGCATTACCCTATGAACTGAATCTTGAAGACTTACTTTTCAAGTACGGAGTTAGAATTAACCGGGATTTTGTGATTGACTTTAATTCAGGATTCTTTCCCGGCGTTTTAGGGAATATTGGTGATCAGCCAAGAATAGAGTTGATGCCTTGGCCATTTTTCCCGGTTACTACCAATTATGGAGATCATCCACTTACAAAAGGCCTGGATGGAACGATTTTGAAATTTGTTTCTACCATCGATACGGTGAGAGCTAATGGAATTAAAAAGACACCCCTTGTTTTGTCATCGACTTACACGAATGTTTTGTCCCCACCTGTCCAAGTTCGGTTTGAGGATTGGGTCCAGGGGCTAAATCCTGATTTTTTTAGAGGTGGCCAGCAAGTGCTTGGTTATTTATTGGAAGGCCCATTTACATCGCTTTACAGAAATAGATTAATTCCTAAGGGATTGAATTTGGAGCATTTTCAGGATGATGGAGTGGATTCTAAAATCATCGTGGTAGCAGACGGTGATATGATCCGGAATGACTTCAATATTCAATCGGGAGAACCTCTAGCGCTTGGCGTGGATCCTTATGTACGGACAACCTATGCCAATGAGGAGTTTCTGATGAGAGCCCTTTCTTATCTTACCGATGAGGATGGCTTGACCTTAGTTAGAAATAAGGATATCAAAATTCGTCCACTGGACAAGGTGAAGATTGGAGAGGAGAAGAATTTTTGGATAGGTCTAAATATGGCTT
>CAZZHO010000316.1:0-2837 GCA_964653795.1 uncultured Roseivirgaceae bacterium | reverse complement strand
CTACACTTTAAGATCGAATTTATAGCACCAATAGTAAAAGTTCCACATGGAAGTGCTGCTTAATACAGCTATTTTCGTCAAAATTTTTTGTATGAAGTTTATTGTGTCATGTACAGCCCTTTTGCTGTCTTTTAATTCATGGAGTCAAACCAATCAAATGAATTACAGTCTGGACTTAACCCAAAGCCAGGACACTTTTTTAGTCTCACTCAGTTTTGCAGAAAAACTTCAGAAAGATCAGGATATTTTTCAGTTTGCCGCTACAGCACCCGGCACCTATCAGACCATGAATATTGGTCGATTGGTAAGCGACTTCAAAGCTTACGATAAGAAAGGAAAGGAAATCACTACCATATTCACCGCTCCTAACCAATACCAACTTACTAAGCCACAGAAAATCTCAAAGATTACCTATAGAGTAGCAGAGACCTTTGACACGCCCCTCAAAGAATTTCCTATCTATCTAATGTGCGGCTCGTCCATTGAGGAAGACCATACGCTGATCAATGCTCATACTGTAATGGGGTACATTCACGGGCTTCAGAAAATCCCTTTCAATGTCTCCATTACACATGATGAAGCATGGAAAATTGGCACTGCCTTACAATCTGAAAATGGCACATATCGAGCCACTGATTTTGACCACTTGGTAGATTCCCCGATCCTTTTAGGGGATTTAACTTTCGCTGATACCACAATAGCTGGATCTGCAGTTGAAATTTTTACTTATTCCAAAAGTGGAAAAATCACCTCTCAGCTTCTACTTGACAATATGTCGGATATGCTAGATGCTTCGAGGAAATTTCTGGTAGAGCTGCCAGTAGATAGATATACCTTTCTGTATTTCTTTGAACCCAATCTGAATGGTCAGACCGGAGCATGGGAACACTCTTACAGCTCGGAATATGTCTTAAATGAAAAAGAGCCATCGCCGGACTATATGTCAAAGGTGACTGATATTGCTTCTCATGAATTCTTTCATATTGTTACTCCGTTAAATATCCACAGTGAGGTAATCGAGACATTTAACTTCGTAAACCCCACTCCATCAATTCATCTATGGCTGTACGAGGGAGTAACTGAATGGGCAAGCAATATTCTCCTTTACAGAGGGGAGCTAGTAGACTTGGAGACTTATCTGGGAAACTCGGTAGCTCAAAAAATATATGTAGACAATAACTATTTCAATAAAGAATGGAGCTTGAAAAAACTTGCTCAAGAATCGTTCACAGAAAAAGGATCAAAGCAATATGGCAATATTTATTACCGCGGATCCCTGATTGCGGGGCTTCTGGACATTTTGCTTTTAGATAAGTCTGATGGCACTTATGGCCTAAGAGAACTAATGCTGGACCTGATCAAAAAGTATGGAAAAGGAAACCCATTTTCAGAGGAAACTTTCATTGAAGATCTTACAAATATGACCTACCCCGAAATAGACGATTTCTTCAAGAATTACGTCATGGACAATCAAGCTCTTCCCTATAAAGATTACCTAGATAAAATCGGCTTACAGTTAATCGATAGTGGCGGGAAAATTTCTATAAGAAAGAGAAACAAACTAAGTGATCGCCAGAAGCACCTATTTGATGCTTGGAGTAAAAACCTACCTCTTGATTAAACAAAGATCAGGCTTAAGAGAAGAGCAAGGACTAAGGTCGTTACTCCTTGAGCCAAGGTGATGATTGAGTAAGATCTGTATGCCTCTTTTACCGTCAATCCACCGAACTGACTAACGACCCAAAAGTAACTGTCATTGGCATGAGAAAAGGTCATAGCCCCACCTCCTATCGCCATTACCAAAAGCGCAATTTCCATAGGTGTATCAATTCCTGAGGCAGTCAAAAAAGGAGAAAGCAAAGAAGAAGTAATCACAATCGCAGAGGTAGAAGATCCTTGTGACGTCTTTAACAGAGCAGCCAGCAAGAAGGCTATCAATAGCAGACCTACACCTTCCAGTGCATAAGATTTAAAAATCACTTCCAGGTTTTCAGCTAAACTAGAAGCCTTTAGCACTGCTCCAAAAGCCCCTCCTGCGCCGGTGATAATTAGAACCGGTCCCGCCGACATCACTCCACTCTTCACGCTCTCACCAAAGTCTTCCAACATCGATTTACGAAGTAGAAAGAAAGCGATTGCTAATGAGATCAACAACGCGATCACTGGATCTCCAAGAAGAAGCAGATACTCAACACCGACAAATTGAGCACTAGCCAACTTCAAAGTTGTGCCAGAAGCGATCAAGACGATCGGTAAGACAATTGGCAGAACACTCTTAGTAATGCTGGGCAATCCATCAGGGCTTGAACCAGTATTTTCATTGCTTTCCGGCTCATTGAAGGATATTCTGCTTGATAAAAGGTAACCAACAAGAATAGCGGGTACGGCTAAGCACAACCCCACAAGCATGATTAAACCCAGGTAGTCGGATCCTCCCAGATTGCCAGCTGCAGCAATGGGACCTGGGGTCGGTGGAATCAAGGTATGTGTTGTGTAAAGTCCAGCTGCCAGGCTTATAGATAAGGCTTTAGAAGAAATACCCTTTTGAACGGAGATGGCCTTAGTCAGCTTGGATAAAATGATAAATCCAGTATCACAAAAAACTGGAATCCCAACAAATGCCCCTAAAAAACTAATAGCTAATCGAGGGTTTTTCTTACCTGCCCCTTGAAGGATATATAAGGCTATTCTTTCTGCAGCTCCAGAGTTACCCAAAACTTCTCCGAGGATTCCTCCCAAGACAATAACTAAACCTATATAACCAAGGATGGATCCGAAACCGCTGGTGACTGTCTTCACTATAGCTGACAATGGAAGGCCTAAAAGAAATCCGGCAA
>CAZZHO010000315.1:0-2838 GCA_964653795.1 uncultured Roseivirgaceae bacterium | reverse complement strand
TATTATGAAAAAGTTAAAATTATTCGCAATCATTTTTTCACTTTCTCTCACAGCTACCATAGCTCAGGAGAAGGTCCAGTTCAAAGTTGAAGGGTGGTCATGTCAAAGCTGTGCCAATTCTACGGCATCCGCATTAAACAAGCTGGACGGCATTAAAGATGTCAAAGCGACCTTTAATGATAGCATGGTTGTCCTTACTTCTGATGGCTCGGTTAGTGAAGATAAACTTCGAAAGATAGTAGCTGATTTGAATTTTCAGGCCTTTTTTGAAGGGGATGAAAAGCCAATTCCGCTAACAGCTGATGAAAAAGAAGGGCTTGATATTGAAGTGGTAAAGGGTGGTGATAAGATCAAGTTTAATGACTACCTAACGGAAGGGAAACTTACAATTTTCGACTTCTATGCCGATTGGTGTGGTCCATGTAAGTTATTCACTCCAAAGCTGGAGCGATTGGTTCTGGAGAATCCGAACAAGCTCAGGTTGGTACAAGTTGATGTGGTGGACTGGAAGTCAGATATTGCTAAACACCTTACTTATAAGTATCAAATGCCAGCTCTTCCTTTTGCATTGATATTTGATGACCAAGAGAAATTAGTTGCTCGGGTGGAAGGCAATGACATTGCCACTGTGAAAAAAGCAGTAGCATCTAAATGAGGCAAGTCCTTCAAATATTACTAGTACTGGCTGCTATTCCCGCTTTAAGTCAGTCTTGCCCGGCATGTAGCAATCCAGCATTACAAAGCAATGAACGAATTGCTGCAGGCCTTGATAGCCTGTCATCAGGAAACTTACGCTTAGCATTGAACTTTGCAAGAGGGTTTGACTTCCAGGGAGGGCACCCAAACTATAGAGGTCTGAATGAACAAGGACAAGTGACGAATGTTCCGTTACATCATCACAAAGTGAGTCTTGATTTTACCCGTGTTGAGCTGCAGGCCGAATACTCATTTGCTCCCAATTGGACACTTTGGCTACAGGTGCCAATTGACTTTAAGCAGCAGGTTGCTCGTGTAGAATTTACAGATCCAGTGGATGAAACTCAAAGGGAAGAAATCTTAAGAAACCGAGACATCCATCATAGAAATGAAAATTATTCTGGGATTAGCGATCTAAGCTTAATGATCTCAAGAAGATATACAGGCTTATTTGGATCAAGAGATCGATTAGATGTTGCACTGGGTACTACAATACCAACAGGAAATACAGAGGAAAATCCATTGAGCGCAGGAGAGAATGGTGAGAAGCATCTCCATATTCAGTTCGGTACAGGCACGCTTAATCCAAAACTGGAATTGCATTATGCTTCCCGTTTATCAGCAAAATGGTTTGTCACCTTTTACACCATCAACAAATGGGCTTTAGCTGAGAATTCGCTCGGTTATAAAGCACCTAATGAATCTACCAATGGATTTAGTCTTGGATATGATTTAAGCCGAATATTTTCAGTTCGTGGTTCGGTGGTTAGCTTCTATCAAAGTGTAGCAAAATGGGATGGTAATAAGGATCCCAACTCCGGCATTGTAGCATATAATGGCAATATCGGATTGTCAGCGCTCATTAGAAAAACCATGATTAGTGGGATTTATCGCATTCCAATTCAACAACGTGCTCTTGAATCGCAGGGTGATACATTCACGTTTGGACCTACCATAGTGTTTTCCATTTCTATGAGAATTTGAGGGGTAGAGACATGATCAAAATATTTATGTTCTTAGGCTGACATCAATCAACATAAACATTCTCCGCAACCTGTCGAGTTATCATATGAGGCTTTCCATCAATCTCAACGTCAAATGACCCATCAAATTCATGGTGAGATTTTATGATGACTTTACTATTGATTACAAGTCCCAGTTGTGTGATATGCTGAAGAAAAGCGGATGAGTCATTTTTAACGCCTACAACTCTCAGGCTTTTTCCAGCAGACTCCTGACTCAAAGTGGTTTTATGGATCCCGTTAATTGCACCATTCGCTTTTGGTATTGGATCACCGTGTGGGTCGTAATCAGGGTAACCGAGAAGCTTATCTAGTTGATCGACCAATTTTTTAGACTTGATGTGTTCAAGCTGCTCTGCAACTTCATGTATTTCGTCCCAGGTGAATTCCATTTTCTCTACCAAAAACGTTTCCCATAGTCTGTGTTTGCGAATTACAGTAAATGCTTCTTTTTCTCCTTTTTTTAACAGTGAAATAGAACCGTACTTTTCATAATCAATAAACTCCTTTTCCTTGAGCTTTTTAAGCATACTGCTGACAGTGGCCGGTGAATTACCCAGATGATTGGCTAGTTCATTGGTGCCTAGCTCTTTTCCGTCCCTATCCAAATTGAGATTGTAGATGGCCTTTAAATAGTTCTCCTCAGTAATAGTAATCATTGCACCAAAAGTAAATATTACACTACTTAATTAAAAGTTTGATATATCTAACTTTAATAATAGGTTTGTATAAAATTATTTTACGATGTATAGAATAAGTATAATTTTTACCATCTCCATTCTATTTACCTTCATAGCTTGCGAAGAGCTTATTCCTGAGTCGCCTGAAGAAAATGAACTTTTAGACGGACCAACCGAGGGTCTTTCACATGGTGAGCAACTCCAATTTTTAAACGGTGATATTGCCTTTAATGATGAAGTATTTTCATCAGCAACAGGACTTGGACCTGGATTCGTTGCTACCTCATGTGGAAGTTGTCATGCGGGGGACGGAAAAGGTCATCCTTTCACCACGCTCACCAGGTTCGGACAAACGCTTCCGAATACTTTGCCTGATTTATCTATCGGTGGTCCTCAACTTCAAAATAGAGCTATTCCGGGCTTTGAACCTGAAAAATTGC
>CAZZHO010000314.1:1229-2878 GCA_964653795.1 uncultured Roseivirgaceae bacterium | reverse complement strand
CAACAATTGTTGAGTTAATAACAACTTAAAACTAAAATCATCCCATTTTGAAATCAATAATTTTCCAAACTGCCTTGTTCTGAAAAAAGAATGGCGATATTTCTTGAGGAAGGAAAGTGGCTCATGATGATCACCAACACCGATATTATCGGTACTGACAATATCATTCCTACGATACCCCAAATTGAACCCCAAAAAGACAGGGCTACAATCACAACAAGTGGACTAAGGTTCAGTGTTTTCCCAACCACCTTTGGCTCAATGTAATTGCCAACAAATACCTGAACAGCAGATACCGAGAGAAGAATCCACAGAAAAGGCCAAAAAGAAGCAAACTGAAAAACAGCAAACAAAGATGGAAGCAAAGTAGCGCCTAATGAACCCACGTAAGGAATATAGTTGAAAAGAAAGATCAAAAAAGCCCAAAGCACAGCAAAATCCAACCCAAAAAACAGGAGGATAATATAGCTAAGAAAGCCAGTCAAAAGGCTCATGGAAGTCTTGACCGTGAAGTAGGAGTTGATAGATTTACCAATCTGGTGCAGTATATCCTGCATTCTACCCTTCTTATCGGAGTTCTGAAAAACTGCCTCTATTTTCTTCGGAATTAGATTTTCTTCAATTAGCATGAAAATCACGTAAATAAGGATCAAAGCCAGGTTCCCAACAATAGAACTCAATGAATTGATAACCACACCCACAGAACCCTGAATATCAATACTGGATAAATTGCCCAATATAAAAGTGTCAATATCCTCGATCCCCGGAAGTCTATCAAGGTAAGGAATGGATCCAAGGCCGGCGCTCAACCCTGCTAAATTCTTAGTGTACTCTGGGGCCTTTTCAATGATCAGCTGAACATTATAGGAGATGATTCCCCAGATACCCCACAATACAAAAAATGTTATGGTAAAGGCCAAGGAAGCTTGCAACCAGTCAGGGAATGTTTTTCCCTTAATTTTTATCCTGCCAATTGCTTTTCTAAATGCACTAATCAAATACCATATAAAGACGGAAAGCACCAGTGGCTCCAATAAGCTGCGGAAATAAATAAGGCAGATCACCACTATCATGATGATGATCATCCAACTAGCAGTACGGGAAATTTTAAATGTCTTTTTCAAAAGAGATGTTTTCTGACGGTTGTTACGAAAATAAAGATAGCCTTGTTAGTATCCGCATTTCTTCAGATCAGAAATCTTTCCCGAACAAAAGAAGCTTGCCACAGGTTCGACAAGCTGAACTGGTAAGAACATGAGTAAAAACTATTTAATTGTTGGTGGTAGCTCAGGCATTGGCCTAGCGCTTACAAAAAGTCTTGTACAAAGCCATAATGTATGGGTCGCATCCCGCAATAAGGAAAGCATCCAGGGTATTCCCAATGTACGTCACATCCCTTTTGACGCTGAAACTGATACTTCCATTGAGTTAGATACTGAACAATTAGATGGACTTGCCTATTGTCCCGGCACTATCAACCTCAAGCCTTTCAACCGCTTAAAAAATGAGGACTTTCAAAAAGATTTTCAGGTAAATGTACTCGGAGCAGTAAATGCTATTCAAAGTGTCCTAACTCTCCTCAAGAAGGCAGAGAACGCGAGCATCGTGCTATTCAGTACAGTGGCTGTAGATCAAGGAATGGCTTATCA
>CAZZHO010000314.1:0-1129 GCA_964653795.1 uncultured Roseivirgaceae bacterium | reverse complement strand
TCACAATGGACAACCGGGCAAATCCTCGGAGTAGATGGGGGTATGTCAAGCGTAAGAATGCTTTAATATGTCAAAGAAGAGCGTAACCATTTTTTGGTTCAGAAGAGACCTTAGGCTGCTTGATAACAAAGGGCTATTTCATGCACATCAAGAGTCTGATCCAGTCCAACCTATCTTCATATTTGATAAAAATATCCTAGATAAACTCGAAGAAAAAGATGATGCCAGGGTCACCTTCATTCACGATGAACTAGCAAAAATTCAATCTCAATTAGTCTCAAGTAGTAGCTCACTTGATGTCCGGTATGGGGAACCATTGGCTATATGGAAACAGCTTCTTAAAGATTATGACGTCAAAGCCGTATGGGCCAACAAAGATTATGAGCCTTACGCAAGAGAAAGAGACAAAGCCGTATTCGAGTTACTTGACGAGCAAGGGATAGCCTTTAAGGCCAAAAAAGATCATGTCATCTTTGAGAAAGATGAGGTATTGAAGAAAGACGGGAAACCCTACACAGTTTATACTCCATATAGCCGGGTTTGGAAAGACTTATTCACCACAAGCCATATCAATCATTATGCTTCCGAAGACCAATCAAATTGGCATAAAAATTCTGCAAAGGACATTATCTCTCTGGAACAAATGGGATTTGAAAAATCTACGATCCCAGCTCCGTCTAATGAACTGAACCAGAAAATTATCAAGAACTACCACAACACTCGCAATACACCATCTGAAGAAGGCACTACACGGATGAGCGTCCATCTAAGATTTGGAACAGTCAGCACAAGACAGTTGGTAAAAGACTCCATGGACTTGAATGGAAAGTATCTAAATGAATTGATCTGGCGGGAGTTCTACCAATCTATTTTATGGCATTTCCCACATGTAGTGGAGCATAATTTCAACCGGAAATATGACGGGGTGGTATGGAGAAACAATGAAGAAGAGTTTGAGAAGTGGTGCCAAGGAAAGACAGGCTATCCTATCGTAGACGCAGGAATGCGAGAACTGAACAAAACAGGTCATATGCACAATAGGGTTCGCATGATCGTAGCCAGCTTCCTCACCAAACACCTTTTAATAGACTGGCGATGGGGCGAGGCATACTTTGCCAAAAAACTTCTG
>CAZZHO010000313.1:0-2900 GCA_964653795.1 uncultured Roseivirgaceae bacterium | reverse complement strand
TAATCCTTTCCCAGGTGATGCTCTCAAAAAGAAACTGGCAATCATAACTGAAATATTGAGATGAAAAAGTCAACGATTTTTGTACAGTTAGCGATTGTGATGGCCATCATAGTGGTGGCAAACCTGATCTCGCAAAATCTTTATTTCCGAATAGATTTCACAGAAGACAAGCGCTACACGCTTAGTGATGCTACTGAAGATATTTTGGAGAACCTCAACGAGGTAATTACGGTGCAAGCCTACTTTACAGAGGAGCTCCCGGCTCAGTTAGCTTATGTGAGGAATGACCTTAGAGACATGCTCATAGAGTATGAGGATCTTTCAAATGGTAACCTGGTTTTTGAGTTTATCAATCCGAATGAGAGTGATGAAACCAAACAGCAAGCCATGCAAGCAGGAGTGGCGCCGATCAGAATCAATGTGATTGAAAATGATCAACGTCAGCAGTTGGACGCTTTCTTAGGAGTAGTGATGAAGAGTGGTGAGCGAACAGAAGTGATTCCTTTGGTTCAGCCGGAAGGTGCCATGGAATATGACTTAACTACTGCCATCAAGAAGATATCCATCGCCTCAAAACCAAAAGTGGGGATGATCAGTGGATACGGTGAGCCTTCATTAGCGGCTTTCCCTCAATTGATACAGCAGCTGTCGGTACTTTATGATGTGGAGCCGTTCAATATTGCTGATACGACTTTGGTCCCTTCTTACTACAGAAGTTTGATATGGGTAAATCCTACGGATAGTATACCTGCCTACGAATTTCAGAAGTTGGACAACTATCTAAATGGCGGTGGTAAACTCTTGCTTTCGTATGCCACTGTAACAGGAGACTTACAATCGTCACAATTGTCCCGCAAGCCTCAGATTGGTTTAGAGAATTGGATTGGAAGCAAGGGGCTGAATTACGGTCAGGATTTTGTGATCGATGGAAGCTGCGCCACTGTCAACGTGCAGCAGCGCCAAGGATTCTTTACCATCAATAGTCAGGTCAATTTCCACTATTTCCCAAGGATCACCAATTTCCAGGTTCACCCGGTCACGCAGGGATTGGAAAACGCCGTGTTTACATTTTCTAATGCATTCACTATTACCAACACAGATACCACTATCAGCGTCAACCCGTTGGTTTATACCTCCGAGCTATCAGGTTCTCAACCTCCTGGGTACATCAATATCCAACGTCAATGGACACAAAATGACTTTCCGCTTGGAGAGCAAATCTTGGCTGCTTCTATCGAGCGAATTGGTCCCGGCGATGGCAAGATTGTAGTAGTGGGTAATAGTGACTTTATTGTAAACGGAGAAGGTCAACAGCCTCAGCAATTGACACCCGATAACGTCAACCTGGCAAGTAATGCCATTGACTGGCTATCAGATGATACTGGCTTGATAGACTTAAGAACGAAGGGCATAACCGCCCGCCCTCTGGATACAATAGAGGATGGTACTAAGAACATACTGAAGTATGGTAATGTATTCGCTCCGATTCTGTTGATATTGATTTACGCTTTCGTCAGAAAGCAAGCAAATAACAGGAAGCGTCAAAGATGGTCTCAAGGAAATTTCGCTTAAGCTCAAAACGATGAAGAAGAATAGTACAGTTAAACTTTTAGGTCTATTAGGAGCGCTAGTAGTGATTTATTTGATTGCTACCTTCACTGGCAACAGCGGACGTAGTAAGTCATTTAGAGATGTCTTGGTAGAGATTGATACTGCCAAGGTGACTAAAGTTCAGATTACCTCAGCCGGTAACACCATTTCTTTACAGAAATTGGGTGCAGATCAGTGGCAGGTAAAATCCGGAGAGCTGGAGAAAAAAGCTGTCACAACAGTGGTAAAAAACTTTTTCCAAACGCTTAGAGGTGCCAAACCTTCGAGATTGGTGGCAAGGTCTAGTGACAACTGGAAAGATTATTCGGTGGACTCCACCGGTACAAGAGTTGAAATCTTTGAAGGAGCCAATAAATCATTGGATTTAGTAGTGGGTCGCTTCGGTGTAGAAGGACAACAGAAGTTCCATACTTATGTCAGGCTTTTTGAAGAAAAGGACGTATACCTTTCAGAAGACTTTATGGGGATCAGTCTTCCCAAGGAGTCGGAGGGTTTCAGAAATGCGGATGTGTTGAGGTTAAGGAGAGATTCCCTTACGCAGGTTTCATTCAATTATCCTGACTCAGCGTTTTCTATTTACAATAGCAATGGTCGATGGTCTAGCACGGACTTTGAGTTAGATTCAGCTAGCGTAGCTAAATACCTGAGTGGATTGAGTTATGTCACGAGTAGAGAGTTTGAAGAAGGTCCTTTGTTGGGGAGTCCAGTGCTTAATGTGACTTTCGGTTTTACCAACCAACCTGAGATTCAGATTTCGGCCTATATCAAGAATGATGGTTACATCATACAGTCTTCGGAAAATGAAGACGAGTTGTTCGAAGAGACCAATGTTCTGGATAAAGTATTCAAGGGACCAACTGCTTTTCAGTCTGGTCTTTAGGTACAATTGAAGACAAAAGGAGGGTTCTCATCACCTTCGAAGATCTTAGTGCGTATATTCTAGTGAATTTGATCATCATGGGTATACGCACTTTTATTTTCAGTCTTGTTCTCGTCTCACCGATGCTGACGCATGCTCAGAGTGCATTTGACAAAATGAACAATGAGAAAATGCAGAAGATCCTCTACCGAGAGGTACAAGATATAGAAGGTGAATTAGGTCGCTGGCAATTCAGCTTTCAAAACAGACCGATGATGATATTGACAGATGAAAGTGCTAATAGAATGCGGATCATGTCTCCAGTGATCGAGGAGGGCGAGTTAAAAGATGGGCAGAAGAAGAAAATGCTAGAAGCTAATTTCGATCGGGCATTAGACGCGAAATATGCTATTTATCAGGGAGTAGTCTG
>CAZZHO010000312.1:0-2902 GCA_964653795.1 uncultured Roseivirgaceae bacterium | reverse complement strand
CAACAATGCCATGGCCGAAAAGACAAAATATTCACCAGAGGAACTGAAAGAATTTGAATTCCTCATCAACCAAAAACTGGAGAGGGCTAGCAATGAACTGTCTATCCTTCGAAAGTCTTTGACCAGAAGTACGGATGAAGGTACGGACTTCACTCATGCTAATGTAAAGACACTCGAAGATGGTGCTGATACTGCCGAAAAAGAGCAATTGAGCCAATTGGCAGCCAGGCAGCAGAAGTTCATCAACAACCTTGAAAACGCCTTAATCCGAATCAAAAACGGCACCTATGGCATCTGTGTGGATACAGGCAAATTGATTAGCAAAGAGCGATTGAAAGCTGTACCGCACACCATGCATTCGATAGAAGCCAAGCTCAACAAAAAGAAGTAATCCGAAATATGGATTATTTACTATTACACCTGGAGGCACTGATTTTTTGTTCTCCAAAACCCATCACTGAAAAAGAACTGTTGGCTTGCCTGAAGGAAATGTTTGAGGCAGAAATACCTGAGGAGGACATCAGCGCTAATATCGAAAAGCTGCAGGAAAAATATGAGAGTAAGGAATACTCTTTCACCCTGATGAAAAGTGGTGGTGGATATCAATTCCTGACCAAGCCCGCCTACCAGGCTAGCATTGGCATATTGCTAAAGCAACAGTCGAAGAAAAGGCTCTCAAATTCAGCGCTCGAAACTCTGGCCATTATTGCCTACAAGCAGCCTATCACCAAAAGTGAGATAGAGCAAATCCGAGGTGTAAACTGCGATTATGCTGTCCAAAAATTGCTGGAAAAAGAACTGTTGGAAATCAAGGGCAAATCCGATGCAGTAGGACGGCCCATGCTTTACGGGACCAGTCAGAAGTTTATGGATTACTTCGGCATCAACAACTTGAACGAGCTACCCACACCAAAAGACTTTAAACTAGAAGATAATTCCATTGGCACAGGAGAGGAATAAACCGCCCAGGAAAAACTTCAAGGGCAAGGCTCCTCAGAAGCAACAAAAGCGCAATTCAGAAAAGCGTCCTAAACCAGCGGAGCCTATGCGACTGAATCGCTATATCTCCAATTCAGGTGTAACCTCCAGGCGTGATGCTGATGAGCTGATTCGATCTGGACAAATCAAGGTCAATGGGAAGGTAGTTACCGAGCTAGGGACCAAAGTACTTCCTACGGATACAGTCATCTTCAAAGGTAAGAAGCTCAACCCTGAGCAACTCCGGTATGTCCTGCTCAATAAACCCAAGGACTTCATCACCACAATGGAGGACACGCACAATCGCAAAACGGTCATGCAACTGGTAGACAAAGCTTGCCCTGAAAGAATCTATCCGGTGGGGAGATTGGACAGACATACTACGGGTCTTCTGCTCTTCACCAATGATGGCGAGCTAGCTAAGAAACTGACACACCCCAGTCATAAAATCAAGAAAATCTACCAGGTGGAGCTAGACCAGCCTATCACTACGCAACACTTCGAGAATATTATCAAGGGCATCACTTTAGAGGATGGTTCCGTAACAGTGGATGAGCTGGCCATCCTGGAAGGCGACAATACCATGCTAGGTATTGAAATCCATGTGGGTCGCAATAGAATCGTAAGGAGGATCTTTGAGCACTTCGGATACAAGGTCAAAAGACTGGATCGAGTGATGTTTGGCTCCTTGACGAAAAAAGACCTGTCCAGAGGCAAGTGGCGCCATCTCAGCCAGAAAGAGATTGGGCTGTTAAAGGGTGCGGCGAAGTAAAGTCTCGTTTTACTATTCTCTAAGGGCCTTCTCAATCCAGAATTCAAATAGAAATTAATATTTTTAGAAAATGCAAAACAATGTACTTCCTTCCTATTTTTTTTCTTCCAATCAAAAACTATTCGTTTTCTCAGTATTCTTAAAACTGTTTTTAGTTAACATCTGGAATTCAAGTGCTCAAACTCAATTGCCAGCTACGGTGATAAAAAATAATGGAGATACTATAAAAATTGTAGCAAAACTCCGAACCAATAATCATTATAAAATCATATTCCCAGATGAACTTGAGAGTAATTACTTTGATTGCAAAGTTGAAGGTTCAAAAACTAAAATCCAGAAGTCTGAAATAGACCATATCTTAGTTACAGACGGCTCCAGATTCGATGTAATGAGATATGGTTCGAATTTTATGATCGGGACCTACATGCTAACTCCCGATATGAAAATATTCAAAGTATATGCTTTACAAAGAACCAAAAGCTATGGTCAAATGGGATCTACGGGATATGCATCTAGTACATCTGTCAATAAGGTCGTTATTCCAAAATATTTCATTGAGGGTTCTCAAGGGCAATTGAGTCCGGCGGATATACCAAGGGATGTACGCAAATTGAGTAAAAACTGTCCGGCAATGAAAAAGTACCTTTCAAAAAAGAAAGTTAGAAAGCCAAAGCAATTCGAAAAAGCCCTTGAATATTACTCCACTCGCTGTGATAGCCAAGAAGAACCAAACCAATGAAAAAGAGGTAAAAATATCTCGTTTCCTAGGAGTCCAGGTTTTTTTAAATTCTGAAAGAATATTTACCTCAAATAAAAACCCTCCCACTTTCGTGGAAGGGAAAAAATAATGTGGTGCTGAGTGGATTCGAACCACCGACTCACGGATTTTCAGTCCGATGCTCTACCAACTGAGCTACAGCACCTGAAAAAGTGGATGAGCTAGCAATACTGGAAGGCGACAACACGATGCTAGGAATTGAAATCCATGTGGGTCGCAATAGAATCGTAAGAAGAATCTTTGATCACTTTGGATACAAGGTCAAAAGACTGGATCGCGTGATGTTTGGCTCTCTGACAAAAAAAGACCTGTCCAGAGGCAAGTGGCGCCATCTCAGCCAGAAAGAGATCGGCTTGCTGAAGGGTGCTGCAAAA
>CAZZHO010000311.1:0-2904 GCA_964653795.1 uncultured Roseivirgaceae bacterium | reverse complement strand
GGTGCCTCAGTTTCTGACATTAGACTTTCATAGATCCGAAAATGAGCAATTCACTTTACACCGAAGATCACTCGGAACACTTGATAAAAGATCATACACTCTCAGTTCTTACTGAGGATAAGGCGGGTCTACTGAATAATATCACGGTTATTTTCAATAGACGTAAGATTAACATCGAAAGCTTAAATGTCTCAGCCACAGAAGTGGATGGCATGAGTCGCTTTTCCATTGTGATCAGATCTACTCGAGAGCAGGCTGAAAAGGTAGTAGGCCAAATTCGGAGACTCATCGACGTGCTGGGTGCCTTCGTATACGATGAGGATGACATCTACTATCAAGAGATTGCACTTTACAAAGTTCCAACCCAGGCCTTCCTCAATGGGAATATTATTGAAAACCTGGTGAGGAACAGCGGAGCTCGAATTTTGGTAATTGAAAAAGATCACATCGTCATCGAGAAGACAGGACATAAGTCTGAAACGCATGACCTGTACAAAAAGCTTGAACCTTACGGTCTTTTGGAATTTGCGAGATCAGGCAGAGTGGCCATCTCTAAGTCAACGCGAAAGACAGAAACATTCATAAAAGAGCTGGAGGACACTCAGTCCAATCAGCTAAGCATAAAAGATTATTAACATAGAATTTTTATAACCTAACAAATAATGGCAAAAATCAATTTTGGAGGTACTGAAGAAGAAGTAGTAACTCGAGAAGAATTTCCACTGGAAAAAGCCAGGGAAGTACTGAAAGATGAAACCATCGCTATCCTTGGCTATGGTGTCCAGGGCCCAGGACAGGCGCTCAACTTAAAGGACAATGGTTTCAATGTAATTGTAGGTCAGAGAAAAAACTCCAAAACCTGGGACAAAGCAATTGCGGATGGATGGGTTGAAGGTGAGACACTTTTCGAAATTGAAGAGGCCGCAAAAAGAGGAACAGTTCTACAGTTCCTACTATCTGATGCTGGACAGATCGCGCTTTGGCCAACGATCAAAGCGCAACTGACTCCTGGTAAAGCACTTTACTTTTCTCACGGGTTTGGTGTGACTTACAATGACCAGACTGGCATTGTACCGCCTTCAGATGTGGATGTAATTTTGGTCGCTCCAAAAGGATCAGGAACTTCACTAAGAAGACTTTTTGTTGCTGGTAAAGGCTTGAACTCCAGCTTCGCCGTTCATCAGGATGCTACTGGAAGAGCAAGGGAAAGAGTAATCGCCCTAGGTATCGGAGTTGGTTCGGGATATCTGTTTGAAACTAACTTCCAAAAAGAAGTTTACTCAGACTTGACAGGTGAAAGAGGAAGCTTAATGGGTGCTATTCAGGGGCTTTTTGCAGCTCAGTACGATCTACTTAGAAAGAAAGGTCACAGTCCATCCGAAGCTTTCAATGAAACGGTGGAGGAAGCTACACAGTCTCTTTATCCATTAGTAGCAGAAAATGGAATGGACTGGATGTATGCCAACTGCTCTACCACAGCACAAAGAGGTGCCTTGGACTGGTGGAAAAAGTTCAGAGACGCAGTAGCGCCGGTTTTCGAAGAGCTTTATGACAGTGTAGAAACTGGAAATGAAGCGAAAATCACGATCGAAGCTAACAAGCAATCTGATTATCGTGTGAAACTAGAAGAAGAATTAAAAGAGCTTCAAGACTCTGAAATGTGGCAGGCAGGTGCAGCTGTAAGACAACTGCGCCCTGAAAACGCCAAATAATAACATCTGATTCCTGGCTAAAGCGTCAGGAATCAGTTTTCTCTAACTATGAACACAGCCACTGAAAATAAAGTGTACCGTCCAGCTATTAAGGATGTAAATGCAGCCTCTAACAGGTTGAACAAGGTAATTGACAAAACGGCCTTGCAATACAGCTTCAACTTAAGTGAACAGTTTGGCTGTAACGTACATCTGAAGCGTGAGGACACACAAATTGTAAGGTCCTACAAAATAAGAGGTGCTTACAATAAGATTAGTAGCCTGAACAGCTCTGCGCTGAAGAATGGAGTGGTTTGTGCCAGTGCTGGCAATCACGCTCAAGGCGTTGCATTGTCTTGCAAACTATTAGGTGTAAAAGGCAAAATCTATATGCCCGCACCCACACCCAAACAAAAGGTGGGTCAAGTCAAGATGTTCGGCAAAGAGGCTATTGAAGTGGTACTTGTTGGCGATACGTTCGACGATGCCTACGCTCACGCAATGGAGGATTGTGAGCTGAATAATAGCACTTTCGTCCATCCATTCGATGATGAGAAGGTAATAGAGGGTCAGGCCACAGTCGGTCTTGAAATCTGCCAGGATGCTGACTTTCATATTGACTATTTGTTTTTACCCGTAGGTGGCGGTGGATTGGCCTCAGGTGTGTCCAGCGTATTTCAAATTCTGAGTCCAGACACAAAAGTGATAGGCGTTGAGCCGGCGGGAGCCCCGGCGATGTTCGACTCATTTAACAACAAAAGGGTAGTTGAACTTGATACAATAGACAAGTTCGTTGACGGAGCAGCCGTTAAGAAAGTTGGTGATAGAACTTTTCCTATTTGCCAGGAAAATCTTCAAGAAGTCAAGCTGGTCCACGAAGGCAAGATATGTTCTACTTTGATCAAAATGTACAACGAAAGCGGCATCGTATTAGAGCCTGCTGGATGCTTATCAGTAGCTGTGCTGGACGATTACAAGGATGAAATCAAAGGCAAAAATGTTGTTTGCCTACTATCAGGGTCCAATAACGACATTACCAGGACAGAGGAAATAAGAGAAAGGGCTCTGTTGCATGAAAACCTCATGCACTATTTCATCATTCGCTTCCCACAAAGAGCTGGAGCATTGAAAGAGTTTGTCGCTGAAGTTCTTGGGCCTAACGACGATATCGTACACTTCGAATACACCAAGAAGACAAGTCGTGAAAAAGGAC
>CAZZHO010000310.1:0-2934 GCA_964653795.1 uncultured Roseivirgaceae bacterium | reverse complement strand
ATGATGACCGCAGGCAAAGAAGTGGAAACGCCTATTGCAAGATTGGCACAGTTGGCACGAGCTATTGGTATTCACTTAATCGTAGCGACTCAAAGACCCTCTGTGAATGTGATCACCGGTATCATTAAAGCGAACTTCCCGGCGAGACTTTCTTTTAGGGTAACGTCTAAGGTAGATTCCAGGACCATTCTTGATGCAGGGGGTGCGGATCAATTG
The DNA here is from genome assembly GCA_964653795.1 of uncultured Roseivirgaceae bacterium. Classification (GTDB taxonomy): domain Bacteria; phylum Bacteroidota; class Bacteroidia; order Cytophagales; family Cyclobacteriaceae; genus JAWPMT01. The sequence goes on along the minus strand of CAZZHO010000310.1, from coordinate 2,718 downwards.
ATAGGAATGGGGGATATGCTTTTATCTCTCGGGTCCGAGATGACACGACTACAATGCGCCTTTGTTGATACGCCGGAAGTGGACAGAATCTGCGAGTTTATAGGTGAACAACGAGGTTATGATAATGCTTATCTACTGCCGGAATTCGTAGGTGAAGAGTCTGAAGTGGGAGGTGTTGACTTATCTGAGCGAGATGCACTATTCCCTGATGCAGCTCGTTTGATTGTCACGCATCAACAAGGAAGTACCTCCTTGATACAGCGAAAAATGAAATTGGGATACAATCGAGCTGGAAGACTAATAGATCAACTGGAAGCCGCGGGAATAGTCGGCCCTTTCGAAGGTTCCAAGGCCAGAGAGGTTTTGATCAAGGATGAATACAGTTTGGAACAATTATTGACAGAGTTAGATAGCAAGTATTAATAGAGAAAGAAATGAAGCAGTTAGTTTTAATTACATGCATGCTAATGATCACCACTTTTGGATGGTCTCAATATGACAAAGAAGCACTTCAGGTTTTAGATGAAGTGAGCACGAAATACAAGGACATGAGCTTCAAAGCCGGATTTGAGTTCATTGCTGAAAATAAGGTAGCGGGTACCAGTGATACTTTTTCGGGATCTGTAGTAGTGAGCGGCAATAAGTTTTGGGCGTCTAACCCTCAAGGCATCGTAGTGAATGATGGTGAAGACGTGTTCACGTTTTTAGCGGAGGTAGAGGAGGTGAATATTGATAAATACTATCCTGAGGAAGAAGAAATTGGCTTTCACAATATATTCACTGTATACAAAGAGGGGTACAAGTATGCCTTGATGGAAATCCAACAGAATGGAAATAGGGTTATTGAGTTAGCCCCAGAGAAGCCAACCACTTTTTCAAAAATTAGGCTGATAGTGACACCTGGCACTAGTATTGACAGATTTATGGTATTTAATCGCGATGGGGGTGTTTTTACTTACCGATTAATGGACATAGAGGAGAATGCTGATATTCCATCAGATCAATTCACACTTTTGAAGGGGTCTAATCAAGATCAGGTGTTATTTGAAGGAGAATTAGTCTCTGTAGAAGTGGTTGACTTTAGGTAGCAATACCTAATGGGTCAAGCTTCATAGAAATTTATTCGATTTTTTGAATCTAAATTTTTTAAACGAAGTATAAAGACCCTTGTGTCGACCAACCTAATCACCGGCAAATTTTTGCTTACTGTCCTGCTGTTGATGTCACTATTCGGCGGTTCTGCGCAGGAATATGAGGAAAGTAAGTTTGTGGAGTTTTTTACGCTCCATCCCAATCGTCATAAGCTGGATTTAGACAGTACGCTGTATCCCAGTAAGCTAATTTTGGCTCCCATTATTTCTTTTTCTCCTGAGACTAGTCTGGGGTTTGGAATAGGTTCAAAATTTCTTTTTAAGAGGCCAGGTTCTGGAAGTGATACCAGAACTTCCAACATGCCTATTTCAATTCAGTATACTCTGGAGAATCAGTTTATAGTGTCCTCGGGTTTTGAGATATTCTCACCTGGCGAAAAATGGCAGCTATCTGGCAACGCGAAGTTTCAGAATTTCCCGCGGCTTTATTACGGTATAGGTAGGTCTACTCCTGAGACGAATGAAGAGCAGTATGAGTTTAATCAGGTGTTGCTAGAGCCGATTTTACTGAAGAACATATTTGTTAAGTATCTCTTTGTCGGAGCTGGAGTTCGATTCAACAGAGTGGGAGGTGTTGAGTTAGAAAATGAAAATGGGCTTCTCGCAAATACAAGGATACCTGGCGCCAGAGGCTCAACCTCTGTAGGGACAGAATTCGCTTTTGTCTATGATAGCAGATCCAATATTTTGAATGCTCAATCAGGATGGTATGTGGAATTCACGGTTGGCCATTACAATAAGGGTTTTGGAAGTGATTACAACTTTGAATTGACCAGGCTGGACTTGAGAAAGTATTGGAATTTATCCTCTAGGAACTATGATGTGTTTGCCCTTCAACTGAAAACACACTTTGCTAGCGAAGGAGCGCCATTGGCTGAACTCGCCTTTTTCGGTAGCGAAGAAATCATGAGAGGTTTCTATGAGGGTAGGTTTATCGAAAAAAGTATGGTAGCATTTCAGGCGGAATACCGCAGGAATCTTTTTGGCAGGTTAGGGGTAGTGTTTTTTGTGGGAGCCGGTGATGTTGAAGATGATATTGGTGACTTCAAACTCAGGCGATTTCGCCCTTCAGCGGGGTTTGGTCTTAGGTTTCTGCTGGACAAGCGTGAGAACCTAAATCTGCGTTTTGACTGGGGGTTTGCAAAAGGCAACAACAACTACTATCTCAATATTGCCGAGGCTTTTTGATTTGGCTCGCATAAAAAGAAAGAGGCGGAAATATTCCGCCCGATTTCTTTAACCTAGAGCACAAACTTTAAAAGAAAACGGAATGATCTTAGTTTCGCCGTTAAGTATTCCGTTTCTTTCGAGGGTAAAAGTGCCACCTTATGTCGTGGAATTTGTCCTATATTCTCGCAAATAGAGAAATACGTGATTTACTTATTTTTCTATAGAGTCATCTGTAAGAGCTCCAAGTTGATTCCTTTACTGGCTGGTATGAAAAGGGCGCTTGGGTAGAGGTGATCTTCTCAAAACGAGCAATCGCCCTTTATAGATTTTTCGTCTTCTCAGACGAATACCTTTAGAATTAAAAAAGGAGTCACGATCTAACGTAACTCCTTGATTT
>CAZZHO010000309.1:0-2938 GCA_964653795.1 uncultured Roseivirgaceae bacterium | reverse complement strand
CATATACCACAGATCGTTCACCCGTCCACATGACGGCTGTTTTAGGAACAATCACTGCATTAGACTGCATAGTTAACTGAGCCTTTAGAGTTCCAGAGACAAACATCTCAGGCTTGAGTTTTAAGTCTCTGTTAGCTACTTCCAGTCGAGCTTTGGCCACCCTGGTCTTTGGATCAATTACCGGATCTATGAAGTCTATCTTACCTTCAAATTCCTCTCCCGGAAGGGAGGCTACCGTAAAGGTGACCAAGTCACCTTTTTTCGCCCAGGTCATATCACTTTCATAAAGGTCAAACAGTACCCATACTTTAGATAGGTTAGCGATCTCATAGATAGATTGACCTCTTTTAATGTAATCTCCAAGATTCACATTTTTATCCGTGACGTAACCTGAAATATCAGCGTTGATCGGAAACTCATCCAGAGGTTCTCCGGAACTGATGATGTTGTCAATCTGCCTATCATTTAGCTTCCAGTTTTTTAGTTTACCTCTTGCTGCCTTGTAGAGTGCAGGCTGACTTTCCCTGATCTTTACCGCTTCAAAGAGTTCTTCTTGTGCGGTAACCAAATCAGGCGAATAGATGTAGGCGATAGGTTTACCTTTTGTTATGTATTCTCCGGTGAAGTTGACCATCAGCTTTTCTATCCTACCGGGAATGTGAGAGGATTGAGAATAGACGAGTCGCTCATCTTCCTGCACTTTACCATTCAGACGAAGGGATTTTACAGGTGTCATTTTGCCAACTATCTCAGTGGTTACATTGGCCAGCTGCATAGCCGTTGGAGACATACTTACAGCCATTGCACTGACTTCATTCTCATCTTGATCGACAGGAATTAAGTCCATGCCACAGATGGGGCAGTCTCCAGGCTCATTACTTCTTATTTGTGGATGCATCGAACAGGTCCAGGTAGTTTCACCGGCCATTTCCGTTGAGTGATTGTGTTCTTCCGTTGGGCTACTTTCTGAGCCTCCAAAGAATAGCCAGCCAAGCAATAATCCACCTGCAAGGGTAGAAACGGCTACTATGATTAATGTCTTTACTGTTATTTTCATCTTAGTATTTTTTAGCTGTGATGTAATCGAGTTTCGCCAGTGCGGTATGGTAGTTTGTGATTGCAGTGGCTTTCATTTTTTCGTATTTCAGCAATTGCTGCTGCATCCTGAGTACCTCTTCAAATTCTTTTCCTGAGTTGCTGTAAGCGGTGTAGAGTAGGTTAAGGGCTTGTTGAGATTCTTCGATCTGCTGATCATAGAGTTCAATTAACTGCCTTTCTCTATCCAGCTCAAAGGCCGTTGATTCATAGTTGGCAATCAGACGGTTTGTGTAGTCTTCCCGTTGAAGTTGATAGCTTTCCTGTGAAAGTTGCGTCTCTTTGATCGCAGCATTGTACTTCTTGCGAAAAATGGGAATGCTCATGGAAACCATAGGCATCAGGATGTCCTGACCATTGTCTGGCAATTCCACCCCTGATCTATTTCCTACAATGGCATAATCCAACCCAACACCGAACTTTGGCAACCCTTGCTTGATGGCTACTCGCTCCATTTCCTCGCTCGCCTTCAGTTTGAGTTCTATCTGTTTAAGGATGGGATTGTCCAGGAGCAGGCTATCCCTTCGATAGTCATCCAGTAGTGTTTCGATTGCCAATGTATCGTTGATTGCCACTTCCTCGTTTTCATTTCTGTTTAGCAAAGCATTGAATGCTGCCAGCAATGGCTTTCTTTTTTCTTTCAGAATTTGAAGGTTAGTAGAGGCATCTTTGAGCATGATATCCACTCGCAACACATCGACCATAGCCCCATTACCATTTTCAAATTGCTTAGTGGAGATCGTTTTGTAGGATTCGAGTATTTCTATGTTTTCCTGCTCCAGTACAGTCCACCGCTCCAGCTCATACAATGGATAGTAGGAAGCTGCTACCTGGTAATAGAGTTGGTTTCGGGCATCCAGAAATGCTTCATATTTTGCATCAGCCAGTAGTGCTGCTGCGTCTCCTTTTGATCTCAGCGTGCCGAACCATGGAAACATTTGAGTCAAAGAGAACCTGGCTCTTTGTGGACCGACCCTCGTCTCTACCGGTGATATGAAATAGCCGAATGAAAATGTGGGATCCGGCAAGGTGCTGGCTTGCGGTATCTTTTGCAGGGCTGCTTCAAAGTCTTTGTACCTGGCTTGCAGCCCTGGGTTATTTTCTGCGGCCAATTTGAAATAGTCCTCCAGCGATTGCGCTTTGAGTTCGTAAAAGCCGCAAGCAAGGATGGTCAATAGTAAAATGATGTTCTTTCTCATGATTGTAGCTTTTTAAGTTTTCGTTCTTCACGTATGGCATAGAGCACTGGCACAATAAAGTAGGTGACGGCAGCTATCATCATGCCTCCAAAAGCGGGAATGGCCATTGGAATCATGATATCTGATCCACGTCCTGTAGAAGTCAAAATGGGTAGTAATGCGATAATGGTAGTCGCTGAAGTCATGATTGCTGGTTTAATCCGTCTTTGACCAGCTTCTACTACCGCAGCTCGTAAGCCTCTCAGATTGTCCGTTTTGTTCCGTTTAAAACTTTGATCTAAGTAGGTGGCCATCAATACCCCATCATCCGTAGCAATGCCAAACAATGCGATGAACCCAACCCAGACAGCCACACTCAAATTGATGGTATGCATTTGAAAGAGATCTCGGAAATTGGTTCCGAAAACAGAGAAGTCTGCAAACCAAGCCTGCCCGTATAACCATAGCATGATAAATCCACCACTGAAGGCCATGGCTATTCCCGTGAAAACCATGAGTGAAGTAGTGACGGACTTGAATTGGAAATAGAGAATTAGAAAAACGATACCAAGTACCAGTGGTACGATGATAGACAACCTTTTTTCCGCTCGAACCTGGTTCTCATAACTGCCTGAAAATTTGTAGCTGATACCAGCAGGTACTTT
>CAZZHO010000308.1:0-2969 GCA_964653795.1 uncultured Roseivirgaceae bacterium | reverse complement strand
TTTGGTTTGAGCATAAATGCACTCAGTAGCTCTGCGCCATTGAGTAAGCCAAATCAGTTTAAGTATAACGGAAAAGAGTTCCAGCCAGACTTTGATATAGGATGGTACGACTATGGGGCAAGGAACTATGATGCTCAGTTAGGTAGGTTCTTCAATATTGACCGGTTCAGTGAGAAATACTATAGTATGAACCCTTATCAGTACGGAGCAAATAATCCAATATTCTATGTTGATGTGAATGGAGACAGTATTGAAGTTGCAGAAAGGTATAGAGAGCAGTTCAACAATGACCTTGCAGGAGTTTTTGGAGATAAAGTTTCTGAGTTTGGCTTTAGTGATAGTGGGGCTTTGGTTTTTAATGGAAATGTGAAGGACTTCAAGGGGAAAGAAAGAAGAATACTGAAGAAGCTCTTAGGCGTGATAGGAAGTGAAGAAACAGTAAATGTTGCTTATGAAGAATCTGTAGTTGTCTACGGTCAAGAAATCTCTGTAAATGATCAAGGAGGTGCTATGACGCTATTAGCTGAAGACCTTCCGAATATTAGTGAGAGTTTAATTGCTATAAGCCCAACGGCCCCAACAGAAAGCACGGCACTTGTCAGAAAAGACGTTACTGATGCGAAAGGTGAAGTCACTGGCACAAAGTTTGAACCAGAGAAGTTTACAGCTAATTCATCTATAAATTTATTCCATGAGTTAGGCCATGTAATATTCCGAGGAGCTTCCCAAGGCCCTGATGTTATTGCCTTTGATAACCTTGTCAGGTCAGTTCAAAAAGTTCGCAATGCAGATGGTACTTATAAGAGAGTGGCTGCAGGGGCACGCAGTGTTGATATTACGCATGATGGTAAAGGAACAGGAGCAACTAAAGTTGGCGGTAATTAGCAAGTTATGAGATCATTATTGATTGTTCTTTTCATTCTTTGCTCGATAAGACCAGTTCTGATTGGACAGGTTGATAATACCGTTACTCTAGAGTATAAATGGAAAGGTTTTCTGGAGCTAACAATAAAGAATGAGGGTGCAGATACTCTTTATCTCTTTGACAGCTACTTGAGTGATCCTTTACGAGAGAATAGGTATTTAAAACGCTTTGATCTTCGAGAGGATAAATACAAACTGTCATATGCTCCATTCAGCGAGTATTTACACCTAGTTAAATCAGATAGACTGATATTGGGTCAGGACAAAATACTAACCCCTTTTCAAGTTAAATGGAGCTTCTTACCTATACCTCCCTACACCAATCAAGTTTTAAGCTTTAAGAAGTCTTTAATCACAACAGTTAATGACCCTATGTTCTTAAGCTTTGATACAAGAAAGTTGATAGACAAAGGTAACTTGAAAACCATTCCTTCTGATGAAATGACTATTGATACCCTTCATTTAGAGTTGGCTTTTTTCTCACCAATTGATGTCGATAATCTAACCTTGAAAGAGAATAAGACATATGACGAGAATGAGTTTGAAGTGGCAAGGAGAACATTTTTTGTAAAATCGGTTCCAATAGCAATTACCTCGAGCCGAGCTAAAAACTAGTAGAAGCTTGATGTTTGGAGAACTCCCAATCAGCAGTGGTTGGGAGTTTTTTATTGCGCAAAGGCCTGTTTTGCCTTCACGTTTTGGAGTACGTTATCCAGGAGGTAAAAGAGGTGGTCTTGATCTTCTGAGGGGAGTTGCTGAATCTCTTCGATCTTCTTAATGAGCTTATTATCTAGTCTCAGTTCTGTGTTGCCTACCAGATAATCTAAAGACACATCTAGCGCATTAGCAATCCTTTTGGCGATCTCTACCGAGGGTGTTCGCTCACCTCGTTCGTACTTGCCAATGATGGCCCCGGAAGTCTCAATGATCTGGCCCAGCTTCTCCCTGGTCAGCTTCCGTTCCGTTCTGATGTCATACAAACGCTTCGTGAAATCCATAACGATAGTTCAGTTTTGGGCTGAATGTTCGCCCTTTTGCAAACATATCCGAACTATTGTTAAAAAACAAAGACAGAAGTTTGGGTTAATGTTGAACTATTCGATAAGTTTGTTACCAATAGTTCAGGAAAAACTTTTTTGCTATGCCCAAAAGAAAACCCAAACTCGACACGACAAACGCAGAACACCTCCTTTACAAGCACCCACCTTTAGAAATTGCAGTCTTGGGCGGAATCAGGTTAGAAGGCCTGGACAGAATGAGAGCCACCCTGAAAGTACAAGCCTCACACCTGAGCATCCGGCATAACCTGGACCTTTACAATGATACACAGGTAGAAAAGCTAATCCGGAAAGTAGCAGAGCGGCTAGAGATCGGCACCAGTGTAGCAGCTTCAGCCCTGCAAGACCTGACGGACGAACTGGAAAGCTACAGGCTTGAAGAGATCGAAAGCCAGAATCAAATCGAAGACAAAAGGAAACTACTCAGTCCGCAAGAGATTAAAGCCGCAAAACAGTATCTGTCAGCCCCCAACCTGATGGAGCGCACCAGGGAAGACATATGCAAAGCAGGTGTAATAGGTGAAGAAATGAACAGGCTGTTAATGTATCTGATCTTTACCAGTAGAAAGAGAGATAGCCCTTTACATGTCATTAGCCTTGGAAACTCAGGAATAGGTAAAACCCACTTGCAGGAGAAAGTAAGCGCACTGATACCAGATGAAGACAAACTGGAAATTACTACACTATCAGGAAACGCCTTTTACTACTTCGGCCAACAAGAGCTGAGAAACAAATTAATCCTGATTGAAGACCTGGACGGAGCAGATCAGGTGCTTTATCCGCTTCGCGAGATCAAATCAAAGAAGCAAGTCACAAAGACGGTAGTGATCAAGAATACAAAGGGAGAAACCAGGACGGTGACCCTGAAAGTAGAAGGTCCGGTCTGCGTGTCTGGCTGTACTACTAAAGAATCCCTTTACGAAGACAATGCAAACCGCTCTTTCCTGATCTACATAGACGAAAGCCCTGAACAGGACGAGCAGATCA
>CAZZHO010000307.1:1443-3017 GCA_964653795.1 uncultured Roseivirgaceae bacterium | reverse complement strand
GTCAAGTATAGGCAAGATGACTTTAAAAATGCCATCTTCCTCTATGACATCCATGGGAGCATTAGAAAGATATTTATATCGTGCCTTTAGATTTGACAAGCCAATACCGGTGGAATCAGTATGGCGTTTTTTGTTAATGGTGTTTTCAATTACAATATCATACCTCCTAATTTCTATTTTTAAGATCAGAGGCTTGCTCTGAGATACCACATTGTGCTTCACAGCATTTTCGACTAAGAGTTGGATCGCCAATGGTGGAATAAAGCCTTTACTCTCCTCTCCGGAGATTTCCACCTTGAAATTTTCCCCAAACCTGATCTGCTGTAAAAAGACGAAAGCCCTGGCAAAACCCAGTTCCTCAGTTAAAGGCACCACCTCTTCATCTTTCTTATCTAATACATAGCGATATACCTCAGAAAGTTTCCGAATGAATTGTACCGCTTTCTTTTGGTCGTCATATACAAGCGAGCTCAAAGCATTTAAGCTGTTAAATAAGAAATGCGGATTGACCTGATTCTTAAGACTTTGGTACTGAGAAGAGACCTGCTCTGTTTTCATCTTCTCCATATCGATCGCCGCTTGCTTCCAGTTAAGCAGAAAAGACCTTCCATGCATTACAACATTGATACCTATCGTGATGTACAATGTGAGGTTCGCCTCCTCGAAAGAATATCTTGGGATTATTTCGTCATAGGGTGTATCGAGGACTAACAAATGGAAAATGAAATGGAGTAAGAAATTTGTACTGTATACCAAGACCACTACTCCGGCAAGACTTACAACCAATCGCCTGCTTGGGTTTTTCACCCACTCTACCCAGCGGTTCAGTAAGTTGACCAAATAGGTACTACCCTTGACCAGGCAAAGCCATAAGAGACCATTCCATGCCAAAGTAATCCAAAATCGCTCCCAGTCACCCCAGCATTCCTGACACCAAATGGCAATATTGACTAAGCCCCCAAATGCAAAAATGAGCAGGGCCTCTACTAGCTCCTTTATGATCTTATTGGTAGTCTCTTTTTGCATCTGATGATTATTTACACTGAGCAATTAATAACGAATCATCGAAATAGTATGAATTATATGCCCTCAATTGTCAGGTTTATTTGATCAACTGTAAAAATCCCCCTTTCATCAATTTTTTAATTTAGTATGCATGCATAATAAATTTTCGTTTATTACTTTTGAAAAATAGTATGCATGCAGAGCATTTTATTTGACATTACCCTTTAAGAAGATATTTCAAGAGATATGGAAGCAGTAGCAACAAAAGAAGCATTAAAAGGAGGCGAGTTCCTCGTGAAGGACTCTGAGGCGCAGGAAATCTTCATTCCTGAAGAATTTTCAGAAGAACAAAAAATGATGGCAGCCGCCACAATGGATTTCATCGACAAGGAGATCATCCCTAATGTTGAGAAAATCGATGGCGGTCAACACCCTGAGATCATGCCGCAGATCGTCGAAAAGGCTGGTGAGTTAGGTCTTCTAGGTGTAAACATACCTGAAGAGTACGGTGGACTAGGTATGAGCTTCAACACGGGTATGCTAATTGCGGATGTAATTGCTTCATCTGG
>CAZZHO010000307.1:0-1343 GCA_964653795.1 uncultured Roseivirgaceae bacterium | reverse complement strand
GGATTCGCAGACCTTTTCATCGTATTCGCCAAAATAGAAGATGATAAGAATTTGACTGCCTTCATCGTGGAAAAGGAATATGGTGGTATCACCATGAATGATGAAGAAAGAAAATTAGGTATCAAAGGCTCTTCAACTCGTCAGGTATTCTTCAATGACTGCAAGGTCCCAGTTGAAAACATGCTTTCAGAAAGAGAGAATGGTTTCAAAATCGCAGTTAATATCCTGAACATTGGTAGAATCAAATTGGGTTGCGGTGTAATTGGTGGATGTAAAGACGTAGCAAATCATTGTACCAACTACGCTAACGAGAGAAAACAATTTGGAGTATCTATCTCTAGCTTCGGTGCTATCAAGCACAAACTAGCTGAGATGGCTATTAAAACCTACGCTGTAGAATCTACTTCTTACAGAGCAGGACAAAACGTTGAAGATAAAATCAACTCCCTGATCGAAGAAGGAATGAACCCGGAAGAGGCAAAGCTTAAAGGTCTAGAGCAGTTCGCTATCGAATGTGCGATCATTAAGGTGCATGGTTCAGAAATGTTGGCATGGATCGTAGACGAAGGTGTCCAAGTATATGGTGGTATGGGATTCTCAGAAGAAGCTCCTATGGCAAGAGCATTTAGAGATGCCAGAATTGCAAGAATCTACGAAGGCACCAACGAAATCAACAGAATGCTCCTAGTGGGCATGATTCTTAAGAGAGCGATGAAAGGTGAGTTGGATATGTTAGGCCCTGCTATGGCAGTGGGTAAAGAATTGACTTCTGTTCCTTCTTTTGAAGCTCCTGATTACAGTCAACCAATGGCTGAGGAGAAAGCAGTGGTGAAAAACCTAAAGAAAGCGGTATTAATGGTCGCTGGCAAGGCTGCTGAGAAGTTTGGACCTACCTTGAACGATGAGCAAGAGATTTTGCTGAACATTGCGGACATGGTAATCGAAACGTATGTGGCTGAATCGACTATTCTTAGAACTGAGAAGTTGATCAGTAAAACAGGGGAAGAAGCTAATCAGCTATACATTGACTTGGCTAGAGGTTACCTACACCAGGCAGTTCAGAAAATCAAAAGTGCTGGAGACGAAGCAGTTGCTTGCTTTACTTCCGGTGACGAATTGAAAGTGATGTTGATGGGTATGAAGCGATTTGCTAAGACGAACCCTATCAACACTAAAGACTTGCGAAGAAGAGTAGCGGACTTGATGATCGAGAAGAACGCATTCCCGTACTCTCTTTACAACTAAAACTATCGGTTTAAAAATTGAAAGGAGCCATCCATTAGGATGGCTTTTTTTATTTCTACCTAAACAAATGTTTGATCAAACTTTTAACCCCAATCATT
>CAZZHO010000306.1:0-3035 GCA_964653795.1 uncultured Roseivirgaceae bacterium | reverse complement strand
AAAAAGTTCCAAGTGCTGAAATCTAAAAGGGTCAAAGGACCATACTATATCCCAATCTTCAAGGTTTAGGTAAGTCCTGATTTTTAAGATATCACGAGAAGAGAATAATTTTCGAATTACAGTCGGGAATTTGTTAATTCCCCTGAGTGTTGGTTGGTAATCAAGTACCATCACTCCGTATTGTACTTCCTCCAGCTTCCACTTTTTTGTTGGCGGATTAAGAAATACTACCTTATGGCCCATTTTTGCTAGAACAGAAGCATAGTGGTGCTTGCTTACAAAGCTAATCCCCCATGGTTCGGGTGATATGATTAATATATGTTTCAGATCAAGCTACTTTAGACAATGAGTCAGCGAAACTGTGACTTAAAATGCAACTTTTAAACCTAAATGAGAAAAAGACTAAGAGATTTTTGGAGATTGGCGAGAAGGTATGGCCTCCAAGGTATAATCGCAGGTTTCAAAACCACATTTCAACGTTCTGGACTAATAGAAATCAACCTTCCCAACCACTATCCAATTTTTCTAAGAGCCAAGACCTCTGATATCGACGCTTTTTTTCAAGTTCTCGTTTACGAAGATTTCAATGTGCAAATGAGTGAGCGTCCTTCATTCCTACTTGATCTAGGCGCCAATATTGGTCTGTTCGCAATAAAACTGAAGGCTTTGTTCCCTGAGATTAGAATAGCGTGCGTAGAACCCGATACCCAGAATTTCGAGGTGCTCCAGCTCAATACCCAGGCGCTAGATGATATTCACAACTATCAAAAAGCAATCTGGCACAAACAAGAGAAGCTTTTCATTAACGACAATGAGGGAGGAAATTGGGGTAAAACCGTACACAAAGAACAAGTGAACCCTGCGGCTGAGACAGTCGAAACCATTACCATAGATCAAATCTTGGATGATCTGAACGAAAAACGCATCGATATCCTGAAAATGGATATTGAAGGAGCAGAAAAGGAGTTGTTTGAAGCAGATAACAAGAAATGGCTTGAAAAAGTGGGGATACTAATTGTGGAGCTACACGATCGGAAAAAAGCAGGAGCGACCAGAGCAGTCTTTAAAGCCATTTGTGAAAGAGATTTCTACTATCCTTACCAACAAGAGAATCTTATCTTCAAATTTTAGCCCTTATGGTTTTGGGCCGGTTTACGGCTTTGCCTACCCAACAGTTTCTCCTTCAGCAATTCCACATCCACCTGTATATCTTGATTTGAATTGGCAGTTTGGCAATAAATGAACTGATGATCATAATGGAAGATAGCCGAAATCTGATAATAATAGTAGGCTTGGTAAATATCGCGATCTGAAGGGAACAATTCGAAGATTGTCATGCTACTTCCAAACAGCGTATTTGCGAGAGCCGCACCGTGTACAGCCAAAATCTGCTCTGATTGCCTAAAAATTATTATCTGCTCAAGGACCGTCCTCTCCTCCAGGTACAAGGATTCAAAGCCAAGACTCTTTAGCAATGCTCCCAGCTCTTCATCATTGACAACTCTTCTATCGGTCTTTCTCTTGACATAAATTTTCCTTCTTCGATCGGTCTTCACATCTAACTGAGAAAGGATACTATTTCTCACCCACCTCAATCCGTTTCTCGAGTAAAAGTGCCTAGCCCAAACACCATCTTTAGGTACCCTGGCATAACGGGGGGATGCAAGGACCAGTCTTTCAATTTGGATGGGATTTCTATCCCAGATCAAGATATCAGCCCTATCAACCCCAAAAGCTTCCAGAAATTCGAATTGAAATTGTGCAGGAGACGAATTAACCAGAATCTTCGGTTTGATCTCTTCAATGCTGATGAAATGGAAATAAGCTTCCAGTATAGGCAAAACCTCGACGACCCAATGATAGTAGGCCTTACTCAGCACATTGACCATGGAAAAGATGACAGGAGCCTCTGATCTCCTCGCCTTTTGACCATCTCTGAGGTATTTCAAGTCTCCACTTTTCAGGAGGTAGCCTTTAGAATTCAATGTGCTTTCAAGCAATACCTTTCCTTGATTATTTACGGCAATTGCATTGACTCCAACTAAGCACGCATCATAGTGGACTGTATAGCAGGGTTTAGGAAAAGAGGTCTTGGTTCGAAAAATCGATTCCCATGGAGGAATTCCTCCTCCTTCGACTGTGAAGTGATCTCCTGCTATTTCTAGTTCTTCCTCAACCCCAAAACAACTTTTCTTGTCATAGTTGTCACTAGTGTGTATCAAGAGGCCTCTCATGTCCAGCGAGTATAGATACGCTTTTGCCAGAGACCTGCTGAGAAATCCTAAAACCGATTTTGTAACTAAGGTCATGCTGTACTATTCAGATAGCGATCGATGACCAAACTCAACTTCTTGACTTGACTTTCCCTCCTATAAGGTTGAAGACTTTCTTCGGTTACATGAGAACGGAGCTCTTCCCCTCCGGCCCACTTTTGATATTGAGTTTCTAAGAAGAGTTGAACTTCATCTGCTGAATTTAGCACCGAGCCCGCCTTCGAGCCCAAAACCATCTCTTCGACAATACCATTGTCGCCAGGAGAAAGGATCACCGGCGTTTTTGAGAAAATAAAGTCATACACTTTATCAGGTATCCACCCGGGCATAGTCCGGGCCGCAGGATACCAAAGCAGATGACAACTTTGAACAAAACCTACAGCTTCGGATTTCTCCGTTGCCGGCAGAAACGCTACAAAATCACTGAGCCCATAGGTGTCCAAAGTCTCTTTTAGCAGAGATGTTTGGGGAGTTCTCAGAAATAGTAGCCTCACCTGTCTCTTACTACGCATCAACCACTCCCCGAGCCCTTTAAGAAATGGTTTTACCAACTGATCGCTATTCAAACTTCCAGCGTAGCCGATAGTAAAGTGCTCAAATGCCCAGTCGCCAGACGATTCGATTTGATCAAACCCATTAGATACCACCTCCAGAGGCTGATCCGTGTATTTTTGGATAACCTGAGACCACCTTACGCTACTTGTTGTGATAAAAAGTGCTTCTCTAAGCCATTTCTTCACCCAAAGTCCAGAAATACCATCG
>CAZZHO010000305.1:0-3038 GCA_964653795.1 uncultured Roseivirgaceae bacterium | reverse complement strand
GGTTGCCTTGATGTGGATTGATGTACTCGAAAAGTCTTTGAAGGTAGGGGAATAGACCTCCATCCTGATAGGACTTGAATTCCAGAATTTGCTGGTGTAGGGCCAGCGAATCCCCTTGACCGTAATAGAAGATAAAGATGAACCCGAATGCTAGTGTGCCCAAAACCTTAACAACAATACTCAGCGGCACCCAGGAATTGTACTTGGAATACTTTCTTGAAATGGTCCAGGCAAGTGCCAGTAGTATGGGAATGTGAAGGATCCAGGCTATCATCTCCCTACTATTGCTGATCCAATTTCACAATGCAGGCACCTTCTTTTCGTGCAGTATTCATTGAACAGATGTATTTGTCCCTGAGTGCCAAAAGCATCCTTTTGAGGTGCCATGATCTTACTCCATTTGCGGGTGATTTTGTTATCCTCAGAAGGGAGTTGCTCCAACCAGTTCAGTGCCTTTTCAAGAAGAGTTTCATCTCCCTGGTTGTTTCCGTACTTTGAAATTACTGGCACCAGACCATTTATGATGATGGAGTTGATGGTGGTATTGCCGATTGATTTCGTTGTGGTGCCTTTCTTCCCAAAATCATAATGGGTTAACCAGTAGTCTGAGACTTTTACACCAAGCTTCTTTTTAACTTCTTCCACATTTTCAGACTCCAACATCCAACTAAAAATTCCTCTGGACTCAGCAACAATGGCCGACAGTTGAGCGAGCCGCACAGTTGGGAAGTTGGGTGGCCTTAACTTAGAGAATTTCCAATTTGCCCTACGAAGGGTGGTTGCTAATTCATACTTGTGTTTCAAGAAATCATATTCTGACTTTAGCTGATCATGATAGTCGTCCACAGGCACTGTATCCAGAAAGCCACCACATCCAAAAATCAAAGCCTCAATCTGTTTTGGAGTATGTTGATGCTTTAATAAAATATTGATTGGCAAACCCTTTGCCAAAGCCTCAAACGACTCACTATTGGTCTTCATGCCTAAGGACCTGGCGAGCATGATGAAAGCAACCTGTTCCCAGTTGTTTTGAGTTGCGGTTAGCAAAGGTTCCACTACTCCCCGTCCTTTAGCCTCCAGCCGTTCACTCACCATTCGGGTAAGCGTCGAATGTATCTTCAGATCGTTGATGTCGATTATTTGGTCGGAACAAGCAATCTCATACAAGTTCCCCGACAGGGATTTATAGTTTTCTAGAATAGAGCTATCTACAATTTCCGCAATCTCCAGAGTTGGGATGGGTTGACCCTGTACTTCAATGTCTTTGTCATGTTGCCAAACTACATGAAGGATTACATTATCATATTTGGCGTCATGCTGATGGCGATGCTTTAGCCAGTCAGAGCTTTTGATGTGTATTTCGACTTGACCGGCCCACTCGATAGAGTCGATCTTAATTTTGGCCTCGCTGAAATCGGGCCCTGCATCATAGTTATGCGTCCCGGGATGAAAGACAGTGAGTTCTTGGCCGTCCGTAGTTTTTAATGGGAGGTCCCTGAATTTTTGAAATTTCCAGACGTAGTGCAAAAACTGCTCTTCCACGTCAGAAAGCTAATCAATAAGTGATATATCAGGAGATTTTATCAATAAAGCCGTCAACCCTTACGTTTGGTCTCATGAGGCATTTGGCCATTGTTTGCTGCATTTTTCTAGCCTCTAGTCCTGCTTTTTCAGCAAAGTCCTCACCATCCCCAGCGTAGATGATGGATCGTGCAGAGTTGACCAACATACCACAATGCTTGTTCATGCCATATCTGCAGACAAGGTCTAAGTCACCACCTTGAATGCCGATACCCGGGATCAATAGGAAATGATCTGGAACGATAAATCTGATATTGATCAAAGTCTCAATTCTAGTGGCGCCAATCACGTACATCAGGTTGTTCGTGTTGCCCCATTCTTGACTTTTGCGCATCACCCTTTCGTATAGCTTTTCGCTATTGTTGTCTACTAAGAGCTCCTGGAAGTCAAATGAACCTTGATTGGAAGTAGCTGCGAGTAGGATGACCCACTTTCTGTCATACTCTAAGAAAGGTTTTACTGAATCTCGGCCCATGTAGGGAGCGATGGTCACAGCATCGAAGTTCATGTTTTCGAAAAAGGCCTTCGCATACATCTTGCTTGTATTACCTATATCAGCCCTTTTCGCATCAGCTATTCTGAATACTGAGTTGGGCATGTACTCCATGGTCTTCTCAAGAGAAGCCCATCCTTTTGACCCAAGCGCCTCATAGAATGCAACATTGGGCTTATAGGCCACCGCATAGGGGAGCGTGGCATCAATGATCTGCTTGTTGAATTCGAAAATGGGGTCTTCTAATTCAAGAAGGTGCTTTGGTATTTTCTCCATATCCGGGTCGAGCCCAACACATAGAAAACTTTCCTTCTCTTTTATTTTATCGAAAAGCTGCTGCTTAGTCATTCAATGCTACATTTTAAGCGATGCGTGAAGTTAATAATTCCGTAATAAGGTTGGAATGTTTTAGTTGAAATGCTGATTTGACTGATGTATGAATAATGGCATCAGGCTACTTCCATTAGCCCTTCTTTTATCTGCTTTCTTGAACTCTCTTCCAGCTTCTTCCGCTTTATCACTTCTTCTACAGGGACTCCTATGATTTTGCTATCCAGCCACGAGATAATGTCAAAATAGGCAAAGGCACGGTTGTCGAACCTGCTATTGGCCAGTGGGACCAATTTTTCTCTCAGGTCTACAAATCGATCAGTGATTTCTTTATCAGTCAGTTGCCAGGAGAGGTTACGAATGAACTCCAGTATGTGCTTTTGAAAGGATTGTAGATCGTCCTTCTTTCTTAAGAATCGATAAGTGGATCTTACTGCATATTCGAGCACGTCTCTGTTTCCCAGTTCGTAATGAGCGATTAGGTTTATGATTCGGGCGAAGGCGTGGACATCCTCTCTTAAATCAATATCCTCTGAATTAATGATCCTGTTCAACCATTTAAGGGCATTCCGATGGTCTTCATTTCCAAAATGGAGACATGCTATTTTATAGAAAAGAATAAGCTCCGAGTGTT
>CAZZHO010000304.1:0-3042 GCA_964653795.1 uncultured Roseivirgaceae bacterium | reverse complement strand
CTTATATTCTTCAAAAATTTCATAACTCTCAATTTTATCTAACTGCGTCAGCAGGAGTGTTGTCCCAGAATACTTTATCTGTAACTGCCTTCTGCACAGCATTTTGGTTAAGGTTCACATATTCCTGAGGATAAATGGCAGACCAAGCAAATACTGCTGTTCCAGCAAGAAGAGGATCTTCTAGTGGAGCAACATTTGAAGGCTTACCTGTTCTTCGAAGATTGTTGTAAACTTCGATACCATTACCCCAAGCAGCAATATGATATTCCTTCATGATAATGTCGAGTCTCTCATCGTCGCTAGTGGCTGCATCATACTGATCCAACACGAAATCAACATAAGTATCTACATCATCGTCATATGTATCAAGGAATCTTTCTTCCAAGGTAATAGACTCGCCAGTCGCAGCATTAGAAGCGACAACCTTACCTACATCACCAATTAGAGAAGAAAAGCTCAATACTCTATCAAATGAATTTCTCATTCCTTCCTCCAGTTGACCTCTAGCCCTAGTAGGTTCGTTCAGATCCAAGAAATTCTCAGCAAAGATGAAATTCATGAAAGAGGCTTGAAGAATAGGATTGATACCCGCACCTAGCGCTCCATCGACTCCATTGTTATTGGTTTGTCCTATATCAGCGGTGCCATCATCAAATGCACCTCCCCCAGGATATAGACCATAAACTGTTCGAACAGGACCATCAGGAGGTATACCAGCCCCGTTTCCAAAATCCCTTCCATAGTATCCATCTTCAATACTTGCGACACAATACGGTAAATTAGGATCTACTGCTGTGTAGTGTGCTGGCACTGGCGTAGGAGGATCCACTGAAGGAGCCAAGATTCCAATACAAGAGAAAATATTCTCATTGTCCAATGGAACAGACTGCACAGGTCGATAGAAATAGAAATTAATTCTAGGATCTCTGATAGATAACTCCGTCACAGGATCCACTTTCTCATCAAGCATAGACCACATGTAATAGTTTGACATGTAAGTACCATCAACCGCATTGTACGAATCTTGATAAAATCCGTGTCTTGTAGAAGGATTCAGCTGGTTTGTTCCATATGGAAATTCCCAGTTGCTTCCGTTATCTGCGATAAAGTTACCATCTTGTCTAATGGATTCAATTGCCGCGGCTGCTCCAGCATCTACCAATCTTCTTGAATTAAGAATCTTAATTCTCAATGAATTTGCAGCTGAGATCCAACCTGCCGCACTTGTATACATAGGCTCGAATGCAGGGTTGATGGTAGATTCAGGAGTCTCTTCCAGAATACTAATACCTTCAGCCAACACTCTCAAAGCTTCTGCATAAACATCCGCGCCTGCATCTACATTAGGGCTGAAATTTTCAACTCCCAAACCAGCCTCTGAGTAAGGAACATCGTTGAATAAATCAACTAAAGTCACCATTACATAGGCCTTCATTACTCTAGCACTTCCACTGTAGATATGCTGAGATGGATTGATGTCAGTCGCTTCTGTAAGTAGGTCTATATCCGGGAACATTTCCGAATAAGCTAGTCTCCAAATGAAGTTGTAGCTCTGAGGACCAAAAGCGTTAACATAGTTCGTACCTATAGCACCTTGAACCATTCTAGCTGGCCATGCAGTAGGTAGCCAAATTGCATTCTGAAAAGTTGCAAAGTTCAACTGTATACTGTTGTATACAAAGTCAGTTTCAGCCTGATCAACTGTTGGTTGGTTAGGATCGTTCTGCAAATCCAAATCGAAGGAATCACAAGAGAACGCCAACATCAACACAGCCAAAATGCCTGTCTTAAATATATTCTTCATCTTATATAGATTTTAACTAAAAATTTGGCTTAGAAAGTCAGAGATAGACCCATTCCGTAGATTCGAGATGTTGGACCAGTCGCGAATTCTAAACCTCTGTTATTACCTACACCAGTACTTAATACTTCAGGATCATAGTTTACACCTTCAGGGAAGTTGTAAGCTTTGTACCACAAGTTTTGTCCGTATACTCTAACTGTAGCAACTCCAATAGGAGTACCAGAAAGGATACTCGCAGGTATATCATAAGAAAGTGAAGCCTCTCTTAATCTCAATGAAGTGCCATCAAATACTGCTCCTTCGTTAGCGAAGAAGTAAGATCTAAATGACCCATCACCGATGTATACTTGGATGTCATTAGGTCGCAAAGTACCATCTGCACCTTCAATTACGCCAGGAAGAACAACAGGTAAGAATCTGTCAAAATCAGTATCTACAGTGTTTCCTCTAGCTAGCATAGTCGCAGCAGTAATAGAGTAGATATCTCCTCCACTTACGTAAGACATTTGTCCATACAATTGAAGTCCTTTCCAAGACAAAGTCAAGGCAGCATTACCTGTCCAGTTAGGGTTAGGATTGCCGATAACATCTACATCTTGCTCCGATACGTAGAATCCATCAGTTCCTACCAGTCTTTGTCCATCTCTTCTTTCATAACCAAAGCCTTGAAGAACACCATACTGCTGTCCAGGGATGATGAAGTTGTTTACACCGTCAAATCCATTAGCATTGATAGCTCCAGTGATAGGATCAATGTTTTGTAGACCTACTTGATCCACTCCTTCTATGATACCCAATACATTATTTCTATTTCTTGTGTAGTTCAAGTCGATTTGAACGTTTACGGGATTTCTAACTGGATTCAGATTCAAAGCGATCTCAACTCCTTTGTTCTCAAGGTCAGCACCATTTACAGTAGTAGTGGTAAAACCAGTTGAAGGGTCTAGAGAAAGACCGATGATTAGATCTCTTGATTGCTTATCATAATAAGAGAAGTCCAATCCAATTCTGTTGTCCCAGAACCTTGCTTCTGTTCCAAATTCAAATTCAGCGTGAGTTTCTGGCTCTAGTGCTGCATTACCCAACTGATTTGAAGCAGTGTTTAAGTTAACAGCAACTCCATTATCTAGCCATGCATTAGTAGCAGAACCAAGAGCAGTTCTCGTCTGATAAGGGTTAGGATATCCAGCAGATAGTCCATATCCAACTCTTACTTTCCAGTAGCTCAATACATTGTT
>CAZZHO010000303.1:0-3074 GCA_964653795.1 uncultured Roseivirgaceae bacterium | reverse complement strand
CCATAAAATCCTTGATTTACTCAAATCAGACCTTGAGGCTCAAGGAGATAACGTCTTGATAAATCTGGCTTCCAATGAATATTTCAAATCTATTGACAAAAAGCATCCAGAGATTAAAGTGGTGGATATCGAGTTTAAGGACCTAAAAAATGAACAGTATAAGATTGTTTCCTTCTATGCCAAGAAGGCCCGAGGGTTGATGTCCCGATACATTATCCAAAACAGGGTGAAATCGATAGAAGAAATTAAAGATTTTAACTACGAAGGGTACTACTTTGACCCCAATGACTCAGGAGAAAACAAGCTAGCTTTTAAGCGAGACGGTAAACCTTGAAAAAAGCCCATTTCCTTCTAAAAGGAAATTTAATGGGAGTCTGAACTACCTGATTGACCCCCAGTTTTCCTAGAATGAAGCTTATTAGATCAGAAGTTAATTCGGGCAAACCCGTCTGCGTTCTGTCTACGCCTTCTAACTTTTAAATCCTGGGCATCGATATTTCCGAAACCTTCCAGCTCTAGATCAGCCCGATCAGCTCTGCCGTAGACTCCCAGGTGGATAAAACCATCTACTTCCATCTGAAGGTCTTCCACATCTACTTCTATCTCTCCCTTAATAAAGCCATCAGCTTCAATCTTCAGTTCCTGCGCCACCAAAGGATCATGGCTGATCATATTAACAAAACCATCCAAATCCATTTCGCTGATTCCGGTATGGGTAATGACTAATCGCATTTTATGTTTGTTGTTACGATCGTCATCGAACCCCAGATGCAAGGTTCCATTTCTAACCTCACTGATGAACTCTCGAACATAATGCTCCTTTTTAGCTTCTACCCTGATAGAATGAGTAGTTCCCTGCTCAAAGTAAATCCTTGCGTTACCGTCAAAATCAATGGCATCAAAATCACTTAGAGGCCTGGTTTCAGTGTATTGTCCTTGTGCAGTGAATGAGAGCAGCGTGATAACTGCCGTAAAAAGAATTCCGCTTTTCATATGATGAGTATTTTGAGTTTTGCTTCTATGATGTATAAGAGAAGCCCAAGGTTGCATGGTAATTGAATAATTCCATCAATCACTCCTGTGATTCTTACAGGTGAACCTTTATTCGATGACAGTTTAAGATAAAACTGAAAAACTCACATCATTGCAGCTCATCCAATTCCAACCATCGTAGTTCTTTCTCATCCAGCAGTTCGGAGATCTCTTCAATGCGCGCTGACCATTGTCCAAGCTTTTCAAAATCAGTTTCACCTCCATTCAGTAAGCCTGTCAATTCCTCCTTTTCCTTTTCCAATGTCGCTATCTCCTCTCCTAATGACTCATACTCTCGCTTTTCACCGTAGGATAATTTCCTCGTGGTTGTTTTCACCTTTTCCTCT
The DNA here is from genome assembly GCA_964653795.1 of uncultured Roseivirgaceae bacterium. Lineage (GTDB taxonomy): Bacteria > Bacteroidota > Bacteroidia > Cytophagales > Cyclobacteriaceae > JAWPMT01. Next base: position 1,695 of record CAZZHO010000303.1, on the reverse strand, counting down.
TCTACTTTTACCTCTGACTTGACTTCCTGCTTAGAAAGCGGTGAATTTCGATAATCTGAGTAATTACCAGGAAAGTCCTTTACCTCCCCTTTTCCTCTAAATACAAACAGATGATCAACCAATCTGTCCATGAAGTACCGGTCATGCGAGACAATCAAGAGACACCCGTCAAACTTCATCAAATAGTCTTCCAGTACATTGAGCGTCTGTATATCAAAATCATTGGTAGGCTCATCGAGAATAATGAAATTAGGATTAGTCATCAGCATTCTGAGCAATTGCAGTCTGCGACGCTCGCCACCACTTAGTTTACCCACCAATGCATATTGTTTCTTGGGAGGGAAAAGAAACTGGTTGAGCAGGTTGGAAGCGGTGACTTCAGAACCATCGGATAATGTGATGTATTCTGCTACTTCTTTGATGGTATCAATGACTTTCTGAGAAGGATCGAAGATTTGTTCCTCTTGCGAATAATAACCGATGACCGTTTTCTGGCCTGCTACCACACTTCCAGCGTCAGGTTGCAACTCACCAATGATCATCTTCAGCAGGGTGGACTTACCACTTCCATTGTTACCGACAATGCCAATTCGATCTCCCTTCTTAAATACGTACTCAAGATTTGCTATGAGTGCCTTCCCCTCGTACCCCTTGCTGATACCTTTCAGTTCCATGATCTTCTTACCCTGTCTTTGACCGGATAGATTGACCTCCATCTGATCATCAGCTACTTTCTTAGTGGCCGTTTTCTCTAAGTCATAAAATGCATCAATGCGGTACTTGGCTTTGGTACCTCGAGCCTTAGGTTGCCTTCGCATCCACTCCAGCTCTTTCTTGAATAGGTTTTTGGCCTTGCTCACAGTAGCCTCCTCTATCTCGGCTCTTTCCTGCTTCTTCTCCAAAAAATCGGAGTAGTTGCCTTTATATTTAAAAAGCTGACCTTCTGTAATTTCTACGATCTCATTGGTGACCCGATCGAGAAAATAACGGTCGTGCGTGACCATCAACAATGTCAGGTTTGTGGTGGCCAAGTAATTCTCCAACCACTCAATTATCTCCAGATCAAGATGGTTAGTAGGCTCATCTAAAATCAAGAGGTCCGGTTTCAGCACTAATGTCTTAGCAAGGGCTACCCGCTTCTTCTGTCCTCCTGAAAGATCCCCAATCAACTGATCCAATTGATAAATTCCCAACTTACCCAGCAACTCCTTTACCTCGTGCTCGTATTCCCAGGCATTGAGTCGATCCATCTCCTCTAGTATCGTCTGTAGATCCTCTCCACCTGTGGCAATCGCCACTTCGTACTTCCGAATGAGTTGGAGTAATTCATTGCTTCCATCGAAGATCGCAGCGGCAATCGTAGCATCTTCCGAAAGATCCGTGACCTGTTGCAACATCTCTACTTTGATCTCTTTCCGAAAGGATACTACCCCTTGATCAGGCTGCTCTATTCCGGATATGACCTTTAGTAAGGTGGACTTGCCACTACCGTTAATTCCGACCAATGCTACCTTCTGACCTTGCTCTATGCCAAAAGTGACGTCCTCAAAAAGCAACTTCTCATCATAGCTCTTGGATAAGTTTTCGACCGATAGATAGTTTATAGGCATAAGTGAATCAAATAGATTGTGTGAATTGAAGTAGCTTCGAGGGATCAAAATTAAAACGATAGATATTTGAAATTCACATCTTTTG
>CAZZHO010000302.1:0-3092 GCA_964653795.1 uncultured Roseivirgaceae bacterium | reverse complement strand
CAATCTAGACCGGATCGGCAGCGGCACGAAGTAAGCAGAGAGCCGGACTACAGGAAGAAACGGCAGGTAGTCACCGTTTCTCCAAAAACTCTTCACAATGCTACTCTTGTCTTAGGCCTTTTACCGGGTTGTTGGTGGCAGAGAAGTAAGACCTTGATGCCACTGTAATGATCGCTACTAATGACACTAGTACCACCGGTATCATGAACATAAACGGATCTATGGTGATACGATAGTGGAAGTTTTCAAGCCATTTATTACCAAGAAAATAGGCAACAGGCACAGCCAATACCGAACCAATCAACACCAACTTGAGGAAGCTCCATATGATCATGACGACCAGTTTCTCTACTGAAGCGCCTAGCACCTTGCGAACCGCCATTTCTTTCATACGCCTTTGCAAGGTGAAGGCAGCTAAAGCAAAAAGTCCAACTAATGCAATGACAATCGCCAAGCCAGAGAAAGTGGTGAAAAGCTTGCCAAATCGTTCTTCACGGTCATAAAGCCTTGCAAACGAATCATCCAAAAAGATCGCTTCGAATGGATAGTCAGAAGTAAACCTGTTCCACTCACTTTCGACCTGATTGAGGACATTTTGATAGTCTCCTGTAACCTTTAATACCGTATATGCCCCTCCGAACCCGGAGACAGTCAAATCATCTGTATATCGAAAAAGCATAGGACGGACTTTACGTTTCCCCGACCGAAAAACAAAATCCTTCACCACCCCAATCACTCGGTATTTCTCCATTCCGCCTCGATCCAGAATCTGCCCTACTCCACCATCAAACCATTCCATATGGTGAACGAAAGACTCGTTGACCACAACAGCACCGGTATCGGAAGCAATCCCTTGAAAAATATTGCCTTCTACTACCTCCAGCTCCAGGGTTCTCATAGCGTGTTGATCGACAAAAAGGTGATCCGCTGAAACAGACTTAGGATTATCACCTGTACTGCTGTATCCCCAATCAGCTATCCAGTAAGATGGATAGGAGCTCATTACCCCGATATTTTCGATGTTGGAATTTTGGAGCAATGTATTCCTAAATGGTTCGTATTTGTCTCCCAGTTGTTTCGATTGCTTTATGATCAGGAGCTGCTCTGGCTCGATACCCAGGTTACGCTCGTTCATGTAGTTGATCTGCTTGAATACGATGATCGTACCAGCCACTAAAAAGGTAGAAACCATGAATTGGAACACTACCAACACCAGCCGCAATTTGACACTGGACGTCTGCTGCGACTCCCCCTTCATTGCCTTGATCGGCGCAAAAGAAGAAATATACAAAGCAGGATAACTACCAGCCAATAAGGCCACTACAACCAGGATCAGCACCACCCAACCCAAATTTTGCAAAGTCAGCAGCTCCGACCATCCATAGCTGGTATCCACGAGGTAATTGAAAAAAGGCAATGCTGCAATACAAAGTGCCAATCCCAGGACCAATGCTACTGAGGTGATCAATAGCGACTCCACAAGGAACTGCTGGGCAATATTCTTCTGTACAGAGCCCATCACCTTGCGTAAACCAACCTCCTTCGCACGCTGTAAGGACTTGGCCGTAGACATGTTGATGTAGTTGATACAGGCAATAACTAAAATGAATCCTGCTACAATAGTGAAGATCAAGACATTGGCCAGACTGCCCGGTTTACCAAGATCTAATCTCGGATACTCCAAATGGACATCCTTAATGGGTATAAACCTTAGGCTCCGGTAATTTCCATCTGCCAGGTATTCCTCCCAGGTCTTGTAGGCTGACATGAACTCTAAGGATTCAGGCGCGATATACCTTTCGATAAAAGCCGGCATTTTGGATTCCAGTGCTTTTATGTTTGATCCCTCCGGGATTTTGACATAGCTGTACACATTGTTGCCAGTCCACCAACCACGAGTTATCCATGTCTCCCTTGGAAATGATAAAAGCGCGCCGTAAGGCACTGTTGTATTCTCAACTACATCAGCTACCACCGCCGAAACCGTGTACTTATCGCCATCATTGTCTTCTATTATTTGCCCAACAGCCTGCTCATCTCCAAAAAGATTATCGGCTAAGGTCTTAGTCAGCACCACTTGATATGGTTCAGTCAATGCCGTTTCAGGATCACCTGCAAAGAATTGATTTGGAAACAGGTTGAAGAATGTAGAATCGGTGGACATAATATTAGGCACTGTCACCCACTCCCCTTTGATCTTTACAGTATAGTCAAATGGATCTGTGACCCTGGCCCCGTCTACCACTTCCGGGTAATCAGCAATCAATGTTTTGACCATCAAAGCAGGTGTAGCTCCACTGTATCGAGATTCGTCATAAGCCCACTGCTGGGCTACCCTATAGACCTTATTGGCTTCCGGGTTACCGGACTCGTAAGAGTACTGATACTGAACATGGACGATGAGTAACAAGCACGCTGCTATGCCGGTGGCAAGTCCAAGAATGTTTAATAATGAGAAACCTTTCTGACGAACCAGACTTCTGAATGCGACTTTGAGATAGTTTTTGAACATAGGATATGAGCTTTTGGGTCTTAGATCTTCTATTCCTTTTAGGTATCGTAATCGAAAAAATCTTATGGAATTGAATAAAAATTGCCATTTGGCTTTTGCAGATTGCGCCTCTCTTTCAAATATTTCCAGCAAGTCCCCCTCAATGATTTCAGCATAATAAGGCTTACAAAACCATCTGAGAAAACCCCTCGAAAAACGGAGTTGCCAATATTTCTGAGGACTACTCACCTGTGAAGTACAACAGAAGGGATTTGCTGATAAAGTGAGTTTCTTACCTGTCGGTTGATCTCAATGGCTTTCACCCCGAGATCAGTCACTTCGAAAAAGCGTTTGCTTCTACCGCCTCTTTCTGAAGTGGCTCCTCCTATTTTCGATTTGAGAAAGCTTTTCTTCTCCAATCGATCCAAGGCCGTGTGCACCGCACTGATATTTACTTTCCTACCAGTTTGGTTTAGGATTTCATCCATTACGCTTACCCCGTAAGCCTCACCGTGCAAAATGGCTGTAATAAGTAAAACCAGCTCCTCAAACTCCCCAATCTGAATTCTTTCCATTTCATTTACAATTATGAAAGAAAACG
>CAZZHO010000301.1:0-3166 GCA_964653795.1 uncultured Roseivirgaceae bacterium | reverse complement strand
TGGTTGGAGCCACGAGTCTTACCAACGTATCAATGAAGTGCTTGTTGGAAAACTCGTGGATCTGAAACTCATCTAGCTATTCTGATCTCAACATATCAGCTGGGTTGGTCCTGCTGGCTCTCATTACTTGCCATCCAGTCAATATGCCAGCAAAAACCAGGATAATGGCGACACCAGGAATCATTTGGAGTGGTCCTACCTCAACGAAGTTGGGTTCTTCAGCATACAGTACATGCAAGAAAAGGTAGTAGGTCAATGGAATGGCTATTAGAGCTGAAACAATCAACATTTGAATGAATCCCTTTGACAGCAGGTAAATCAGGTTCTTTTCTGTTGCACCTAGTACCTTCCGAATACTGATTTCTTTAAGTCTTGTTTCAGTTGTAAATACCGCCATTCCCAATAGCCCAAAAGAGGAGATAGATATGGCTAAAGCGGCCAAAAAACCTAAGACCATAGAAGCATTGTCATAGTCAGAATAAGCTTGTTGCAGCCGCTCTTCATAAAACTCAGCCCTAAGTGGATGGACCTGATCCATTTTTCGCCAGGTCTTATCTATGTTGTCCATCAGCGAGACGATATCAGTGGTTTGAACCAAAAGGTTTAGATGCAGGAAGTCATCTGCGGAACCAAGTATAAATGCGGCTGGGGTAGGGCCATTTTCGATTCTGGAGTATTTGAAATCATTGACTATTCCTACGATTTGCATATTAATGTTACCGGTCCTCCTTGTGATTTCCACGATTTCACCAACTGCGTCCTCGGCATTTTCATAGCCCATGGTCTTTGCCAGTCTTTCTTCGATGATTACTTGCCTGGCCTGGTTTTCATGTCTTACATCTTTTGAGAAGTTGGCGCCAACTTTGAGATTAAACCCATGGAGGTCAAGGAACTGGTCATCTATATAGTTGATCATTACCTCAAAAGAGTCAAGTGGCTCTTTCCGCTTGAAAGTTTCACTCCAATTATCGCCAACTGCCATTACCATCCCGGATTTTGAGGCTTTTTTGATTCCAGGAATAGATGTGATCTCATTTAACAATAAGTCCGGGTCATTGCCTTGAATCCTTACGTTCAAAATATTCTCAGTATTGAATCCGAGATCGTAATTCATGGCATGGCGATACTGACTTGTGGAGATACTGGCACCAATGATAAAAGCCATAGAAAGTACAAATTGAAATACGATCAGCACTTTTCGCAGGTTCACCCCCTTAAAGACCCTGATTTTGGAAGTATCCTTCAGTACAATCAAAGCGCGAAGTTTAGAAAGGAACAATGCGGGTAGTCCTCCAGCGATGATTCCTGCTCCAATTGCGAACAATATGAAGTATCCTATTTGATCGAATGAGATTGTCAGGTGATTGATATCCTCATCTACGATGTATCTAATGAAATAAGGCTCCAGACCCATGGCCAGAAGGCCGCCGAGAAGAAGCGCTATGCATGAAATGATTATTGCTTCAAATAAAAACTGGGTAAATACCTGGCCTCCAGTAGCACCAACTACTTTGCGAATACCCACCTCTTTTGATCTCCGGAGGGATCGAGCTAAGGACAGATTTGTATAGTTAAAGCAGGCTGATAGGGTAACAATAAATGTTAAAGCCATCAATCCATAAATCAGGCTCCAGGTTACCTGTGGGCCTACGTTATTGGATAAGTCTTTGCCAGGGACAATTTCTGATAGAGACTCTAGAGAAAGATGAATAGCATAATTTTCAACTTGCTTGTTTTCTGAGATCTCAATGTTGAGTAGTTGTGCTTGCAAGGCACCTAAATCCTGATTTTCCTCGACAAGAATGTAAGCATAGTTCTGCCACATGCTCCTCCAGCTAAAGAAATAGTCGTTTTCCTCTTTTCGTTTCTCATTTTCAATGGTAATGAAAGAGACAAGCGCTCCAAACTGTAAGTGAGAGTTTGCAGGAATATCCTCAAGTACCGCTGTGATCGTATAATCATTGTTCGCTCCACTCACAATTTCGCCGACAACATCGGTTTTCTTGAATAATTTTTCAGCCACCTTTCGGGTGATGATCATTTGATCGGGTTGATCCAATGCATTGGTTACATCTCCGTGTAAAACCTCGAAAGAGAAAACATTAAAAAAGCTGTTGGAGGAATAGAAGCCAGATACTTCGATGGCGCGATCTCCCTTTGCTATGTCATCCCGAAAGTTGCGTCTAATGAGTACCAAACTCTCGATCCCTGGTACTTCCTCTTCGATCCTTTTGGCTGCATGCACGGAAGTAGAAGCGAAACCTACCGTACTGCCGCCATACTGCTCAAGGGTATTTAATACCCGGTAAATCCTGGATCCATTTTTATGAAAATTGTCAAAACTGAGAAGTTGAGAGATGTAGAGGATCATGAGTATTCCCACTGACATGGAAATAGCGAGTCCAACAATGTTGATCCCGGCAAAAAGTCGATTGCGACTAATACTTCTAATGGAAGTTTTAAAGTAGTTTTTGAATAATCTGAATGTGTTCATTGACCTTATGAGTTTGGGTTTTTTGACCGTGTACAATCTGAAGAACTTGATGACATCTATCCAATAGATAAGATTGGCCATTCTCATGCCTTTCTTCTCGACATTCCGGAGAAAGAACTCGTATAAATCCCCTTGGAGATCTTCTAAGCATTCTTTTCTACAGTATAGCTGAAGGAGTTTGTCGGCTAGTTTAGGTGGCAGCATCTATTTGATATCAAGTCCGTCGAAAATCACTTTGGGTATTGCGGACCAAAGTCTGTCTCGTTGCTCTTTGGCTTTTAATAGAGATATTTTCCCTGCTTGACTGATTTCGAAAAAGCGCTTTCTTCGTCCACCACGCGCTTTGGTCGCTTCGCCTAGCTGTGATGAAATGAGGCCTTTTTCCTCAAGACGATTGAGGGCTGCATGAACTACTCCTAGTTTCACCTTTCGTGATGATACACGTTCTATTTCGTCGCAGATGTTGACGCTGTAAGCGTTTTCGGTGAGGGTAGCAATGGTCAGCATGACCAGTTCCTCAAACTCCCCAATATTCGTCCCTTTCATAGTAAATTTTATTTATTCACTAAATGTATGAAAAATAAATACGAAAGTTCCGAACCTAGGTTTTCAGGAATAAAAAAAGGCACATAAATTCATATGTGCCCATCGACGAGTTTCAATGATTGATCC
>CAZZHO010000300.1:0-3224 GCA_964653795.1 uncultured Roseivirgaceae bacterium | reverse complement strand
TGGAAATAAGATAACTTGCCACCAAGACATATCAAAGAGATGAAAATCAAAGATATTTTAAAGGATTTAGAAAGCTGGGCGCCTCCGGCATACCAAGAGTCTTATGACAACAGTGGCCTTCTAGTTGGTGATAAAAATAATGATTTGACAGGTGCAATGATCTCATTGGATGTCACGATGGAAGTAATCGAAGAAGCCATTGCAAAAAAATGCAATTTGATCGTAGCTCATCATCCTTTAATATTCAGAGGAATAAAAAAATTAGTCCCCGGTCACTGGGTAAATGATTGTTTGTTGAAGGCAATTAAAAACGATATTGCCATCTATGCTATTCACACGAATCTCGACAACATTTCAGGTGGTGTGAACTGGCAAATAGGAAACAAAATAGGTCTAGAAAACCTATCGATTCTTAGTCCTAAAGCCGATAGCCTTCAAAAGCTAGTCACCTTTATACCAAAAGACTATACCCAGAAAGTACTTGACGCAGTGCACAAAGCTGGAGCTGGTCGAATTGGAAATTATGATAATAGTAGCTTTAGTCATGATGGAACCGGCACATTTAGGCCAAATGAAAATGCCAATCCGGCCATCGGCGAAAGAGGGAAAGTAGAGCGCGTAGAAGAAACCCGAATAGAGGTGCTGGTCCCTATTCAAAAATCAGGACAAATTATCTCTGCTCTCGAAGAGGCTCACCCGTATGAAGTAGTAGCTCACTATCTACAACCTTTGAACAACCTAAATCAGGATGTTGGCTCAGGAGCTATAGGGGAATTGCCGTCAAAGATGGATTTTCAATCTTTCATAGCCCTTCTGAAGTCATCTATGAGTTTGGAGGTAATAAAATGCACCAAACCAGTAAAATCAGAACTCAAATCAGTGGCAGTTTGCGGGGGCTCAGGTAGCTTCTTGTTACCGGCAGCAAAAAGAGCCAAAGCAGATGTTTTTATTACATCGGATTTTAAGTATCACGAATTTTTCGAGGCGGAAGATCAAATCACCATAATGGACATAGGACACTATGAAAGTGAAGTCTTTACAAAGGATTTGATTGCTGACCGTTTGAGAGAAAATTTCGCTAATATTGCACTTCATTTGTCACAGGTGGTCACAAATCCTATTAAATACTTATAAATTTTAATGGAAAATACGGTAGCGAAAAAGCTCGAAGCACTCGTAAAATTACAATCCATAGATTCAGAACTTGATGAAATAAAGAAGGTAAGGGGTGCCCTACCGGATGAGGTTATGGACCTGGAGGATGAAATCGCAGGGTATCAGACCCGAGTTGATAAGCAAAACCAGGAGCAAAAGGACGTAGAGGATGCAATCGCAGCGAATAGAGTGGCGATTAAAGATGCGGAGAAGCTTATCCAGAAGTACGAGGAACAGCAGATGAACGTACGAAACAATCGTGAGTACGATGCTATCTCTAAAGAGATTGAACTTCAAAAACTAGAAATTCAAATCCTTGAGAAGAGGATTAAGGAAGCTTACGAGAAAATAGAGGTTAAAAAGGAGGAAATAGCTGCTACTAAAGAGCAACTTGAAGAGAGAAGCAAAGACCTTGAAACCAAGAAAGGTGAACTCGAGACTATCACCAAAGAATCTGAGAACGACGAAAAGAAGCTCGAGAAAGCAAGGGCTACTGCTGCGAAAGGAGTAGAAGAAAGAATTCTTAAGTCTTACGACAAAATCAGGACCAACATGAGAAATGGTCTTGGAGTGGTTCCTGTAAAAAGAGGTGCTTGCGGAGGATGTTTCAACATTGTTCCTCCTCAGAAGCAAGCCGAAATAAGAGAAAAGAAGAAACTTATTGTATGCGAACACTGCGGACGAATCTTATCTGATGTGGAGGATGAGATCGTAGAAGAGCCAGTGAAGCCAAAAAGAAGAACCAAGAGAACAGCTGCAAAGTAAGTTTTCCAGGACTTAAAATGTAGAGGCCGCTGATTTCACCGAAATCAGCGGCCTTTTTATTGATAAATACCCTAGAGTTTATTCGTCCTCTTCAGATTCATCATCATCCTCGTCTTCTTTATCCTTTTCATCTGATTCGACTGTATCTCCGTCTTTCAGCCTCTTGGACACTTCTAAGAACGGTCCTGAAATAATAACATCCCCTTCTTTCACCCCTTCTAAAATCTCGATATTGTCAAAATCACTGATACCCGTTTCAACTAAGGTCATTTTAGCCTCACCATCGATCATCATAAAGACTACCTCCTCGGCTTCTTTCTCTTCACCATCCTTTTCCTTATCGTCCTCTTCATCATCGTCCTCACCCTTTGGAACCCTTGTCGTCACTGCAGCTAATGGCACTGTCAGGATATTCGCTTTGGTTTCCGTAATGATCTCCACACTTGCAGTCATACCTGGTCGAAAAGGATACTTTGTTCCCTCATTTACCAAATCCGCATAAGAGTCATTAAGAATCTTAATTCTCACTTCAAACTCAGTAACGGCATCAGCAGAGACTTTGTCATTGGCCGTATTAGCTATCTGAGTAACGATACCCTTGAACTCTCTTTCCTGATAGGAATAGGAATCAACATCTATCAATACCTCATCTCCTGTAGAGAGCTTGATGATATCATTTTCATTAACATCCACTCTCACCTCCATATTCGATAAGTCAGCGATCCTCAGCATCTCTGTTCCCTGGAATTGGGATGTCCCTAGAACTGTTTCACCTTTCTCAACAGAAAGCTTAGATACTATTCCCGACATTGGAGCCGTTACGGTAGTTCTTCTTAGATTTTCATTGGCTTCATTCACTGTTGCCAGAGCACTTGCTACTATATAGCCAGATGCTTCCACGTTTTGCTTAGCAGACTCTAGATCATTGACGGCTATCTCATAATTAGCTTCGGCAAGTTGGAAATCAGCCTCAGAAATTACTTTTTCTCCAAATAGCTTTTTCTGGCGGTTAAACTCCTGCTCTGATCGGGTAAGAGTAGCCTTAGCTCGAGCCAATCGTGCTTTTGAGTCCGCAAGGTTCGCCTTTTGTTGGTTGAGATTGGCTTTGGACCTCTCAACAGCAGCTATAAAATTATCAGGGTTGATCCTCGCCAACACCTTCCCTTCTGCAACCGAGTCACCCTCCTCTATATAAAGTTCAATTAACTCTCCAGAAACTTCAGGTGTAATCTTTACCTCAATTACGGGTTGAACAGTACCTGAAGCATTTACTTTCTCAACAATCGTGTTCAATGACGCATTGG
>CAZZHO010000299.1:0-3232 GCA_964653795.1 uncultured Roseivirgaceae bacterium | reverse complement strand
CAGGTATTGATCAATCTCATTGTGAATGGGATCAAATATTCTACCCCTGGCGGAGAGGTTCGGGTTTCATTCGAAAAAGAGGAGGAAGAAGTGTTGATCCAAGTAGCAGATACTGGTCTGGGCATTCCTCAGGAAGATATCTCTCGCATCTTCGAGAGGTTTTACAGAGTAGAGAAAAGCCGATCAAAAGAAAAGGGAGGTACTGGTCTGGGCCTTTCCATCGTCAAACATATTATTGAAGGTCACAAGTCTTCGATAGAAGTAGAGAGTGAAGAGGGTGTGGGTTCAACTTTTTCATTCCGACTAAAGCTTGGGATAGCTCCGAAAGAGATCTTACTTTCGGAGGATGAAGACGAGTAAATACCTCCGCAGCCTGAAGTTTTCGGATCTCATTTTGCATGAGGATGAGGATTATATGATTATCAATAAGCCTCCGTTTCTTTCTACATTGGAGGATCGGTCAGAGCCTATGAATGTGCTGGAGATGGCTAAGAGTTATCATGAAGATGCTCAGGCCTGCCATCGACTTGATAAAAATACCTCTGGTCTTCTCGTTCTTTCTAAAAACAATGAGGCCTACAAGTACTTCTCTGGACTCCTGGCAAAGCGAGAGGTGAACAAGCTGTATCACGCATTGGTACATGGAAGACACGAGCTGGATGAGGAGGTTCACGCGCCTATCTATACCACCAGCAACCGTTCCCGTGTGGACATCCAAGGTAAGGAGTCAACCACCTTCATTAAAAACATACATATATATAGTAATCACACGCTGCTGGCGTGTATGCCATTGACGGGCCGCATGCATCAGATCAGGGTACACCTGTCCTATATTCAGTTGCCTATTTGTGGAGACGATATGTATGGAGGTGAGCCCATTTTCCTGTCCTCTGTAAAGCGCAACTATAAGCTCGGGAAGTTTGAAGAGGAGCGACCGATGATGGAGCGCATGGCACTACACTCGCAGGGATTGTCATTCGATAATGCCAAAGGAGAGAACATCAAAGTGCAGGCACCTTACCCTAAGGATCTGGAGGTAACGCTCAAGCAATTAGCGAAGAATAGTTAGGGGCTCTTTTCGGGCTTTCCGCTTTAGCTCGGACCCGCTAGCCTCGCTACAGGCCTTTCCGGCTATCGCCTCTATCCCGGAGCCTTATCAACGCTTCATCCTACAGTTCCCTTAATGTTACTGTCTCTTATTACACTCTCACCTAGGTTTGAAACACATGAAATATTGTTACTCCGTGACAATAAATTTTTTAAACTAAATTCAACTTAACAATTAATTAGCTTATAAAACAACTTATAATGAGGTCTTCTACGATTATCAGTTTAATTCTACTTATCCAAGTACTAGGTAATGCTCAAAATCTGGAAGGAAAATTGCAGCTAGTTGGAGATTTTCAGTTCCTAGTTAGTAAAGGAGAAAGTGACTATTCTGTTAATACTCCTTTAGTTCAAGACGAATTAAAGATCATAGAATTTGCATTTGCTCCTCGCTTTGGCTTCTTCACAAATGATTTGTTATCTGTAGGCGGTTTTTTGGAATATTCTCATAGATCTGAAGAGCTACTTAATTCGGCTTTTGGAGATATTCAAAATGATAACATCATTAACACTAATATTTTAAGACTTGGTCCTTTTGCCAGAATTCATAAAAGGATTAACGAACAATTCTTTTTATACCTACAAACAGATATAAAAGTGGGGTTCGGTAAAGTGAAAAACGACCTTAACACGAGAGAATTTCTTAATGGGGATTTTGTACTTCAGTCTGACCTTATTGAAGAGAATGTTCTGGAGTTAGGTTTAAATGTTAGACCGGGAATTCTATTTATGGTAACAGAAAATTTTGGACTGGAAGGATCATTAGGGCTTTTGGGTTATAATGTCGAAAGATTTAGACTGGCGGATACTAGTCTAGATGAGCCGCCAAAAAATAATAATCAGGATCTGGGTCTATCTTTTAATTCAAGAGACTTAAGAGTAGGCCTGCAGTTTTATCTTTAGTTTTCTTTAAGACGCGTTAACGCAATAACCCCTGTGTCTCTTCCATTTTCCGTACTACTTTTTCTGGCAGATCTCTTACATCCCTTTTTCAAAGTGAGAGGTACAATAAAGAATGCTTCTTCCTCAATGTAATCTTGATATCAAGGTCTCATTGTCACGTCATAATTCTTTTCACCTACAAGCCCGAAGTGATATCTTTGCAAAATAGACTTGCCTACCGACAGGCAGGCCTGATGGTAGGTAGTGCGGACAGCAGGACGAATATTAGAGGCGGAGGTACCCGCTTTCTCTCCTAATACCGCTGAGGATAAAAAGTCTAAATCTTTAATCCTCAGAACACTTTGTTTTTAAAATATTAAAATTCTATTTTTGTGTCCCTTTTTTAAGGGGGGTCTAATCACAGAAAAAAAGTAAAATTGGATACTTTAAGTTATAAGACGATTTCAGTCAATAAGGCAACTGCTCAAAAAGGTTGGGTAGTCGTGGATGGAAGCGGTAAGGTGCTGGGGCGTTTGGCCAGCGAAATCGCCAAGATGATCAGAGGCAAGCACAAAGCCGATTACACACCGCACGTAGACTGTGGAGATAACGTGATTGTGATCAATGCCGATAAAATCAGGTTAACCGGTAAGAAGTGGACTGACAAGGTATATGTCAGACACACAGGATACCCTGGTGGACAAAGAACACAGACTCCTTTGGAAGTAAAAGAAGGAAAGTCTTCTACCATTTTGGTAGAAAGAGCCGTGAGAGGAATGCTTCCAAAAAACAGATTAGGAAGACAATTATTTAAGAACTTATATGTATACGAAGGAGCTGAGCACCCACACGAGGCGCAAACTCCAAAAGAAGTAAATCTGTAACTGGATGGACGTTATTAATACAATAGGCCGAAGAAAGACTTCAGTAGCTAGAGTTTACTTCAGCAAAGGAAAAGGAGACATCACCATCAACGGTAGAGATCTTGGCACATACTTCCCTTCGGAAGTACTGCAGATCATCGTGAAGCAGCCTTTGGTAAAGGTGGAAGAAGATGGTAACTACAGCATCAAAGTGAATGTAGACGGTGGTGGTCTTAAAGGTCAGGCTGAAGCAATCAGATTGGGAATCAGCCGGGCTTTAGTTGAAACTAACGACGAACACAGACCCGCGCTTAAGCAAGAAGGTTTCTTAACCAGAGACCCCAGAATGGTTGAGCGTAAGAAATACGGTAGAAGAAAAG
>CAZZHO010000298.1:0-3275 GCA_964653795.1 uncultured Roseivirgaceae bacterium | reverse complement strand
TTAATAATTCCGTAATAAGGTTGGAATGTTTTAGTTGAAATGCTGATTTGACTGACCTATGAACAATGGTATCAGGCTACTTCCATGAGCCCTTCTTTTATCCGATTTTTTGAACTCTCTTCCAGCTTCTTCCGCTTTATCACTTCTTCCACAGGGACTCCTATGATTTTGCTATCCAGCCATGAGATGATATCAAAATAGGCAAAGGCACGGTTGTCGAACCTGCTATTGGCTAGGGGTATTAATTTTTCTCTCAGATCCACAAACCGATCAGTGATTTCTTTGTCAGTAAGTTGCCAGGAAAGGTTGCGGATGAACTCCAGTATGTGCTTTTGAAAGGATTGCAGATCGTCCTTCTTCCTTAAGAATCGATAAGTGGACCTTACTGCATACTCGAGAACGTCTCTGTTTCCCAGTTCGTAATGAGCGATCAGGTTTATGATGCGGGCGAAAGCGTGTACATCCTCTCTTAAATCAATATCCTCTGAATTAATGATCCTGTTCAGCCATTTGAGGGCATTTCGATGATCTTCATTTCCAAAATGTAGACATGCTATTTTGTAGAAAAGAATAAGCTCCGAGTGTTTGTCGATCATCCCGATAAACTGCTCCAACTTGGATTCAATTCGCGCCAGCAGTGCACCTCCAATGGTGAAATCACCCATCATGAAGTACTTGTTGAACTGGTGGGCGTAGCTGTATTTGAAAAGCCGTATTTGAAGGTTTTCATTTAGATTGATGAGTCGGTGTGCAGCTAGCGCTCTCAGCTTTTTGTGAGTTTCATTGAAATCATGTTCCAACCCTAGCCGTGACTGAGCATTTAGCAGATGGTTCAATCCCTTGATGTACATCTCCATTTGGAAGGAGGAGTTGGGTGGAGATTTAAATAATTGCACCCATTTGCTTGCGTAAAAGAGGGTCTTCTCCAGGTCTTGTATATAGTTATAGTATCCAAGATGCACCTCGTACCATAAGAGCTTTTCTCTGAAAGAGAGATAGTCCTCTCTCCAAGCAGGCAAACGCTGCTCAAAAATCGCCTTGATATAATCAAAGTCCTCCTTGTTTCTGATGTACCCTGTTTTCAAGTAGATCGAGGTAAGTTCAACATTTAAGTTGGTCAATAGATTGGTTCTGGAAATACGTTCATTCACCAGGTTGGACTCTTTCACGATTTGCTGGACTCGTTCCTTGTTGTTTTTGCCAATGGTGAAAGGCAATAAGTTCTTTTCCCATTTTAGCACTTCAAGATGAAGCTCCAGGTTTTCGCCCTCCTGTATGGATTTCTTTACTTTCTCCAGCAACTGTATACTCTGCTGATAAAGGCTGCGGTCGAATAGAAGCTGAATGTGATCTATGCTTTCGCGCACCAGTATCTCTTCGTTTGAGGCCGCAGAGAAGTCTTTTAGACTTTGCAAAAGTCTTCTGTATAAATGGGCCTTTAGATTACTAAACTGCTTTGGGTTCACCCATTCTTTAGAGATCAGATCTTTCTCTTGCGAAAAATCATCCAGTTTATCTATAGCATCAAATAGCTGAATGAACTTTAAATCAGAGGAGCTACCCGTGAAGCGTGCTTTGAAATAG
This sequence comes from uncultured Roseivirgaceae bacterium, assembly GCA_964653795.1. Taxonomy (GTDB): domain Bacteria; phylum Bacteroidota; class Bacteroidia; order Cytophagales; family Cyclobacteriaceae; genus JAWPMT01. Next base: position 1,691 of record CAZZHO010000298.1, on the reverse strand, counting down.
CGCTTCTCACTTTTCCGCATAGACTTTATTAGCTGAAATAAGTTATCCGATCTTACTTTAGACATAGTAGATAAACTAGAATAGATGAGAGTTTAAAATTAGCAGGATTTCCTTCAATTAAGAGTTTAATGGATCTTTTTAGATCGATTAGCTGGTTTTTTACCGCAGAATTAATGTACGATTTGGTTGATTTTTCTCGGTAGAAATCGTAATTAAGATTTTAAATGGTTCTTCCAGCAATAAGGTGCCCTCATACATTTGGAGAAATAGTTTTTCCACTTAATAATTTATGGCAAACAAAACGCTGTTTGATAAAGTCTGGGATGCGCATGTGGTTGATCGGAAAGAGGGGTATCCAGATTTACTCTATATAGATCGACATTTTATCCATGAAGTAACATCTCCCCAGGCATTCGATGGTTTGAGGAATAGAAAGTTACCTGTTTTTAGGACCGATCAGACATCTGCTACGGCAGACCACAATGTTCCTACTGTTGATCAGCACTTACCGATTCGTGAAGAACTTTCCAGGTTCCAGGTGCAGAAGCTTACAGAAAACTGTGAAGAATTTGGAGTAGAATTATATGGTCTTGGACACCAGAAGCAGGGAATCGTCCACGTAATTGGACCTCAGCTAGGTTTGACACAACCGGGGATGACTATAGTATGCGGTGATAGTCACACTTCCACCCATGGAGCTTTCGGAGGTATTGCCTTTGGTATTGGCACTTCACAAGTGGAACAAGTATTGGCGACTCAGTGTATCCTGCAAAACAGACCCAAAACCATGTTGATCGAGGTGGATGGAGAGTTAGGAAAGGGTGTCACTGCTAAGGATATTGTCCTTTACATCATTTCTAAATTGACAGCTGCGGGAGGTACAGGATACTTTGTAGAATTTGGTGGTTCTGCGATTCGCTCACTCTCCATGGAAGCCCGTATGACCATTTGCAACATGAGCATCGAGATGGGAGCCAGAGGTGGAATGATAGCTCCTGATGAGATCACCATTGATTACGTAGAAGGGCGTGAATTCGCTCCAAAAGGAGAGGATTGGGAAAAAGCTAAGGCCTATTGGCTAAGCCTTGTATCTGATGAAGGGGCGAAATACGATCGGGTAGAACGATTTGATGCAGCTGATATAGAACCTATGATTACTTATGGCACAAACCCTGGAATGGGTATTAAGATCTCAGAAAATCTGCCAGAAGGTAATGCCGTACCTGATTTGGCCAAAGCATTGAATTACATGGGACTGGAAGAGGGCAAGCCTCTCAAAGGAAAAGATATTGACTATGTATTTATTGGCAGTTGCACGAATTCTCGCATTGAGGATCTCAGAGATGTGGCTGAATTTGTGAAGGACAAAAAGAAGGCGGACGATGTGAATGTTTGGATTGTGCCTGGTTCTAAGCAGGTAGAGGAACAAGCCAAATCAGAGGGGCTACATGAGATTTTTGAGGCTGCTGGCTTTGAGTTAAGACAGCCAGGTTGTAGCGCCTGTCTCGGTATGAACGAGGACAAAGTGCCTACGGGCAAGTACTGTGTTTCTACCTCCAACAGAAATTTTGAAGGGAGACAAGGGCCAGGTGCGCGGACTTTCTTAGTAAGTCCCATTATGGCCGCAGCTGCAGCGGTGACAGGTAAAATCAGTGCCGTAAGAGCATTCATTTAAAGCATGGCATGCATAA
>CAZZHO010000297.1:0-3285 GCA_964653795.1 uncultured Roseivirgaceae bacterium | reverse complement strand
CGTAATATCTCAATTCATTAATTGAAAAATCCAGCAATCTTTCATTATCTCCTCTATATTTCGGCCCGCAACTACAGAACTTCATGCAACGTCAAGCAATTCTACTCCTTTGCCTTCTTCATCTCACGGTTAGCTTATGCGCCCAAAAGAAAAAGAAAGATGAGCTTGTTAGAGTTTTTGATAAGAAGAGTGAAGCTGGAATAGTCATCTACGGTGAAAATGATGATATACTACCCTACACCATTGAAATATCCATCCAGCAATCCAACCTTAAAAGTGATACGAAATTTCCTCTCAAAACGGTAATACCTGCTAATTCTGGAACGGTGGAAATTGCTGACCTCACTCCAGTCAAAAAGAACAAAGGGTGGAGTTATGGATCTCAGTTTACCATATACAGAGGGGATTACCGTTCGGAACATGACAATTCAGTCGCCTACACCCTTCCATTCCAAGCTGGAGAAAAATATTTGATGAGCCAGGGCTATAATGGTTCGTTCAGCCATACTGGTAAAAATGCTATCGACTTTACTATGCCTGAAGGGACGAAAGTAGTGGCAGCCAGGGCCGGTATTGTTATAGAAGTGAAGGAAGATTCTAACCGAGGATGCCCAAATATGAGTTGCATGGAAATGGCTAACAAAATCACCATTTACCACTCTGATGGTACTCTAGCAGATTATGTCCATCTCAAGAAAAAGGGTAGCCTCGTCTCAGTAGGTGATAAAGTAAAAAAAGGTCAGGTGATTGGCTTGAGTGGTGACACAGGCTTTTCCTCTGGCCCTCATCTTCACTTTGAAGTATACTTACCACAGAAAGGTCATAACCTCTCGGTTCCTACCAACTGGCAATTTGCGCCCAATAAGAAAGGAAGGCTCAAAGAAAAGGAGTTTTACACTGCCTTTTGATCAATTCAATTCTTTACCTCTTAGTGTTCCTTCAGATCGTCGCTGAAAACTGAGGGCGCTGCGTCACGGAGATTGTAGACACTTCGCATTACCTCAGCGTATGCTCCCGCAGATCTAATAGCCAGTATATCCCCTCTTTTACTGTCTGGCAAAGAGATCCCTCTGGCAAATGCATCTGAGCTTTCACATATAGGTCCCACGACATCAAATATCTCATTGACTCCCGAATCACTTGATAAGTTTTCTATTTGATGAGTAGCTTGATAGAGAGCAGGCCTGATCAATTCAGTCATACCCGCATCAACAATAAGAAACGACTTTCCATCTCCAGGTTTATTGTAAAGCACCCTGGTAATAAGTGAGCCACACTGCCCAACGATAGATCTACCTAGTTCAAAATGTAATTGCTGTCCATCTTGAAGCTTGAGCTCATTTTTAAAGAAACCTAAATACTTCTTAAAATCAGGAATGGGATTGTCAATAGGATTGTCATAGTCAATGCCCAGGCCTCCTCCAACATTGATATTTGGCAGATGAAACCCTTCTTCGCTCAAATAGTCCTGTACCCAGTTGACTCTCTCCACCAGCTGTGAAAACCGCTCTAACTCAGTAATCTGAGAACCAATGTGAAAATGTGTCCCTATGAATTCAAGATTCTTGAGGCTTTTAATAAGTTCCAAAGAACCCTTCAACTCCTCAAATGTGACACCAAACTTGTTGTCTCTTTTTCCGGTAGTAATGTATTGATGAGTGCCAGCATCCACATTTGGGTTTAGGCGTAAAGCGAACTTTGCTTTCTTGCCCATCGTACCAGCCAGCTCTTCTAAAACCTCAAGCTCTTGAATAGACTCAACATTGAAGGAGAAGATTTCTTGCTCTAGCCCGTATTTTAGTTCTTTATCTGTTTTACCAACACCTGCAAAAACTACCTCTTCCTTTTTGAAACCGGTATCCAATGCCAACCTAACTTCATTGCCAGAAACACAATCAGCTCCGAAACCATGGTCCTTTATAATCTCTAGAATTCGAGGATTGCAGTTGGATTTTAGGGCAAAGTGAATATGATAAGGAAAACCTTCCACTTCGCTTTTAATCCCTCCCAATGTATTCCTTAGGAGGTCTAAATCATAATAGTAAAAAGGTGTTTCGATTGATTCGAAACTGGACCTCAATTCTCTCATCAGCTAATTATTTGCAGTATTTGGATAACGCTCCGGCAGCATCTTTGATTCCCAGGTTGTTGGCCTTTCTAAAATCATCGCAAGCCTTTGACCCCTTATTCAATTGAACTTTAAGCGCACCTCTATATAGGTAGGCGTCTCCAAAGTTCTTATCCAATTTGATTGCCAAACTATAGGACTCCAATGCCCTTTCGAAATAGCCCAACTGGTGCCTGGCTCGCGCTTCAAGAAAATGCCCCCTTGGGAGGTTCTCATTTAACTTCAGCGCCTTCCCAGCTTGAATAAGAGCTAATGAAAAATTCCCCTGACTGTAATTCACGTTTGCGATACCCAACATAGCGTTGGTATTGAATTCATCCATTTTCAGTACTTCCTCAAAATCTGAAATCGCTGAATTGTACTTTCCTAACTCCTCGTAAGCCCTTCCCCTATTATAAAGCGTCTTTACATTCGCCTTATTGTTGGATAGGAAGTCGTTGTAGGCTCCTACTGCCTCCTTGAATTTACCTTGTTCAAAAAACTGATCGCCCCTCCTTGTCGCATCATTACCACAAGACAAACAAAACACAATACCAATTACAGCTAATAGGTTCTTCATAGTCTGAAAAAAGAATTTGCAAAAGTAAGAGCCTAGGTAATCTGTAGTACGACTAACTACCTAATTTTTTGTAAGAAACAACCTCACAGGAAGCTTTCCCTATAAACATGTTAGCCGTAACCTTAACAGGAATTTGATTTTCATCGGCCGACAACCATATCATCAAAGAATTTTTCCCGTCGAAAGTGCTATTATCAGGCATAATCGGCAAAAGCTTATGTGTCTCAAATTTCCCTAACATGGTCTTTACCCTATCTCTGCCCACATAGGCTATGTGGAAATCATAGAAAGTATCTTCGAAAAATCCTTTAACAAGGATGGTATCGCCTGCTTGGTATCCACTCAGATCTAAGGTTCGGACCTTGAGCAGTCCGCTAATCATATCAAATACCTGATCATCCTCCATTTCATAGAACTTCGGAGCTCGGGGCACGCTATCTCTATGTGCCTTAAAGGTCTCTACCTTTATCGAATGTTGATCACGATCGAAGTGCACTTTTTCATCATGCCTATACCGCCCTTCCTCAATTTTTCTGTAAGTGAAATTAGGTAGAAGATCTGTCGTCCGCACATAGGCTCCCCATTCATCATTCACTTT
>CAZZHO010000296.1:0-3345 GCA_964653795.1 uncultured Roseivirgaceae bacterium | reverse complement strand
CTTGCTATACCATGAACTCCATCCGAGCTAATTAGAATCTTGACTCCATTTATAATTGGAAGTTGATAATAGTCAGGGCAAACCTTCTGTGAATGCAATCCTAAGCATTTAGTAACTCTGTTTGAGTATCTCTTTATTTCATCGGGGCTAATCACTTCCATCCCGTTGCTGGTACTGCCTAGAACATTATGATCCTTGGATGTGATAATTTCACCAGAAGGCTGAATCACTTTGATTCTCACATCTCCCAACCAAAATAGGTGAATTGATTGTTTAGCTAAAATGATACCTCCAATCGTAGTACCTGACTCATCTAGTTGGTTATTAATGCTCTTATTTGCGACGTTCAGGCAGTGAGCAATAAAGTTCCTATTAATCTCTTGACGCGAAGATGAGAGTTGATTACCAAGAGTTTCAATGGCAAGTTCGGCTGCCTTACCGCCCATTGGATAGCCGCCCATTCCATCGGCCACAGCGAAGATGGCTGTTTCTGAATGGATCTTTTTAACAAGAATACGATCCTCGTTAACAGGGCGCTTCCCCTTTGATGTATCTGTTTCATAATTGATCCTATATCGCTTCAATTGTAGCTCCGCCATGCTTGGTTACTCTTGGTCTGGTTTTGATCTTCACTGGTCTACTTACAACAGATTTGTCATTCGATTTTGTCGCCCAAAGAAATGCCTCACCGGGAGCAAGAACCGATAAATCTTCTGGCTTTAATGCACTCAGAGGCGTAATTGATTTCTGAACATGCCTGAGCCACTGAGGACTATTGAATTTATGCAGAAGCACCACAGAGCTTAACTCTATTATCTCATTAGGCAGACTAGGTGGATCCTGGCTTGCGATCATAATAGATACACCTTTATGACGCATTTCACGGATGGCAGTTACTAGTGTTTCCGTGAGGTCTCGATTGTTCATGTACTTGTGAGCCTCATCAAAAACAATAAACTTATTGAATTTCTTTCCTTCAACTGCTTTTACTCCAGAGAATATATTGAGCATGATTACAAACAATCCTAATGCCTCATCTTTCTCGATAAACTCATCTCGTAAGTCAACTATAATAAGGCGGCCCGGTTTCAGTTTTTCCTTGAGCCTTGAATTATCGTTTATGTATTGTTGAGCAAATTCCAGCCTCTGCAGTGCCAGATTCCGCTGGTTATTTGTAAGGTTTTCTGCGTTTTCTACGCTTGTGCGAATACCTGAAAGTGAAAGGTTATTTCGCTGAGCCCGCATAATAGATTTAAGCTGCCTAATATAGGTAGCATCATTTCCGACAGCCCCAAGCAAAAACATCCAATCTTGAACATTCAATTCTCCAGAGTTGAATGATATAGGCAAAACTTCTATTGATGGATATTGCTGTCTGCGTTCATCTACCTTATCGCTTGGAGTTAACAGGATTATATCTTCCAGACTATCAGGTGCAGCTCCATAATTAGTTTTTAACATCTCCAGCTCCATTTCTTCATCATTTGGATAGATCATTGAAGTTGCTTCAGGAGCATAGTCCATTGTTTCACTGTAATGAAATATAACTCCAGCTAATGGAGATGGTAGTCGATTGATGTGATTGAAAGATTTTAACATCATTTCGGTGACTGTGCCGATGGTGTAACTCTTTCCCCCTCCCTGCACCCCAAACAAACTAATCGTGTTCACCTTATTAGCATCCAGGGCAACTCTCTTTCCATGTAATGTTTTACCAAAAACGCCATATTGAGAACTTTCTCCACTCTCTCCCACAACTATATCATATAGAGGTTCAACAGGCTTACTCTTCGAATCACTTTCGAGATCGGTCTCTGAGTTAGTATCGGTTGAATCAGCATCCTCTGATTGAGCATCCGTAATGTTTGTAATTTTTACGGGAGGCTCACCCCGATCTTCAGGCAAACTTGCTGGCTTTTCAGAAGTCTTAGTCGGTTTAAACTGAGAAAGGAAAGGTGAAAGAGGTGGCTGTTTTCCAAAAAACGCAATCAATTCCTTATCATCGTCCTCCAACTCTAGCCTTCGTGTATTCAGATCTGATTCTGGGTCCAGAATCTCATCGATTAGCTTTGCACCAAGCCAAAAGATGGTAATACCATCATATGACTCTTTGGTGTGACGGACCTGCGTTCCAAAATTATATACCAACCCCAACTCCTTGAAAACCATTGTAAATCCTGAATCCAACTGTTGCAGGAAATTCATGTAGTGCAGGTATACATTGTCATCTAACAAATTGTATCTATAAGAGCGATTGACATAAAACTCCAAAAGTGATTTGAGCTCCTTATTCTTTAGTGTTCTATCTAACCGGTCGTTCGTCAACTGGTATGCAGGATCAAAATGCCTCCTGATAGATTCTATTGTGTTGGTTACCTGGTCCTTTATCTTGGCTCGTAAGTCGATTTTTTCAGAATCATTGAGATTCTTTCTGCATTTTATTTCTGCTACTGTGATTTCAATTATCCTTTCATCAGGTAGGATTTTAATCACGAGGTTATCTGCCCTGCTTCTACTATCCAGATCATTGTCTACAAACAGGTTCTGATGCAAGTCTATCGGAATAATAAAAGCATTTTCCAAAATGCCCTTTTTATCAAGTACACGTTTCGTGAGTGCTGCCCCAATCACTTCGAAAGCTTTATTTTTCCCCGAATTCAACTGCATTATGATGGAGCTACTTACAGTACGCAAATCTTCAAGTAACATAGTCAGTGTACCACTTTCTTCCTGTTGATCCACCGGGATACCAAAGTTCTCAAAATGAGGCCTCAAAAGGTTCACTATCTCAGAGGTAGGGCGAGTTGTAAGGTAGCTGGATATACCCGACACTTCCTCTCCAGGAACGTAGTCTAGCAAAAATGGTATGCTCCCATTTTCACCCGGTAGGTCGTAGACTTCTGGTCCCATATTCTTGTCGAAAGTGACTACCCAATCTGAATAAACATGGACTGTATGTAATAGTACCTTATCAGCTTCATTCAATCTTAGGTTGGTGGCAGGTAAAGAATTTGTTTCCTCCGCTGTTAGTGCTCTCGCCGTGAATTGCTGTAAATGCGTAAAAAGATCTATTCCTGATTGACCATATGGACTAATGTATTTGTTCCATTCGAGCTGCATTTCATGTTGCTCAACGTGTACTACCGGTTGAGCAATCAGTGCATGCATGTAAAAAGACCTTCTATTGAGCTTTGGCCTAAATAGATTTGTCTTTGAGGGAAAGGGACTGATTAGAAAGCTTAAATGGGCACTGAATTTTTTCGGTTCATTCAGGTATTCCTGGATGGGATTTATTGAAAACCGGAGTTTAGGAAATAGGCGATTAGCCGAAGGTTGAGAAAAGGC
>CAZZHO010000295.1:0-3385 GCA_964653795.1 uncultured Roseivirgaceae bacterium | reverse complement strand
TCTCATAAGTAATCTTCTTTGTCTTATTTCGCACAAAAGAGATCACCCATGAGAAGATTTTTACCGCTTTTATTATGTATGTTGTTCTGGGGCAGCGCCTTAGCACAAGAATCTGACACTACTTATTGGAAGAAGGGAGGCTTAGCTTCCTTGACTTTCACACAAGTTTCGCTGAATAACTGGGCTGCTGGTGGAGACAACTCCGTATCCCTGGCAGGATTATTTTCAGTTTACGCAGACTATACCAAGGACAAAATCACCTGGTCCAACTCATTAGAAATGGGCTATGGTTTGATTCGTCAAGGGGAAGATGGAGATTTTGAGAAGACGGATGACCGTATCAATGCCATCTCCCAGTTTGGATTTAAACTGACCGAAAAAAACCTTTTTTGGAGTTCATTACTTGATTTTAGAACTCAGTTCCAAGAAGGTGTGGATGCTGAAGGAAATCGTATTTCAAACTTCATGGCTCCTGGCTATTTACTAATCGCCACTGGTTTGGAGTGGAAGCCTTCGGAATTTTTCAGTGCTACGTACTCACCGATAGGGGGCAAGTTCACCTTTGTCACCGACCAAGATCTTGCAGACGTGGGAGCTTTTGGTGTGGAAGCAGCTGAATTAGATGCCAGCGGCAACATTATAGTAGGAACTGGCAAGCAGTCTAGAGCTGAACTAGGATCGTTTTTGAAATTGAACTTCAATAAAGAAGTTGTGACCAATGTGACATTCGAGTCGAGATTAGAGCTTTTTGCTAACTACATCGAAGAGTTTGGAAATGTGGATGTGAACTGGCAGAACCTGCTAGTGATGAAAGTAAACGACTTTTTGACTGTGAACTGGCAAACGCAACTCATCTATGACGATGATATCAAAATTGATGAATTCAACGATGCCGGAGATTTAGTAGGCTCAGGTCCCAAGACGCAGTTTAAGAGTGTTTTCGGGGTAGGGTTAGCTTACCGATTCGGTCAGACCAGATAGGAATAATATAAATTACAAGAAAGGCATTCCCCAAGGGATGCCTTTTTTATTTGGTCGATTCGAGAAGGCAACAATCTCCAAAGCTGAGAAACCTGTAATCTGAATCTAAAGCTTGTTCATATATATCCTTCCAGGCCTCTCCAATAAAGGCAGCAACCAATAAAATAAGTGTCGATCCCGGCATGTGAAAATTGGTGAGGAGCTTTTTGACCACTTTGAATTCATATCCGGGGAAAATAAAAATCTCAGTATTTCCTGTCAGGTGATTCAGGCCTTTGGCACCCATGTATTCCAGAATGTTAGTCAATGCTTTCTGTGTACTCATTGCAGGTCGCTTTTGGTAAGGAAAAAGCTTATCAATGTGAAACGCAGCATCAGGTTGATCCTCGAGCATAACACCGTACCAATACAGTGACTCTAGTGTCCGCATACTGGTAGTGCCTACGGCTAGAACCAGCGGGCTATTGATCAGGTCTTCTACGACTTTCTTACTGATGATGATTTCTTCACGATGCATATCGTGGTTTTCAATATTCAGCTCTTTGATGGGTTGGAAGGTTCCAGCAGAAACATGAAGGGTGACGTAGTTCTCAAGAATTCCATCTTCATTTAGCCTGTTCAAGATCCTATCATTGAAGTGGAGCCCGGCTGTAGGAGCAGCAACCGCTCCCTCGCTTTTAGAGTAGACCGTTTGATAGCGATCCTGGTCCTGTTCTTCCACTTCTCGATTCAAATAAGGAGGAAGAGGTACCTTGCCCATTTGCTCGATGATATCGCTGAAGAGCTCATTTGACTGCCATGCAAAGTGTACATCCGTATCTGCGACTCTTGAAATGGCGACAATGGTGTTATCTAGTTCGATGGTCTCAGTGGTACCAATTTTCCACCTCTTTGCATTGCCTATCATACAACTCCAGGTGGATGCCTGTGTCATGACCATGGCCTCTTCGACCGTAGAATTTTTTGGCTCAAGTAAGAACACTTCTATTTTGGCACCAGTTGATTTGTAAAAGTGAATTCTGGCAGGGATCACTTTGGTGTCATTGAAAACAATGTGAGTGTCTTTGGGAAGAACATCGACTATTTCCTCAAACGTTCTATGTTTAGTCGTGCTCTTAGAAAAATGTAGCATTTTGGACTTTGAACGTTCCTTTAGAGGGTATTTTGCAATCCTTTCAGGAGGAAGTTCATATTTGTAATCTTCCAAATCCAAATCAGTATTCATACAATTCAAATGCTAAGCCTCGAATATAAACCCTACACCCTCGATTTCAATTTTGCTGCAGGCACATCAAGAGGGGTAATGCATCAACGGAAGGTTTGGTTCATAAAAATTGGGACGAATTATGATGCGACTTACGGATTAGGCGAAGTGGCACCGCTGAAAGGCTTGAGTTTTGATGATATAGTATCCATCGAGCCTGCTTTGGAAGAAGCAAAGAAGCGACTTTCAAAGTTTATCATTCCTAAAGATGAAGAAGGAGCGTTGGCCTTGGCAAAGGAATTGTGTCCCAAAGGTTTCCCTAGTGTTCTCTTTGCATTGGAAACGGCCTTATTGGACCTAGCGAATGGAGGGAACCGGATGTTTTTTGACAATCACTTTTACAGATCTCAGCAGACGATGAAGATCAATGGGTTGATATGGATGGGGAATGGTGAAGAGATGAAAAGCCGAATAGATGAGAAAGTCGAAGCTGGTTTTGATTGTATCAAAATGAAGATAGGGGCCATAGAATTTAAAGAGGAACTTGCCCTCCTTCGTTACCTGCGTGAGAAATCGTCAGAATTAATTATCAGGGTTGATGCCAATGGTGCTTTTGATGTAAGAGAGTCCCTTAAGAAGTTGAAGGACTTAGCTGAATTGGATTTACACTCTATAGAGCAGCCGATATTGCCATCGCAAATGGAAGCCATGCAGCTTCTTTGTTCTAAGGGAGCCGTAAAAGTGGCGCTGGATGAAGAGTTAATTGGTCACTTTAAGTATGAGGCCAAAGAGAGACTGCTTGATTTCTTGAATCCACCTTATATCGTACTGAAGCCTTCTCTTTTAGGAGGGTTTGAGCAAACGCGTCAATGGATACGCTTAGCAGAGGAAAGAGAAATAGGTTGGTGGATTACTTCGGCTCTGGAGTCTAACATAGGGCTGAACGCCATTTGTCAATTGACATCTACCTATTCCAATTCTCTCCATCAAGGCCTGGGAACAGGGCAATTGTACCACAATAACATTACAAGCCCACTTCATGTGGAGGCCGGAGAAATCCAATACCTGGCTGATAAGAAATGGGTAGATCCCTTTGCTAGTTAGTTTCTTTCATAATTGTAAATGAAACCTAAATCGTCTAGCTTCGTTTTCTTTCATAATTGTAAATGAAATGGAAAGAATTCAGATTGGGGAGTTTGA
>CAZZHO010000294.1:0-3439 GCA_964653795.1 uncultured Roseivirgaceae bacterium | reverse complement strand
CTTATTGCACTACCTCCACTCCCTTCCAAAAGGCGACATAATTCTTAATTTTTTTAGCAAGTTCGCTCGGCTCTGGGTAATACCAGGCCGCGTCCTTGTTTTCCTGCCCGCCTACTGAGAGTGTATAGTAGCTCGCTTCTCCTTTCCAGGGGCAAATGGTGTGTGTTTCACTTTCGTTGAAGAACTCTTTCTTAATCGTCTCTTCAGGGAAGTAGTGGTTGTTTTCAACCACAATGGTATCATCACTTTCAGCGATTACCTCACCATTCCAAATAGCTTTCATATATGTAGTTCGTTTTAAGTCAAATTTCTAACTACCTAAACATACAAACGAAACCTCAAGAGAGTTTTGAATTATTGCAAATTGTAAGGGCGATTACCTTATGAGATCAGTCCGGCCTGGCAAAAACCTGATCGCGGATCCCGTCTCCCAAAAAGAATTCGTCGAAAACAAATTCTCGCCTCCCTTCTTGTGATTGCATGACTATTGAAGTGGCAACTGGGAATGGACCATAATTTCGATATTGATCAAACAGTACGGTCAAGGGTATGGTCTCATCATCGACCACTTTCCTTACTATCATCTTTCTCAAAAAGTAGTCTTCAGCGTCAATGTAGTATTCCACTTGCTCCGAAATTCCTCGTTTTTCTACTATTTGGAACAGATCAAGGCCACCATCACGAACCTCTCCTCTTAGCTCCAACTTGTGGTCTTCTATTATGAAGGATCCAAATGCAAATAGTTTGCTAAGGATAAGCTCATTTTCCAAGTCCAGATTGCGGACCTTCTTGTCACCTGTCCATGGCAACTGCTGCCAATTACCCGTTTTTGAGATCACCTCCGCATAAGGTTCTCCATTGTAGCTTCCCTTCAATGCCCTATTTTCTTTCTTAGCATATAGTCGAAAAGTGATTTTCTCCTGACCAATGAATTGGACTCCTTCTACTGTAGTACTATGAAATTGGCCCCACATCTCTTGATTTACTGCTTTATAATGACTGTCAAGTATGTCTTCAAGCTGCTGGGCATTAGCTGCTACAATAGAAAAAAGTGTGAAAAGAGCCGAAAATAGTTTTGATACCATGTGAAACTGACGGTCTATCTACTTAACGTACTATGGTGTGATAATAATTCGAGATAGCTGGAATTTGTTTAGCAAGGTCTAGAGGGAGCCAAATTCATTTTTACGATACTGCCTTTACAGAACCACTCATTCGGACAATATTGCCATGCTTTGGGTCAATTCTACCATTCAATACATCCAGGTAGAGTGCTTCCAGCTGATGTGCGCCTATGTATTCTTTCATGGTAATAATGGACGAAATGGCTCCGATAAATTGTTGCCACGCCATGCCAACTTTTTTTTGAAACTCAGCAATACCCCATTCCTTCTGGCGATTTGCTGCATGAGTAGGTGCAAAGAACAGCTCTCCTTTTTTTGGAAGAGGGTCTTTTCCATCCAGGTTTTGCCAGTCTACAAACCCAACCAGGCAATTGTAAACAAGTTGGTCCCCAAACAAATTCTGTAGCTGTAACTGAGTGCTATGATTGCCTGCAAAATCCACCACGATGGTTCCTTTATCAGCATCCAATTCATTCAAGGATTCGTAACTGATCACCTTATCGTACCAGCCCAAATCATCAACAAAACCAGTATTTCCCCCCGAAGTAAGAGCAATCAGCTCTATCTCCACGCCACTTTCCTTTTTCCGATGCGCTAGTAGACTAGCCAGTGCTTGTGCGGTTTTGCTGGAGGCGCTGGTGAGGAGTATCTGAGATGCTTTGAAGAAATCCTCCCTTGCCAGGTAGTCATCAATCAAAAAGGACGTCACAAATAATGGACGAAATACAGAAATGAAGTTTTCTGTTTCCTTATTGATAGAAGGATCATTTTCAGTATTGGTGTAGTAGTTATAGATAGGTGAAAGCGCCCTTCTGTGTTCTGCATTGTCCACAAATCCTTTGTCACTTACTTTATCCGCCGAGACCAAAAGGTGTGAACTCAAAGGATAGTAGCCATAAAATCGCTGACCTACTTTGATATCGGAATGATTGGAATTAATCACATTGGCAAAACCCCAGGCTGGAATGATACCATATCCAGATTCTGTAGGGAAAAAACTCCAATATCCCATTTTGTCCCCTACTACTCCGTAGGTGACGTTATTGCTGGAAAATGAAATTTGGTCTATCTCCAATAAAACCTGATTGGGCAATAGATCTTCGGAATACGTTCTTTCCTGAACCTTAACCTCCTGAAGGTTGGTGGTTTTCACCAAAAAATCTAATGCACTTACGCTTTCCATAGTGTGCTTAGCTATTTAAAAAAACTTGGGGTCAGTTTTAAAGCGTAACAGCCGGATCTTCGAAAATTCCTTCAGGTACAGATTCCAAAACTTTTACATCAGAAAGGTCTCTGTTCCCTCTTTCATCGGACAACATGATACCACCCATTTTTTGATAGTTATCCCACGGTCGAGTGAATCGAGCTGCTGTATCGCTGGCATTGACGTACCAAGCCCATTGCTTCACAAACTTATCTTCTTCGGAAACCCAGACATTGTATGCATTTTCAGGGGTTTTACCTACACCCTCAAAAGTCAAACGTATTACGTCAGAATTTTCACCTGCTTCTGTGGTGTCCTTACCGACATAACTCAATAAGACCCCTGAATCCTTCAACTTAAAAGGCATTACCAACCAATAAGAGTCGTTGATCCAGATACTTTTTCCGCGCTCCATATAGAAAGCAACAGAATCAGGGTTTTCCATTTTTACTCCACCTATCCAGATAGCACCTTCCATGGTCTTCTCATTGACCATGATTTGCTGATCCTGATTCAGAAAGTCTATTCTTACATCACCAGTAAGCTTGTCCCAAAGAAGTGTTCTGGCTCCAAAGAAATTCCAAAACATATACCGGGTATCATCCCAGTTTTTTCTTCCTCCCATGGCCTCCATCACTTCATCAGCGATAGCAATCGCTTTCTCGTCGGAATTGGGGTTAAACCCATCTGCTGCTGGGTTGATCTCTTTTGGCACTTCCGTGATTGGAGCTTTCTTGGGCTGACTGCAAGCAGCAACTGCCAGAATTAAAACGAATAGGATGTTTTTCATATTAGGTGGATTCAAATAAAAAAGCGATTTCTGAAAGTCAAATCAGAAATCGCTTCAATTGTTTTTTATAGTAATATATTATTTCCCTCCAGACTTAAACTTGTCTACACGAGAAGCAGAAGCCTCTCTTGGGAATACGTTGTTTTCAGTATTGGTATCAGCCGTCATCTTATTAGGATCCAATACGATATTGGTGACTTTCTTGTCTTTGGCAAAGACTTTAGAAATCTCCTTTTCGTTGATCTTCCAGATTTCAGCAGGTATTTGCTCTATTTCTTTAGAACCATCCTCATAAGTCCACTCGATCAAGAGAGGAGTGAC
>CAZZHO010000293.1:0-3469 GCA_964653795.1 uncultured Roseivirgaceae bacterium | reverse complement strand
CTACCATCAACCTAAGAGCTAGTCGTTCTCGTTTGAACGACAGTTGAAAATTACTACACGACTCACATGGCTATATGGCCATTCTGAGCATTCAGAAAGCTTAAAACGCTATAAACCAGCCGATTAGTGAATTGATAGCTATTGAAAATACCTAATAACAGGTACAAAAAATACCCAGTTTTGGGTATATCAAACGAAGCTGATTATTTGATTCTGTATAGCGAACCGTACAAGCGAAACGGCATTCTTTGCTTGAATCTTTTTCATTAGGTGCTTTCTATGAGTGAGAATGGTCTGCTCACTTAGAATTAGCTCTTCACTGATTTCTTTCACTGTCATTTCCTGACAAATCAAGGTTAAAACCTCAATCTCTCTTTTCGTCAGGTTAGCTTCCTTAGTTTGTGATTCGGAAACCCGGGTTTTCTGGAAATTCTGCCTCAGCGCCTTTGAAACAACTTGATTGTAATAGAAATCATTGTTGATCACTGATTGTATGGCTTTCAATACTTCAGCAGGCTCAGCATCCTTCAACAGGTAGCTATGAACACCGATTTCTATCAATTCCGCGATTACCTCTAATTCACTATTAGATGAGATGATGATGATATGCGTCTTAGGGTAACTGGCGATTATTTTTCTGGCAGTATCATAACCATTTACCTCAGGCATATCTAGATCCAATAAGATGAGATCCACTGGCTCCTTGCGTAAATACTCTAGTGCTTCTTGGCCATTGGAAAAATCTGCAACGACATTACAGTTCTCGAAAGTGGAGACAACCATCACCAGACCCTTCCTAAATAAGGTGTGGTCATCCGCTATGATCACGTTAATTGGTCTCTTGTACATCTTTTTAGTCTTAGGTCGTGTTTTTGGAAAGCACGTAATAGGCTAAGTTAGTGATTTCGCACACTTCGTTGCCAAAACAGATGAGCAAAGAAAAAAGAGACCAATTTCTCGGTCAGATTAACAATTTCTTCGGAGATATGGACCTGTATCTCATTGATCAGTTGCTGAAATCAAATATACCTGACGGTCCTGTTTTGGATTTAGGATGCGGTACGGGACGCAACGCAATTTATTTCTTGCAAAATGGATATGAGATTACGGCGGTTGATTCAGATCAAAGCCAAATTCAACTATTGAAACATTTCATTCCTCCCTCAAATGAAAAAATTACTATTCAGCAGGGCTTGGTGCAGTCCTTGGCATTGAACTCAAACATTTTTGAAACTGTGCTTTGCTCTAGAGTTTGTCACGAGTTAGATTCTACAAATTCTTTTGATCAGGCATGGGAAGAGATTAACAGAGTACTGATGCCAAGGGGCATTTTATATTTTACTATGAATGCGGTTTGGGGCCTCGAGGAATTCCTTACGAAATTGGAAAATGGACTTTATGAATATCCAGACGGAAGGACAAGTCTGTTAATGGACCAGAAAATGTTGGATAAGATTGAATCAGATAGCAGATATGAAATGGTGGAAATACCGCGATTCATAAGCTTTGGCAAAACCAGGACTGAGACGCAATTGTTGATGAAGAAGATATGAAAAGTCTATTCACCATTCTGCCAGCTCTATTCTTATTCAGCTGTTTGTTGAGTACCGACCAAAAAGTCGATCTGAATGATTTTGATTTCTCCACAACGGATGACTCAGAGATTTTCTTCAAGAATGTGAGGCAATCAGAGTATGAAATCATCGAGATGAAGGAAGCTCGAATGAACATTTTCCAAATGACCGACCTTTCTCAGACTTCATCCTTATGGCCTAAGATTATACACAATTGGTCGTTAGATCAGGCCAGTATTTGGCTCGAAACAGATACTGCGCTACAAAAGCCCATTAGTATTTTGATAACTACTCCCACCAGTTCCAATACAATACTTTTCTCTGGCGAAACCAGAATGGAGCATCTTGAAACATCAAATACCATTTTTGAGGCTATTGTGGATTCC
This sequence comes from uncultured Roseivirgaceae bacterium, assembly GCA_964653795.1. Taxonomy (GTDB): domain Bacteria; phylum Bacteroidota; class Bacteroidia; order Cytophagales; family Cyclobacteriaceae; genus JAWPMT01. Next base: position 1,509 of record CAZZHO010000293.1, on the reverse strand, counting down.
TCGAAAGTTTTTGTCAACGATCAGGAAATTTTCGCCATGGGTTCTTCTCAGCGCAAAGACTTTCGGGTTGTGATGAATGACTACTTTCGCCTGGTCGGTTTGAAGTAGCTAAGCCTCTCTAGCTTTCAGTACTTTGACCTTGCCTCTAATCTCATGGATGGTCTCTTTCGAAAGCTCCATGTAGATTCGAAAACTTTCATTGGCTTCCAACTCCTCGTTGATCAGCATGTCGAATGCTTTATTTTGAGATTGTTGAATCTCCTTGATTTTCTCAATACCCACTTGAGAAGAAGCAATAGCTGCATTCTTTATTTCCATCAGGTCTTTGTAGAAAATATCTACTCTATCCTTCTTCTTTTGTCTTTGCCATCTGCTCAGTGAAACCAGCGCACTCGCTAGGGCTACAACTATCGATAGCAACACACCTCCTAGCTCGGCATATCTTTCCAGAAAACCGGGCTCATCTCTGTCCAAGAATACCCTGGCGCCTTCATGCAACGGGAAGCTTAGTTTAGTACGATCAATGTTTTCATCCAGGCCTTTAAAAATGAGTGGGCTCAGATTGATAAAATCTTGTTTCTCATTAAAGATGGTGCTCGTGAGATCATAGACGAAATTATCTCTCAACCCAGCTCTCACAATCAGCAAGGCTTCCGTTTCCACAGTGACAATCGGCTCTTTGGTGATATCGCGATAGCTTGTCTCAGGAATCACAAAAGGTCTTACTTGTGGATAGCGCAATGAAATCGCATCTACAATGGATCCTTTTCCAAGGTTTTCGACCTTGTCCAATGAAAAAAGCTTGAAGCCTTTGAGTGTGGACAAATCATTGAAACTCACGATATCAGTGAAACCTACCAATACATCCGTATCGAACACATTATTGGTGACTTGAATGCTATTGATGTCCATTTCGAAAAACTCGAATAGATCAAGCATGAAAAGATGGCTTCCAGAACCTTCCTGCCCGATGAAGATCCTTCTACCATCTACTAACTCCTGTAAGGTCTGAGGCTCCGGACGCCCGTCATCCAGATAAAAGATATGGAGTACCTTAGGATAGAAGCTCAAAACGGACCTGACATCATCTTTGAATGGCACGAAGTTTTCAATCAATGCGATATCAGCCACTCCATTGGCAATGCTATCAAGGTTGGCAAATGTCCCTTCTCCGGGAACCAGCTCTATTTCCAGGTTGTGGTTTCGCTCCATTACCGTCTTGATAGCCTTTGATATTTCGCCATCAGGCTCATCTGTAGAATAGAATAACCTGTACTTGATCTTTTCCTGCTGACAAGAGAGAAATGATAAGGAAAGGCTTACCAAAACCAAAAAAATTAATCTATGCATCATAAGGTTATTCGCTGGATGTCGCTATTGTGATCAAAATCCTAATTTGTGGGTCGAAGTAAAAATAAAATGTATATTTATTTTATTTGTGGCCAAGCGTGGCTTAATGGTAACTTTGCAGGCTTACTTACAATTGCAGGTGATACCTTGAATACTCCC
>CAZZHO010000292.1:0-3482 GCA_964653795.1 uncultured Roseivirgaceae bacterium | reverse complement strand
GTTCCTGAATTGATCATAGGATGGGCAAAGGAGATGGTTAATCAAGATTGATCACTCGCCATATCGTTGAAAATTGAGAAGCTCTGCAAACGTTCATTCGACTTTCAGGGCTTCTACCGGGTTAGAGGTAGCAGCTTTCCAGCTTAAATAACTTACAGTGATACCCGCTATCGCGATAGATGCTATGGCGGTGAGAAGGTAAACCCACACAGGTTGTGTAATACGATATGCAAATTCATCGAGCCAGTTCCGCATCAGTATGTATGCAAGGGGAGAGGCGATCAAAAATGCAATGGAAATCATTTTGATGAACTTACTATTAATCATCGTAATGAGATCTATGGTATTGGCGCCTAGTACTTTGCGCATGCCGATTTCTTTGAATCTTCTTTCTGTGGTGAATAAAGCAGAGCCAAACAGGCCCAGCATTCCCAGAAATATTGAGACAATGCTGAAAGCAGAGAATAACACACTTTGATTGGCTTCGTTTTCATACAATTCACCTGTTCTCTGGTCCAGAAAATCATAGAAGAAGGGTACCGAGTCCCCAAAAATGTCATTCCATTTTTCCTCCAAAACGGCGATGTTCTCTTGAAAATTTCTGGTTTCCAATTTTGCTGAGATGTAATCCAATCGATCCCAGTTCACATACATTACAAAGGGCTGTATTTCATGATGTAGTGAGCGAAAATGGAAGTTCTTGACAACACCGATGATTCTACCCTCATAGTCCAATCCCTGATCTGTTATGGTCAATCCAACTGCCTCTTCAGGTGTCAAATTGAGGGCTTGAACAGCACTTTCATTTAAGACGAACGCCGTAGAGTCGCTGGCAATCGAAATGTCAAAACCTCTGCCAGCTATCACTTCTAAGTCAAATGTTTTTAGATAGTTCTGCTCGACTGTATATCGCTCCCATTTCATTTGGTCATCATAGCCCTGAATAATAAAATTGGTGATGTAGGTGTAGTCAGAGAGCATTTCATGAGAGGCAGCAGTTACAGCACCTATGCCTTGGTAGCCACTTAGTTCATTTCTAAATGCATTGATTTTGGGAATGACTGCCTCATCATTGTGAATAGGGAAGGTCACTATCATAGAATCATCGAAACCAAGATTCTTTTCTCGTATGAACTTCATTTGAAGGAGCACCATCAACGTACATATTACTAACCCCGCTGAGATTATAAACTGAATGGTCACTAAGGAATTTCTGACATTCGAACCTCTTGCGCCGAGACTGTTCTTCTTCATTAACTGCAGCGAAGTGATCCTCGAGATGTACAAGGCTGGATATGCTCCTGCCAGCAAAGCAACAATCAGTAATACACCTAGAAATCCAAGGATAAAATCGAAAGCGATAAGATCAGATATCGTATAAAGATGGTTTGTTAGATTGGCTAAAGCAGGTAGCAGAAGGTAAATAGTGATTGAACTGATTAAGCCTGCTATCGCAACAAAACAAAGTGTTTCGAATAAAGTCTGTTGAGCGATTTGTTGCTTCCTACTTCCTAACACTTTTCTGACGCCAATTTCCTTCGCCCGCTGGCTGGCCTGAGCGGTGATGATATTGATGAAGTTGAAGCAACCTAAACAAAGAATAATTAGGCCTATAGAGGCAAATAAGAAGATTGACTGCACGTCGTTGTGCGGACTCCACTCACCAACATCCAATGGTGTTGCCAGATGCAGGTCCGTCAATTTTTGGATGGAAGTTTCCCATGCTTTCGGCTTCTCAGGCGTAAAGAAAGTGGAAGTGGCAGTTTGTGCTTGATTTAAAACGGACTCAACTTCGCCCGGTTTGATTACCACATAAGCGCTGGTAAACATGTTTTTCCAATCGGTGAACCAATCACCTGACCACATCGTATGCTTGCAGGTCTCAATGTTGGAAATAAGATCTAGCTGGAAACTGGTATTGGATGGGAAGTCTTCAAACACGCCTACAACTTCTAATTTGGTTTCTTCCGACCAATTGAAGACCAATAACTGCCCAATAGGATCATGATCTCCAAAGTACTTTTTAGCTGTTGTTTCATTGATCATTACCACATTAGGTCTTTTGAGGCCTTGATCTGATCCAGCTACAATTTGCAAGTCAAATAATTGGAAGAAGGACGGATCCGCCCATCCGAATCTTGGTTCATTGAATGATACTCTGGGTTTTTCAACGGTAATGGGAATGGCTCTTCGATACTTGAATATCCTGGTGCCATCACTTACCGCATCCATGGTCTCTATCAAGTGTGGAACCATACCAACAGGAGCAAAGCCATAAGACCTTCCAGAATTGTGACTTAAATGGCTAATTCTGTAAATATTGTCCGCATTGCTATACATCTTGTCGTAGGTCAATTCCTTTTGGAGGTAAAGTGCGATGAGACCTGCGCAAGTCAACCCAAGAGCCAGGCTGGCTATGGAGATGCCACTGTGCATTTTGGACCTTCTAATGGTTCTTAGCATTACGAATAGATATTGTCTTAGTATGGATAAACTCAATCCTATTCTAGTATCGTTGTATCGCTGCATTATTCCGATATTTCTTGTTTTAAATGAGAGGAGCACCTCCTTGTAGTATTTCCATTTTGCCTTTTTAGGACTTTGCGCATATCGCTGATGATAGGCTTCATATAGGTCTCCTTCTATTTCGTCCAGTTGTTCCTCCTTACAAAACCATCGTAGGAGGCGGGTAGGGAAACGGGGAAGTTCTGGGTGGTCCATTTGATTAGTTCATTTTCGGCACTAATGACCAAAGGTCTTCACGTTGTATCCTTAGCTCATTGATAACCTGGTAGCCAATAGTCGTGATATTGTAAATCCTTTTCTTCCTTCCACCACGCTCTTTAGTAGGAGCAGATTCATATGATTTGAGGAGACCCTTGTCTTCCAATCGTTTCAAGACGGTATGGATCGCGGGTATGGAGATGTCATTGTCAGTCCTGGCTGTATACTCATTGGCAATGGAGACAGCATATGCATCTTCTTTTAGTGCTGCAGCTAGCAACATGACCATTTCCTCAAGATTCCCAATCTTATACATTTATTTAATTAACTTTTGTATAAGTACGACGAGTATTTATTTAGGTTTCGTTTTAGTCAAGGCCAGTAAGAAAATTCGCAAAGCATCCTAGCAATGGTTATCATGGAATATTCCATTTTTGATTTATGGAAGCTTACATAGTCGATGCAATACGTACCCCAATTGCAAAATTCAGAGGATCCTTGTCTCCAATCAGAGCGGATGATTTGGCTGCTATCCCTTTGAAGGCTTTAATCGAACGAAATGATATAGATCCGGAAAAGCTTGATGATGTAATCTTAGGTTGCGCTAATCAGGCCGGAGAGGACAACAGGAACGTGGCCAGGATGGCTTCTTTGTTAGGAGGGTTACCAATTTCAGTACCTGGTGAAACAATCAATCGTCTTTGTTCCTCTGGAATGTCTGCGGCCATTCATGCCAATAGAGCTATTAAAGCTGGTGA
>CAZZHO010000291.1:0-3501 GCA_964653795.1 uncultured Roseivirgaceae bacterium | reverse complement strand
GTTATCTGATATCCTGTTTCGGTAATACTATTGCCCGACAGAGAGAAAATTGCTTTCAAAGTTGCAAGGTATGTGTACATCTTTGGAACATGGAAAAAGCGGGATTCATAGGCAGACATAGAAAAACCATCCTTTTGCTAATTGGCAATTTGGTGGCGCTGCTTATTATTTTCAGCGCCAACGCTCAAAACTCAGAAGGGTATATCTATGGCAAGGTTTATACCTATCGCCAGACGTATCAAGGCCAAATTAGATGGGGTAAGGAAGAATCCTTCTGGAACGACTATTTCGATGTAAAGAAGACAAGAGATACTTACCGTCAGACTTACGCATCGCAAAACGATAGAAACAACAGTGGTCAGTCCGATTCGTTTTGGGATGAACTAGATTGGAGTCTTTCAAGTATCTGGGAGGACAAAAAGTACTCCACTAATCCTTTCTCCACTCAATTTGGCAACCTTGCCGTAATCATCAACAGAGGTCGCTCTAGAGTGGACGTTCAACTCAAAAATGGAGTAGAACTGGAATTGAATGGAAGTGGATACAATGATGTGGGGTCAAGCATCACCGTATATGATGACGAACTAGGAAGAATCAAACTTGACTGGGACCGTGTGGACAAAGTAGAGTTTATGGCCACACCACCTGATCTTAAAGTGCAAGGAGGACGACCTCTTTACGGAGTTGTTGAAACCTTCAGAAAAGGAACATATGAGGGGTACATTCAATGGGATCACGACGAAAGACTCGGTGATGATATACTAGATGGGGATAGCCGTGATGGGGATATGGACATACCTTTTCGAAGTATCAAAATGATTCAAAAAGAGCGCGGTGGAAGTCTCGTAATACTGAATTCAGGTCGTGAATTTCTGCTTAGAGGCACCAATGATGTGAATGAGGATAACGATGGCATCATCGTGAGTGTAGATGGCATCGGTAAAATCGATATCCCATGGAAGACATTTGAAAAAGTTGAGTTTCGAAAAGTAGACTCCAGTGGGCCTTCCTACGATAGTTACAGGGTTCCTCAAGGACTTGCTGGTACAGTTGTCACCTATGATGACGAACGCTTTGAAGGAAGGCTGATCTATGATCTGGACGAGGCCACTGAGGTGGAGACACTCGATGCAGATGACGATGACATAGAATATAAAATAGAGTTTGGCAATGTCAAGAGAATCATCCCAAAGAACTCAGAATACTCTCGAGTCATCATGAAAAACGGTGAGGAGCTTTTCCTTGGAGGAAGTAATGATGTAGATGATAGAAACAGCGGAATCCTCGTTTTTGAAAGAAATAAGAAAGATCCTCTCTTCATTAAGTGGAGAGACGTTGCAGAGGTTATATTCGAGTAATGCTAGCTGGAATCATCTAATTTCGCTTCAAACTCAGCCAACTTGATCATCAACAAACAAAACTGGTATTGGATATTGGGACTGGTAATCGTATCAGTCCTAATGTATTTGGGATACAGCAACCCTGATGACACCTATTACTTTACCAGTGGATGGGTCATCTTTGTTTTTATCCTACTGTGGTTGGGGAACCAAAACCTTTCGAAATTTTTCAACAGAAAATACGAATGGACCCAATTTGGAAAGAAGCGCTTCTTTCTCCAGCTTCTAGCAGGTATACTTTACTCTCTGATTATCGTAAATCTGGCCTACTTCACCTTCAAGCTCGGCCTGACACAAGATCCTCCTGTGGTCTCTCAGATTGTGGTCATGAACGTTTGGGGCATTGTCATTACCATCCCCGCTTACTCAATTTACTTTGGGTTGCATTTCCTTAAAAATTGGCAACAATCCACCATCGAAGTAGAGCGATATCAAAAGGAAACCACCATCAGCCAGCTGACCAACTTAAAGAATCACCTCGACCCTCACTTTCTATTCAACAACCTCAATATTCTATCTTCGCTAATCGACAAAGACCGGGACTTGTCGCAAGAATTCCTCGTGAGATTCGCACAGGTATATCGTACCTTATTACTAAATAAAGGAGAAGACCTTGTCACACTGGAAGAAGAGATTGAATTCATCCAATCTTACATCTTCTTGATAGAGACCCGATTTGAAAAAAATATCTTATTTGACCTAAATATCACTCCAGAGGCATATTATTATATGATTCCTCCTCTGACGATACAAATGCTGATCGAAAACGCGATCAAGCATAACAACATTACTGAAAATCGACCTCTTCATATCAAAATCACCACCAACAGCAACCGGTTACATGTGTGCAATTCGCTGTTTGAAAAACCTGAAGACCTGAAAACCAAGTCAGGGACAGGTTTGAAGAACATCAAGGCACGCTTTAAATACTTCACTGAAGAGGAGCTGATCTTTCAGAAAAATGAAGATGAATTTAGAGTAAGTGTACCCATGCTAGAAGTAGAGACGCTATGAGGATATTGATCTTAGAAGACGAAAGTTTAGCTGCCGAACGGATCAAAACGATGATCCAGGAAATCGATAGTGCCATTGAAATTGTGGGAGAGATAAAGTCGTTGGAAGAGGGTGAAAAATGGTTTAATGAAAATGAAACTCCTGACCTCATTATCAGTGATATCCGATTGCTGGACGGGTTAAGTTTCGACCTCTTCAAAAAGGTAAAAATCGAGACGCCAGTGATTTTCACTACCGCTTATGATCAATATGCCATCAAAGCATTTGAAGTAAACAGTATCGATTATCTACTGAAGCCTATCCAAAAAGAAAAGCTTCAGACGAGCATAGAAAAGCACATTCAGCGAACTGAACAGAATAAGTTTCCGGCGGACTTTGATAATCTATATAACCTCATTGAGGCGCAAAAAAAGGCATTCAAGTCACGCTTCATGATCAAAGCTGGTCAAAAGATACTGGCGCTGCCAGTCGAAAAGATTTCTTACTTCTTCAGCCAGAATAAGCTGACCTATGCTGTAACGAAGGATGATAAGAAATACCCCATAGATCAACCATTGGAAGTAGTGGGGAGCCAACTGGACCCAAAAGTCTTTTTCAGGGCCAACAGGCAATTTCTTATCAGCATAGAGTCAATTGCTGAGATCCACCCCTACTTCAAAGGACGAATGAAAGTGGAGCTAAGCCCTGAAACCACAGAAGAGATTGTTATCAGTTCAGAACGTACGCCTGAATTTAAGGCGTGGCTGGATATGTGATATCGCGTGTCGAAGTTGTTCTCTTTTCGATCACAACAAATTCTCATGCCTAAAATCGTATTGCTTTCGGCTGTATTAGCAGCATTTCTTATTTCATGTTCGGAGGAAGCAAAGCCACCTTATCAAATACCGGAGAATGCTAAAAAGCTCCTTGCCAGTAGCTCCTCAAAAACATGGAAGCTGGCCAGGCGCTTCAATAATAAGGTCAGAATGAACATGGGAGACTGCTTTCTTTCTCATCGGGATACTTACAGCTCAGACATGACGATGCACAATAACTCGGGTGAGAATGTAGACTGTGGTGAAACGCTCAATGCCCAGTGGAAATTCGT
>CAZZHO010000290.1:0-3577 GCA_964653795.1 uncultured Roseivirgaceae bacterium | reverse complement strand
CTGCTTTTTGCACGGCATTTCTGTTCAAGTTCACGTGCTCTTGAGGATAAATTGCGGACCATGCAAATACTGCCGTTCCAGCAAGAAGAGGATCTTCCAAAGGCGCTGCATTTAGAGGCATACCTGTCCTTCTTATGTTGTTATAAGGCTCAATACCATTACCCCATGCAGCAATGTGGTACTCTTTAATGATGACATTAAGTCGATCAGTATCATTAGTTGCTTCGTCAAAACGAGCCAAGACATAATCGACGTAGGTATCTACGTCATCATCATACGTGTCGAGAAATCTTTCTTCTAAAGTGATGGTATTGCCATCTAAGTCCTCTGCAACGACTTTTCCAACATCACCAATTAAAGAACTAAAAGCAAAGACTCTATCAAACGAATCTCTCATTCCTTGCTCTAATCTTACTCTAGCTCTGGCAACATTGCCTAAATCCAGGTCGTTCTCGGCAAAAATGAAATTCATGAAGGATGATTGTAAAATAGGTTCAATTCCCTGTCCTAAAGCACCATCTACTCCATTGTTATTCGTCTGTCCAATGTCGGCTGTACCATCGTCAAATGCACCTCCTCCTGGGTATAGTCCGTAAACAGTTCTGATAGGTCCATCTGGTGGTACACCTGATGCGTTACCAAAATCTCTACCATAGTATCCTTCATCAATGCTTGCAACACAATAGGGTAGGTTAGGGTCTACAGCCTGGTAGTGAGCAGGTGAAGGAGTTTGATTGGATGGTGCATTTATGCCCAGACAAGAGAACACATTCGGGTTATTTAGAGGCACTGACGTTACAGGCCTATAAAAATAGAAGTTCACCCTAGGGTCTCTCACGACCAGATCAGTAGCTGGGTCTATTTTCTCACCAACCATTTGCCACATGAAATAATTAGACATGTAGGCCCCGCCTACAGCATTATATGCGTTCTGATAGAATGGATGCCGAGTAGTGGGGTTCAACTGGTTCGTTCCATATGGGAATTCCCAGTTGGCACTGTTATCGGTAATGTAGTTGCCTTCAGCTCTTATCGCTTCAATTGCCGCTGCAGCGCCATCATCTACCAATCTTCTGGCATTGAGAATTTTGATTCTCAAAGAATTACCAGCAGCTATCCAACCAGCTGCACTGTTGTACATTGGGTTGAAAGCCGGGGCGATAGTGGTCTCTGGTGTATCCTCCAATATGGAAATACCCTCATTGAGAATGGTCAGAGCTTCCGCATAAACGGCCGCACCATCATCAACATTCGGGCTAAAGTTCTCAACACCAAGGCCTGCTTCGCTGTAAGGAACATTATTGAATAAATCCACCAACGTCACCATTACATATGCCTTCATGACCCTAGCACTGCCGCTGTATATATGCTGAGCAGGATTGGAGTCAGTTGTCTCTGTCAACAAGTCCATGTCAGGAAACATTTGAGAGTAAGCAAGCCTCCAAATGAAATTATAAGCTGCGGGACCAAAGGCATTTTGATAGTTTGATCCAACAGTACCCTGCATCATCCTTGCTGGCCATGCAGTAGGAAACCAAATATTGGCATGAAATGTCGCGAAACTGAGCTGTATACTGTTGTAGACAAAGTCAGTTTCAGCCTGATCAACTGTTGGTTGGTTGGGGTCATTTTGTAAATCCAAATCGAAGGTGTCACAAGAGAATGCCAACATCAACACAGCCAAAAGGCCTGTTTTAATTATGTTTTTCATCTTTATAGATTTTTATAAAATTCGGCTTAGAAAGTAAATGTGAGACCGCCTCCGTAAATTCTGGAAGTCATACCAGTTACAAATTCTAAGCCTCTGTTATTACCTACACCAGTGCTGAGGATTTCAGGATCATAGTTGGTGCCTTCAGGGAAGTTGAAAGCTTTATACCACAAGTTCTGACCAAAAAATCTGACTGTTGCTACTCCGATGGGAGTACCAGATAATAAACTGGCTGGTATATCATATGAGAGTGAAACCTCTCTTAAGCGCAATGAAGTTGCGTCGAATATGGCTCCTTCGTTGGCAAATAGATAAGATCTAAACGATCCGTCTCCGATATAAATCTGAATGTCATTTGGTCGTAAAGTACCGTCAGCTTCTTCAATTACACCCGGAAGAACGACAGGTAAGAATCTGTCAAAATCAGTATCAACGGTATTACCTCTGGCGAGTAAGGTTGCTGCTGTGATGGAAGAGATATCTCCACCACTGGTGTATGACATTTGTCCATACAATTGAAGGCCTTTCCAAGACAATGTCAATGAAGCATTACCTACCCAATCAGGGTTGGGATTACCGATTACATCGATACTTTGTTCTGGAACATAAAAGCCGTCGTTACCTACTAACCTTTGCCCATCTCTTCTTTCGTAACCAAACCCTTGGAATACGCCGAATTGTTGTCCAGGGATGATGAAGTTATTTACCCCGTTAAAACCATTAGAATTTATCGCCCCGGTGATAGGGTTAACACTCTGAATACCAACTTGATCAACGCCTTCTATGATGCCTAGTACATTGTTTCTATTTCTTGTGTAGTTCAAGTCGATTTGAACGTTCACAGGATTTCTAACTGGATTCAGATTCAAAGCGATCTCAACTCCCTTGTTCTCAAGGTCAGCGCCATTTACAGTTGTCGTTGTAGATCCTGTGGCAGGATCGAGTGAAAGACCAATGATTAGATCTCTTGATTGCTTATCATAATAAGAGAAGTCCAATCCAATTCTGTTGTCCCAGAATCTTGCTTCGGTACCTAATTCAAACTCGGCATGTGTTTCTGGAGATAAATCTGCATTTCCTAATTGATTTGAGGCTGTGTTAATATTTACAGCGACCCCATTATCTATCCAAGCATTAGTTCCCGAACCTAGAGCAGTTCTCGTCTGGTAAGGGTTAGGATATCCAGCAGATAAACCATATCCAACTCTTACTTTCCAGTAGCTCAATACATTGTTCTCTAATTCAACGAAAGCATCAGTAGGAACAAAAGAGATACTACCAGATGGATAGGCAATTGCTCTATTGTCCTCTTCTAGTGTTGAGGTCCAGTCATTACGTGCTTGTAAGTTCAAATACAAGTAATCTCTGAAACCAAAAGTGGCTGTAGCATATATTCCAAGCGTATTTTCTTCTCTTAGACGCTGGAAGTTCTGGTGAGTAGTGAAGTTATTGTGGGAGATTAAGTTGAATACAAATTGACCAGTACTCAACGCGAATGTCTCATCTCTTACTTCTCTACGAGCGTTGTAACCTACCAAACCATCAAATGAGATGTCAGAAGTGATATCTGTTCTGAAGGATAAGTTCAATACATGATCACTTATTCTGTTGTATCTCTGGCTTGTATTCAAGAATCCTAGGGGAGTTTGAGAGCCACCTTTGTTCACCCATCTTCTATTTTGCTGAGCATACTGATCAAGACCAGCTCTATAAGTGACGGTCATCCAATCAGTGATATCATATGACATCTGGATGTTACCGAAGAATCTTCTGATGTCTTCCTGCTCTAAAGCATTATAGATCGTCCATAAAGGGTTCTGGATTGCAGCACCTCTTCTGTAGTAAACCATAGATCCATCTACCGGG
>CAZZHO010000289.1:0-3629 GCA_964653795.1 uncultured Roseivirgaceae bacterium | reverse complement strand
TATCACTGTTTTTTCATTCAAAAAATGAATCCTTTTCTTGTCAATAACGATAAAAGGGGCTGAACTTTGCATCGTCAATTGACGAACTATTAAGCAATTATTAAACTATTAAGCGTAGTAAAACCATGAAAATGACGACTAAAATCATGGCAGTGCTTTTAACAGTTATTAGCACTGTAGCATTCGCAGGAACGAATGGTACAACTGGAAATGACGCAACTGTAAGAGTTGTTGCAGGCACAGCAAACGGCTCCTATAAACTGATATATAAAGGTGATGAGGGGCAAGTACACTTTAAACTTGTAGATCAAAGCGGAAAAGTACTTCACGATGAGCGACTAAAGGCTAATGATGGGTTTATTCGACCTATCAACTTGAGCCAGCTTCCAAGTGGAGACTATACTTTTGTTATAGAGAACAAGAGTGAAACTTTGATGGAAGCCGTAACATATATCTCTACAGGAGATAAGCTGGCCGGTAACATCGAATTGGAACAAGTGGGAAGACAAATTGAAGTAAGAGGTGAGAACCTCGGTACATCAACTTTGAATGTCTACATCTATGACGACAAAGGGTTGTTAGTTCACAAGAATATTGTTGAAAGTAATGAAGTAGATCAAATCTATGAGCTTAGCAATGTTCGATCCAATTGGGTCAACTTTGTAATCGCTTCTGCAGACGAAGTAGTCACTGATCGGAGATTCAGTTTAAAGTAAATCAAGTAATTATCTATTGGCAGGGCGACGAAAGTCGCCCTTTTTTATTGCCCAAATCCAAAGATCTGAACTAGACCCTCTATTCCGTTAGTAGCTTTCCCTGATTCTTTTTATATTATTCTTTTCTAAAGAGAGGGATTCTACTTATGGAAAGTACATTAGAGCACTCCGGACATCATTTTATCGCAGTATTTGGTGGGTCAGTTGCAGGATCAGAAGCCGCATTCCAACTGGCTAAACGAGGTTTTCGGGTGGTAGTATTCGAACAGAACGAATTGCCCTATGGAAAAATTGAAGATGGTCTTCCAAAGTGGCACGTTAAGCTTCGTGATAAGGAAGAAAGAAAAATAGATGAAAAACTCAATCATCCCAATGTCCGATATGTTCCCGGGATCAGGTTGGGCAAAGAAATTGAATTCGATGATCTGGTAAAGAACTGGGGATTCACTGCGGTCCTCATTGCTACCGGAGCCTGGAAGGACAGACCATTACCTATCGACGGTATTGACGAATATGTAGATAGAGGGCTGACCTATCAAAATCCGTTCATCTATTGGTACAACCATTACCATGAACCGAACTACGCAGGACAAAAATATGAGGTAAAAGACGACGCTATCGTTGTTGGTGGGGGGCTGGCCTCTATTGACGTGGTCAAAGCATTGATGTTCATTACAGTAGAAGAAGCACTGCGTAAAAGAGGTATCGAAGTTAGTCTCTTCGACCTTGAAAGGGGGATTCCCAAATTGTTAGAACAACATAACATCGACTTCCAGGATCTCGGAGTCAAGCCCTGCACCCTATATTACAGGCGTCGCGATGTTGACATGCCACTCTCTACTGTTGAAAAGGATTCGCCGGAGAACATTGAAAAAGCGGAACGGGTCACCAAAAAGATATTGGAGAATGCTCAAAATAAATTTCTCTTCAAGTTTGTAGGAAATCATGCACCGGCGGATAAGATAGTAGAAGACGGCAAGTTGACTGGCATCAAATTCCAGAAAACCAAGATTGAAAATGGGAAGGTGGTTCCTATTGATGAGTACACCTTATGCAAGGGTAAAATGGTAATTGCTTCTATAGGAAGTATTCCGGAAAAAGTTGAAGGAATGCCTTCGGAGGGATCTACTTTCAAAATCACTAATTACAATACTTGCCAATTAGATGGTTTTGAAAACGTCTTCATGCTGGGAAATGCTGTAACGGGAAGAGGCAACATAAAGGAATCACTCGATCACGGACGTGAAGTCTCCATTGAAGTCATGGACAATGAACTCAATTGGCAAGAAGAAGATTTTGAAGATTGGTTAAGGGGTACAGAAGATAACATTGCTGAGCAAGTAGGACATATTGCTGATCACATAATTCGACAGAAATTTATGCCGGATGATGTTATCCAAAGCATCTTAGATAAGACCGTCGAGTTACAAAAGAAAGCCGGATACGATGGAGATTATCCCAAATGGGTAGAGCAAAAGCTTCCTCCCAGATTAGAGGATTTATTGGACATAAAACATTAAACTTGCCTCCTAAGCCGAAGTGGTGAAATTGGTAGACACGCATGTTTCAGGGACATGTGCCAGTAATGGCGTGGGGGTTCGAATCCCTTCTTCGGCACTAAGATCGGGATCAATTAGGCTTCCAAAGTTTTAAGCAACTTACATTCAAGTCTTCAACATTAGGATTCTCCATAAAATCATGCATAATGTCCCGCTTACAGTCCATATCTCCTCCACCATGACCTCCTTCATTGAGAATAAAAGCTCTTGAGTCTTTTAGTGTTTGTTGAAATATCTGAACATTCTCCGGAGGGGTAACCGGGTCATAATAGTTGATGAACATCAGTGATGGGATCTCTGATGATTTGTAACGTATCATTTCATCAGAAGCATACTGACTCAAAAAATTTCTACTAGACTTATAGAGAGAGGTAAACAATGCCAATTCGTTGGGCATCAAATCTAAGCTCTCGTACTTCTCTTGAATATCTCGATCATCCAAAGTGTGGTCATATTCTTCATAATTTTCACATGTTAAAAACATGGCAAAGTTTGAAGCAGAGATGCCCCGATATCTCAAGACTGAATTAATCCAGGCCAAGTCGCGTTCTTTAAGAGCTCTGATATACCTGGGCACACGACTTCGAGAATCGTTACGGTACAATTCATAACGAATCATGAAAATGGCATCCTGCGGATTGAGCACATAAGGCTTGTTTTCATAGTTGGCTGTAATGGGAGAAGTTTCCAGCATTCTTAACACTTCAAAATAGTCGGATTCCAGATTAGGATACTTCGCCTTGCAATCTGGCCGGCCATTACAGTAATCAAAAACTTTACGCAGTGAAGCGCTATAGTCCTCTAGTCTAGTGGTAAGGTAGTCGCTACGGTGAGGGGCTGGAGAGTCATATATGGCAGTATGGATTTTTTCTGGAAACATGTCAGCAACCACCCGGGCTATTCTGGTACCGTAAGACCCACCTCTCAGGTTGTACTTCTCATAGTTCAAGTGATTCATGAGCATCCCTACATCTCTGGCGCTTTGAAAAGTATTGTACATATCAATCTCAATTCCTTGTTCCATGCACTCCAATTTCAATTGTAAGATCAAACCCTTCATTTTCGCATACTCTTCTTCACTGGTCAGATCTTCGGCTATCAAGCCAAATATCCAAGTAGTAAGGTCGGGTAAAGCATTAGATAGGCCAATACCTCGTTGATCAAACCGGATAATATCGCGGTGTTTTAGAATGGGGTTTGCCAGGAACCAATCTAACCTACGTAAAGATTGACCACCTGGCCCTCCGGTGAAATGGATCATTGGATAGGCCTTTGAATCTGAATCCTCACTCTTCAAAATGACATAGGATATCGAGATCTTTTTGCCCTCTGGCCTGTCGTGATCTTCGGGAAC
>CAZZHO010000288.1:0-3635 GCA_964653795.1 uncultured Roseivirgaceae bacterium | reverse complement strand
CTTCAAAAGCGCTGTAAAAAGTCATGGCCTCTTCGAAGCTGTAAGGTTTTGGTGAACAGGCAGCTAGAAAGGTAATGATGCCAAAAAGTAGGAGTGATTTTCTCATGTGTTAGGTCTTTGGGAAGAAACCGGAAAGTTGAGAAGTTGTTTTTGAATTAATGCTGGATTGAGAACCTCAATGCTTAAATGTATGGGCCAAATGTTCCCAAGCTGATATTTCACCCACAAAAGGGCAGTGGAGGGAATACCTTCATGATATTTATGTGTTGTGGTTCAGATTTAAAATTCAAATAGGATGACTTTAACACAAGAACTAGAAGGTCGGCGAACTTCATCTGTAACCAGGATACCTGCTGAAAAGTATAAGATAATGCAGGCGAGTACCAAGCAGCTACAGGACATTGATTTATCTGGCAACGCCTTGAAAGTGGGAAGGAAGCTGCCTGAGTTTCAATTGCCAAACATTCATGGCAACACAATCTCTTCTAAAGACCTGCTTGCTACAGGTCCATTGGTGTTATCCTTTTATCGAGGAGGGTGGTGTCCTTACTGCAATATGGAGCTAAGAGCTTTGCAGCAGGTCTTGGAGGATATCAAGGCGAAGGGTGCGCAATTGGTTGCGATTTCTCCTGAGACACCAGACAACTCCCTCTCAACCAGTGAGAAGAATGAGTTGACATTTGAGGTGCTGAGTGATATTGATAATGAATATGCTAAAGAGCTCGGTTTGGTTTTTCAGATGCCTGAAGATCTTCAAGCAGTGTACCATTCTTCTGGATTAGACGTTTCGAAGCATAATGGGAATGATCACTATGAACTTCCGATGCCAGCTACTTATGTAGTAGATAGCAATGGAGATGTAATTCATGCCTTTGTACCAGAGGATTACACTTTCAGGCTTGATCCAAGCGACATTCTGAATGTCCTTGGCTAGGAGTTTTCCAAGATGCTAGTATCAAGCGCATAAAAAAAGCCACTCCGAGGAGTGGCTTCTGATATTAAACAATCAATTAACTAATCTACATTAAGAGAAAAATTGAATGGTAGCTTCGACACACTGTTGATGCTAACACCTTGTGCATTCTTCGCTGGCTCAAACTCCAGAAATGACAAGTTACTCATCACCAACTTCTCCAACGTTTCATGAGATGCTTCTAAGATCTCATATTTAACCATTTCTCCCTTATTATCAATCCACACATCTACCATTACCTTTCCTTCTATACCCTGCTTTCTTAATTCCACAGGATAAAATTCCGAGTTAAACACATCGCTAAGGTTCGTAACCTTCACTTTGGTTGCTTTCGGAGCAGGTTCGGTATTTGCGATTTTTAGTGTATCAGCGGCCATGACATGATATCCAACAACACTCAACACTACTAGTACAATTAACTTTCTCATGGCGATATTATTTATGTTATCTAAATATTAACTTAAAGTTAAACAAAAAAATTCAATAGTTAACATTCGCGTAACATTAAGTTCTATTTGTCGATGAATGGACGTTTTGGATCGATATTGGTAAACTCAAACGGTAAACGAACCTTGCTGTAGATAGCTACACCCATAGCATCTCTCGCGGGGGTGAAAAGTAATTCAGGTACTCTACTCTCGATATAAGCCGCTAGTTCCTTGTTTTCTGCAATGACTGTTTTGTATTTGAGGATGTCACCATTGCGGTCTAGCCAAATATCCATCACCACTTTTCCTTCCTGTGACTTCTTCTTTAATGCTTTTGGAAACACCTTCGAGTTAATCACTTCCGTCAAGTTGAGAATGCGTGCTTTAAGTGGTTTGCCTTGAGCTAAGCATGTCAATTGGAAGGTCATGAAAAGGATGGCAAGGTAGAGCGTTCGAACTTTCATATTACATACAGTTAATTTTTAGTTAACATTAAATTAACAATAGAACACGCCATCTCCAAGCTTTGGGCAACAACTTTGAATTGATGTCTAAGAACTTTCACGTCTACCTTTCCTCTGCTGGCTCTGGCAAAACCTACATGTTGACTTTGTCTTATTTGAAGTTGGCTTTGCGAGGAGTGGATGCTTTTAAGCACATTCTGGCGGTGACCTTTACTAACAAGGCCACGGAGGAGATGAAGGAGCGAATACTGCAGGTATTGCGGGGACTAGCCAGTGGCGATGCGCATCCTATGAAAAAACAGTTGATGGACGACCTCAAGATGTCTGAAGAAGGCCTCAAAACCCGAGCGGAAATGGTACTGAGGGCTATTCTTCACGAATATGGCCGATTTTCAATTGTGACCATTGACAGTTTCTTCCATCAGGTGATTCGATCCTTTGCGAGAGAAATGGGCTTGCAAGGGACTTTCAGAATTGATCTGGATATAGATAAAGTGCTGCAAGAAGTAGTCGATAATATGTTGGCCAAGCTGGGCGAGGATAATCAAACGGACTTAAGAAAGTGGCTGACGCAGTTTGCTGAGGAGAAGTTGGAAGATGGTAAGTCGTGGGACTTCCGTTCTGATATTACCAGTCTGGCGAATGAGATCTTCAGGGATGGATTCAAAAGCTATGGCTCTCAGATTTTTGAGCTGAGTAAAAGTGGCGACTTCTTCACCAAGAAGCTAAAATCACTCCAAGATCAGAGAACGAAGTTCGAGCGTGATGTTCAGAAGCTAGCGAAAGAAGGAATTGCTGAGGTTGATCGGTGCGGTGGTATTGATCAATTCACAAGAAAGGCCAGTGGCCCAGCAGGTTTATTTGCCAAGGTGCTTGGTGGAGATTACGATGTTTCCGACACAAGGAGGATGGCGGCTGATGATGTTACTAAATGGCTAACGAAAGCCAATCTGGGTAATGCTACCCTGGTGGATGGGCTGGAAAGTGCTATTTTGCCTTTGTATAAAAGGATGATTCATTACCTGGATGAACATCTATTACATATCAATTCTATTCTGGAGGTATATCGTTTCTTCCATACCTATGGAATACTGTCTGCCTTGAATCAGGAATTGCAACACTACCGGGATGAAAAGGATATCATGTTGATTTCCGATTTGCCGGACTTCCTAAGACAAATCATTAATGATAGCGATACGCCTTTTATATATGAGAAGATAGGAGGCATATTCCAGCACTACCTGATTGACGAGTTCCAAGATACTTCCGGATTCCAATGGCAGAATTTTAAGCCGTTACTGAAAAACGCTTTGGACAGTGGTGAGACAAGTATGGTCGTAGGGGATACCAAGCAGTCAATCTACCGATGGCGTGGGGGGGATTGGAAATTATTGAATTCCGAGATCATAAGAGAGGTAGGAGAGCATCATTCCCTCATTCATCGTCTGTCGAGCAATTGGCGTAGTGATGGCAGGATCGTAGGCTTCAATAACTGGCTTTTTCAAAAAATGCCTGACCTTATTGCTGGGCAGTTTGCTGATTTGGATGATGAATTAGAAAGTCATCTTCAGGAGTTTCAGAAGGTTTACACAGATGCTGAGCAACAGATTGAGAAACCTGGAGATAGCGGGGGTATTCATTGTGAGTTTATCAACCAGGAAGACGATTGGAAGACGGTCACTGTAGAGAAAACCATTAATACCGTAGAAGAATTACAAAGGAAAGGTTTTGATCTTCGTGATATTGCTATCCTGACCAGAACAACTGGAG
>CAZZHO010000287.1:0-3642 GCA_964653795.1 uncultured Roseivirgaceae bacterium | reverse complement strand
GCATCAATCTTTCTAACCTACTATCGATAGTACCCTTCTTCAAAGGCTCTGTAAATAGCTTTAGTGCTTCGAACTCTTTTGAGTCAAATGGATGGAATAATTCCCCGATTTCCTCACCATTCTTTATTTCCGGATTAAGCCACATATGCTCTTCGTCTTCTGTCAATACAAACGGGGATCGATGATGGCCTACTTTCTCATAAAGCAAGGGGGCGGCAGGTGTAGTGACGATACCTATGTGCCTCAAACTATTGATGTTCGAATAGAAGCCGGCAATGCCGAATGGTTTTTTATCTTTTCTTCTTATCACATAAGGAATGGAAAGCGCTTCCTTTTTTGGGCCCTCCAGGAAGTAGGAGACTGGTATTACGCATCTATTGAATTGTATAGCGGAGGCCGAACCAGAGTTGATACCGATTTTATAGGGACCCTCATAGTCAGGGTCATCGCTAATATTCAGCTTTTCATTGTCATCCGATTTGCCTTCTGCCCGTGCATTGACCCAACCTCTTTCAGGGTTATAGGTTGGTCGAAATATGAACTCTCCGGAAATTAGCTCTATTGGGTTCGCAGATGAGTAACTAATGGCCACGGTGGAGTCAGATGGTCTCAAATAGGTATTGGATGAAGCGATAATAGTCGATGTATCAACATCGAGCTGTCGCCCATTGATGAATTCCAATACATCTTTAGCTATTTGCCCATATCGTGCGCACATACCGAAAAGGTTTTAATAAAATGATGGTATTTAGGTAATCGACTTGAATTTAATATTTTGTGAATTATCTAACAGCGAGAAACTCATGGAGCAGGGAGAAAGCGTCAAATACTTTGGCAGTGAGGATATTCATCAATCACTGGATTACTTGAGTCTGGTAGAAGCACTGCGATTAGGTTTTGCCAAGGAATATGTAGTCCCATCTCGCATGCATATAAATTATGGCGATTTACATTCTGAAAATAAGAATACTTTGCTGTTGATGCCAGCTATCAATCAAGGAGCTGATGCCGGAATAAAGATTGTAAATGTCGCACCAGCTAATAGTCAAAAAGGAATATCAACTATACAGGGTATTTATTACTTGATGGATGCGATTACCGGTTCCCCGAAAGCACTAATGGAGGCAAAGACCCTCACCAATTGGCGTACTGCGGCGGCCTCAGCTTTAGCAGCAAGTTTCCTGGCTCCAAAACATTCTCAAAGCCTATTGATGGTGGGTACAGGTTCACTTGCTCCTTACCTGATAGATGCACATGCCGCGATACGTCCAATCAAGGAATTAATGATTTATGGTCGAACTCCTGAGAAGGCCCAGGCTTTGGCTGCCCAGAAGTCTTCGAAATTTGAAAAGGTGGAGGTTGTAAATGATCTTAAAGAAGCGGTGGGTAAAGTAGATGTAATAAGTGTGGCGACTTTAAGTTCAAATCCACTTATAGAGGGGAACTGGCTTCGCCCATGCCAACACATTGATTTGGTTGGGTCTTACCGGCCGGATATGAGAGAGTCGGATGATCAAGTACTAAAACGATCGAAAATTTTTGTTGACAACTTAGAATCTGCACCTAAAGAAACAGGGGATTTGGTCATACCTATCGAGAGTGGTTCAATTAGCCTTGAGGATATAGAAGGAGATTTATTTCAATTGTGCAGTGGGGAAGTTCAAGGGCGTCAAAAAGAAGATGATATAACGGTGTTCAAATCAGTTGGGCATGCTTTGGAAGATCTTGTTGCTGCTCAGCTGATTTTTTCTCAGCGCAATAATCACTCCAACCCATTTAAATAAGCCAACATGTTCAAATTGTCAACTTTTGAAATTCCAGATGATTGGTTAACTATCGAGACCATCGAAATGCACACTGGAGGTGAGCCACTTCGAGTGATTTTAGATGGTTTTCCTGAATTAAAAGGTAACAGTGTATTGGAGTACCGTAGCTATATCCGGCGGCATTTCGACCATCTTCGAACTGCCCTTATGTTTGAGCCCAGGGGGCATGCTGACATGTACGGAGTAGTGGTGACACCAAGTGAAATAGCGGATTTTGGTGTGGTCTTTTTGCATAATGAGGGCTACAGTACCATGTGTGGACATGCGACTATTGCCGTAGCTAAGCTAGCAGTGGAAGCAGGTTGGGTGAAAAAGGTAGAGCCAGAGACCAAAATCCTAATCGAGGCACCATGCGGAGTGTTGACGGCCTATGTGAAAGTGGAGGATGGCAGGATTCAAGATGTTCGATTTTTAAATGTTCCTTCGTATGTGGTAGCTTTGGATCAGGTGGTAGAGGTGCCAGGGTTGGGCCAAGTAAGGTACGATTTAGCCTATGGAGGTGCCTACTATAGTTATGTTAACGCGGAAGATTTAGAGCTCAAGTGCACCTCAAATGATTATCTGGACCTTATACGGCACGGGATGGCCATTAAGAAAGCCGTGATGAAGAGCACGGAAATCATCCATCCAAAAGAAGAGGACCTTGGTTTTTTGTACGGGACGATCTTTATTGGTGGCCCGGTGTCTGAAGGAGTCGACAGTCGCAACGTCTGCATTTTTGCAGATGGAGAAGTGGATCGATCTCCAACAGGTTCAGGTGTTTCCGGAAGGGTTGCAATACATCATGAGAGAGGGGAGTTGGATGTGGGTGATAGCATGAAGATTGAAAGTATTCTTGGGACCGTATTCGAATGCAAAGTGGTAGATGAAGTGGATTTTGAAGGAGTGGAAGCGGTTATTCCGGAAGTAACAGGAACGGCTTATGTTACGGGTAAAAATACTTTCACATTGGATCCGCAAGATCCTTTGAAAAGCGGCTTCATTTTCAGGAATAACTTCGATTAAAAATTGCTTCAGAATATGCTTGCCACCAAGACTCCAGTCTATTCCATCATTTTTCTAATGATGC
The DNA here is from genome assembly GCA_964653795.1 of uncultured Roseivirgaceae bacterium. Taxonomy (GTDB): domain Bacteria; phylum Bacteroidota; class Bacteroidia; order Cytophagales; family Cyclobacteriaceae; genus JAWPMT01. Next base: position 747 of record CAZZHO010000287.1, on the reverse strand, counting down.
TTTTGCTTTTGTCTTGTAATAGTGCGAAGACGAAAGAAGCAAGAGCTCAACCGGGGATGGTGCTAATTCCCCAAGGAGAGTTTGTAATGGGTGGAAGATCTGATCGTGCTTATCAAGATGAGTTTCCTCTGCACGAAGTAGTCATTTCACCCTTCTACATGGATCTGTATGAAGTGACCAATGCAGAATTCAAAAAGTTTGTTGATGCAACAGGATATGTCACCACTGCAGAGAAAGACATTGACTGGGAAACGATTAAACAGCAGCTTCCGACGGGAACCCCTAAGCCTCCAGATTCGGTGTTGAGAGCAGGTTCTTTGGTGTTTGAATCGAGTGCGAATGTTTCTAATCTGTACGACGAGAGTCAATGGTGGAAGTGGGTCGTTGGAGCGAATTGGAGACGACCACAGGGGCCCGGTAGTTCTATAGAACAAATTATGGACCATCCGGTAGTTCATGTTTCTTGGGAAGATGCCAGTGCCTATGCAGATTGGTGCGGGAAAAGGCTACCGACAGAGGCAGAGTGGGAGTGGGCTGCATCAGGCGGTGATTCGGAGGCTATTTATCCATGGGGAAATAAGGAGATATCCGCTGCTTTTGATCAGGCCAATTTCTGGCAAGGTGTTTTTCCTATATCTAACAATAAGCAAGATGGATACGAGAACACTTCTCCCGTTGGGTCTTTCCCTGCTAATGGTTTTGGCCTATATGATATGGCAGGAAATGTTTGGGAATGGTGCAGCGACA
>CAZZHO010000286.1:0-3699 GCA_964653795.1 uncultured Roseivirgaceae bacterium | reverse complement strand
GTGGAAAAGAAATCTACAAACAGTGTTTTTACGTAATTTATCATCCAGGCTAAGATAACAAGTGGGTTAATACCGTGGTATACAAGAAGGATTTACAGATGCACAAGGATTGGGCATCTCTTATGACTGAACTAGAAAGCAGAGTTGGGAAAAGGCCAAAAGATCTAAATAGTGTGCTGTTTCTTATTGGAGTGCAAGAGCTAGGCCAGGGTGGCCAAACCTTTAGCAAAGAGGAGAAACAAGATTTAATGCATCTAGCCATTTGCAAAATGTTATCAGGTTTGGGTTACTATGAGTTGATAGGTAAAGACGAAGATGGTTGGCCACATTGGGAATTAGTGAAAGCATTGCCGAAGTTTGACCTTATCGATCAGGAGCGACTGCTAAAAATTCAAATATTGGAGTACTTTCAGAAGGAAATCGGAATATCGTTGTGATGTCAGGAATACTAGGGGAAAAATTAGGTCGATATAAACGAAAATATTATCTGAACATTCTGATAAGAAACTCCGCCATTTTTACCTGTGGAGTTTTAGGCATATGGATATTCTTCACTTTACTGGAGTTTAACTTCTCGTTTGGTGTTTCCACACGGACCATTTTCTTCTACTTACTTACTACCAGTCTTTTAGGGCTTCTGATTTTCGGTATCGTCATTCCGTGTCTATTTCTAACTGGGATACGCAAGCCGATCAGTGATGAAAATGCAGCTAGAAATATCGGCAAGTATTTCCCTAGTGTAGCTGATAAGTTGCTGAATACCATACAGTTAAGTACAGAATCTTCTTCGTCTTTAGCTAGCGCAAGTATAGACCGTAGGTTAGAAGAACTGAGGAGATTTCAATTTCAGGAGGCCGTCAACTTTAAGGTCAATAAGAAATATTACCAAACGCTATTTTTCATTCTAGTCATTATCGTAGCAGGCGCTTTGCTCTACCCTACGATATTTATTCAGAGTTCCTCCAGAATTCTGAATCACAGAACAGAGTATTTACCGGAAGCACCTTTTGAATTCATACTGCTAAATGAAAAACTACAGACGTTTAGAGATGAAGACTTTACCTTGAGAACTTCTGTGGTTGGCGACAAAACGCCTGATGAAGTTTTTGCCTCATTTAGTGGTAGAAAGGTCAAAATGCAGAAAGAAGATGATGGCAAGTTCTCATTTACTTTTCAACAGCCTTACGAAAGCGTGAATTTCCGTCTGGAGGCTGCAGGATTCTATTCAGAGAATCACACTCTGGAAGTCGTTAATAGGCCCACTATTAATTCGTTTGATATTCAGCTTAGATATCCAGCATATACAGAGCTAGAAGGCGAAGTTGTTCAGAACAACGGCAATTTATCAATACCTGAAGGCACCCTTGTCTCCTGGAATGTCAGGTCTTTTTACACTGAGCAAGGAGCGATCTATTTTCAATCTGGAGACACATTGCAACTAGCGAAGAACGAGGATCTACTATCAGGTCAAAAGATTCTTCTAAATGACGATCAATATGAAATAAGATCCAGAAATAGACATGGCGCAAACAAAGAGACACTTAGTTACCAAATCCAAGTAACCAAAGACGACCATCCAGAACTAGAAGTTAGTTACTATCTGGACACGGTACTATATGAATATATAATTGTAGCAGGCCAGGCAACTGATGACTATGGCATAAGGTCCTTGCAACTCCACTCCAACGTAAAAGATGAAAATTCCAGAACACTAGTTTCAACACAAGGAAGTAAAAGAAGCAAAAGCTTCTACACACAAATACGTTTGGATAGCCTGAATATCACTCAGGGAGACAGAAGTGAGATATATGTGGTTGCTACGGATAATGACGAAGTAAATGGTTTCAAGACCTCAAGATCCAAGTCATGGGTATTCCAAATACCAGATGAAAGTGAAATTGAAAAAGACTTAGAAGAAAAGGTTTCTGAAAGTCAATCCAATATCGAGAAGTCCGTCGACAAAGCCCAGAAACTAAATGAAAAATTGAAGGAAGTCCAAAAAAGGCTTAAGAGCAGCAAGCAAATAGATTGGCAAGATGAGAAACTTCTTCAGGAAATCCTGAAACAGAGACAAGAACTGGAGAAGAGCATCCAACAACTTAATTCTGAGTTTGAGCAACTAAACGAAAGCCAAGACAAATTTGATGAGCGCAATGAAGAGTTGCAGGAAAAGGCCGATCAAATCAAGGAGCTTATGGAGGAGATTCTGGATGATGAAACCAAAAAGCTCTACGATGAACTTCAAAAGCTGTTAGAAGAACAGGCAAAAAGCGAGGACATTCAAGACCTATTAGATCAAATGTCTCCAAATGAAGATAATCTGGAGCAAGAGCTAGAGAGAACTTTGGAACTATTTAAGCGACTTCAAATGGAGTCAAAACTAGACAGGACAATCAACAAACTTGAGCAGCTGCAAGAGGAGCAAAGTAATTTGGCAGAAGAATCTGGCTCCAACGAGAAGAGCACAGAACAGATTTTAGAAGAGCAAAAAGCTATCGAGGAGAAGTTTGATCAGATACAGGAAGAATTTGATCAAGTTCAGGAGCTCAACCAAAACCTTGAAAACCCTGAGCCCATGCAAGACTTCTCTGAGGACGAGCAGGAGATAAGCAACTCAATCAATGAATCTCAGGAACAACTACAGAATCAGCAAAGAAAAGAAGGACAGAAAAGTCAACAGCAGTCAAGTCAGCAAATGAAATCTCTTGCTCAGAAAATGCAAGAAATGCAGGAGAGTATGCAAGGGGAAATGGTACAAGAGAACCTAGACAATCTCAGAGATATAGTTGATAATCTGGTGAAGCTTTCCTTCACCGAGGAACAGCTGATTAAAGACTTTCGGGAAGTCAGACAAGTAGATCCCCGGTTTGTCGATTTATCTCAGCAGCAATTGAAACTAAAGGATGATGCCGAGGTAATCCAAGACAGTCTCATTTCATTGGCAAGTAGAGTACCGCAGATTTCTAATTTTGTAACAAGGGAGGTATCAGAAATGAACACCAACATTGACAAGGCACTTAAGGAGCTTAGGAATCGAAATAGGAGTAAAGCCTTGAGTAATCAGCAGTTTTCTATGACTTCCATCAATAACCTCGCACTTCTGCTATCGGATGTACTAGAACAAATGCAGCAAGCGATGGCTTCACAATCCGGGAAAGGGCAGGGAAAAGATAAGAAGGGCAATAGTATGCCGCAACTAAAGGAACTGCAGAAGCAGCTTGGCCAGCAAATTGAGGAATTACAGAAGAGCGGCCTTCAGGGTCGAAAGCTTTCCGAACAGCTGGCCAAAATGGCCGCAAGACAAGAGATGATCAGAAACCAGCTGCGAGAATTTCAAAAACAGTTGGAAGGGCAACCTGGAAATAAAGAAGCGGGAGACCAGTTAGGAAAAGTATTGGAGAAAATGGAAGAAAATGAAGTAGACCTTGTCAACAAGAGGCTCACGAAAGAACTTGTGGAGAGGCAAAAAGAAATAGAAACTCGTATGCTAGAAGCTGAATCATCTTTGAAAGAACAGGGTTTTGATAAAAAGAGAGAGGCAGAAACTGCTTTGGAATATGATCAGAGGAAGCCAAAAGCTTTTGACGAATATCTAAAGGAGAAAGAGAAAGAACTGGAATTAATAAAAAGTGTCCCTTTAGACTTAAGTCCTTTTTATAAAAAGGAACTAAACGATTATTTTAGACGCATAAGTTCAGA
>CAZZHO010000285.1:0-3925 GCA_964653795.1 uncultured Roseivirgaceae bacterium | reverse complement strand
TGGAAGTATTGCTAGCGCGATTGGCTATTTGTTGTCAAGGTCTTGCATCTTCTGTCTGTAAGACGCCTTGATGATTTCTTGACGTCTCTTAATAGAAGGTTTTGTAAAAGCAGTCCTCGATCTCAACTCTTTTAAAACACCAGTTTTCTCGAATTTCTTCTTGAATCTTTTAAGTGCTTTATCGATTGACTCGTTTTCTTTTACGTTGATTACGATCATGATTCTTCTTTAATAAGGGCCGCAAAGATAGAAAAAGGCAATAAAAAAAAGAGTGTTTTACTCTTTATTTCAGCAAAGATCTTGAAATGACGAGCTTCTGAATCTCTGAAGTGCCTTCACCGATGGTACAAAGTTTTGCATCACGGTAGAATTTCTCCGCAGGATAGTCCTTTGTATAACCGTATCCACCAAATATTTGAACTGCTTCGTTTGCAACACTGACAGCAGCTTCTGAGGCATATAATTTCGCCATGGCGCCTTCGGTATTGACGCTTTTTCCCTTATCTTTCAATTCAGCTGCCTGATAGGTCAAAAGCTTGGCAGCTTCTACTTGCGTAGCCATGTCCGCCAACTTAAACGAGATACCCTGGAACTGGCTGATGGACTTCCCGAATTGCTCTCGCTCTTTGGAGTAAGCCAGTGCAGCATTCATTGCTCCTTCCGCAATACCACAGCTTAAAGCAGCAATGGAGATTCTTCCTCCATCCAAAACCTTCAATGACTGCACAAAGCCATCTCCTACTTCCCCGATCAGGTTTTCAGCCGGTACTCGACAATTGTCAAAGATCATTTCTGCTGTTTCTGAGCATCGCATACCCAGCTTATTCTCTTTTCTGCCACCTTGAAATCCTGGCGTACCTCTTTCTACTATAAATGCGGAAGCATTCCTGGATTGGCCGGGCTCTCCTGTTCTGGCTACCACCACGGCTACTTCCGACGAAATGCCGTGAGTAATAAAGTTTTTAGCGCCATTGATAACCCAGCTGTCACCGTCCTTTTCTGCCACTGTTCGCATATTGCCAGCATCAGAGCCAGTGTTCGGCTCGGTCAAGCCCCAGGCACCTATCCATTCGCCCGAGGCGAGTTTCGGCAAGTACTTATGTTTCTGTTCTTCGGATCCCTGGTAATAGATATGGCCAGTACAGAGGGAATTATGCGCTGCCAGCGAAAGACCTATCGATGGATCCACTTTCGCCAATTCAATAATAGCGGTGACATACTCATGATAGCCGAATCCTGACCCTCCATACTCTTGTGGCACAAAAATTCCCATGAGCCCGAGTCCGCCCATTTCGTGAAATAAAGCTTTTGGGAATTCCTGGGATTCGTCCCATTCCATTTTATATGGTTCTATTCTGCGCTCAGCAAAATCTTTGACCATCTCTTTGATCATTTGCTGATTCTCTTCTGTAGAGGCGGGGTTGAGTTCAGCTACTTCCATGGGGTAATGGGTTAACGTTTGCTATGACAAATATAAATGGCTAGCGCTACGATTTCCCATCCTTCGGGATGAGTGGTTGCCGCTAGCGATTCGATTGATCATTCAAAGACCAGTCGTAATCCATAAACGTGATGTCAGTACCTTTAGTTAATGGTGCAGGAACGTAAGGATTGATAAAATCCGCCAGCGAAGTTTCTTTTTTGAAGTCGCCTCCGAACCACTGGAAAATTTTGGAAACCCTGGCTTCCTCTGCTGTGATATTATTTCTTTTTGGGTCATTAAGAAACTCCTTCGCTTGCTCCTCCAGTTGCTGTTCAAGCTTATCAGCGGTGAATGCTTCCCTTCTAAGCTTCGGGCAAGAGTAGGACGCACAATTTATTGCAAAATGGATACGCGGTTCTTCGAAGATCTTTCTGAGGATGTTGTGCTCTATATTATTAAGGTCATACTTCTCACTACCAATCACGATCATTTTGATATCCCAAGGGGTATTGACAAAAGGGACTTGCACGCTCGACCCAATGTCTTTGATGCTTTTTACCGGATAGTATTCTAGTATGAGATCGATGGTAAAGGCATTATAAAGATTGATCCAATAAGCAAGCTTTTCCTCTCGACTCCATCGCTTATCATTCGGTGGGTTGGTGGTGAGACTTTCTAGATAATCACTTAAACTCTTTCGGTCTTGCTGCCAATTTTCATAATCCACGAAACCTTCCTCATCTACATACTTTTTGAGGAGGGCATCAAAGCTGGAGTGGTCTAATGGCTCAGTACCATCTACTTGCGGGTCTATAGCCACACAGGAGGAGAGTAGAATCGTCACAATTCCGATCTGAAATATTTTCTTGAAATGAATCTGTGTCGTAGGAATTTTGTTAGAAGCCATTATTTTACAGGTTGAACAAGTTTTGATTATCAATCAAAAAAGTCAAAATGGTTGTTCTTCGAAAGAACGGGTTTTATGGAATTTCTAAATGAAAATTCAAAATTAATTGGCCTGATTGTAGGCTTCCTGATAATTGCTGTCGCAGCAAATCAGATTGCCCGTGTCTTTCAAAAAATTAAACTGCCGCTGATTACCGGTTTCATTCTGACGGGTATCGTGACAGGGCCTTATATACTAGGGCTGGTTCCTATCGAGGCGAAGGTGCAACTAAACTTCATTAATGAGACGGCCCTGGCTTTTATTGCTTTTGCTGCTGGAGCTGAACTCTACTTGCGAGAGTTAAGAAGTAGGATTAATAGTATTAAGTGGAACACTTTCGGTCAGCTGGTAGTGACTTTTGTCTTGGGAAGTATTGCTTTGGTCTTGCTTGCTGACTTCATCCCTTTCATGAGTGAAAAGTCTTTGGGAGCCAAAATTGCTATCTCCACCATCACTGCTGCCGTATTTGTTGCCCGATCGCCAGCCTCTGCTATTGCGGTCATCAATGAGTTGAGAGCGAAAGGACCTTTCACACAAACAGTGATGGGTGTGACAGTGGTCAAAGACTTTCTGGTCATCATCTTGTTCTCCATTTGCCTCTCTGTGGGGCATTCCCTGATCTCAGGGGCTCAATTTAGGTTGGTGCAGCTACTCTTCTTATTAGCGGAACTAGGGCTTTCTTTTGTGCTTGGCTTCTACATCTACGGAAGACTATTACAAGTAGCCTTGTCTTTCCGTATTCAGAAGGTTGCTAAGATCATTTTGATCCTTATAATAGGATATAGTGCCTACGCTTTCTCGGGATGGCTGAGGGAGAATTCTGTTGACTGGTTTGGTCACGGGATCTTCTTGGAACCGCTTCTAATGTGTATCCTGGCGAGTTTCAAAGTCACTAATTATTCCAGGTATCGCCCAGAGTTCCTAAAAATTTTACATGATGCGAATGTGCCCATCTATGTGGCCTTTTTTACGCTGACGGGGGCTACGCTTTCAGTCAATGTATTGACAGAGGTATTGGGTGTAGCATTAATCCTATTCGCCATTCGATTGGTCACGATGATCATAGGAGCCTATGTAGGTGGATTCTTAGCAAGAGATCCCATGGAGCAAAATCACGTGGGGTGGATGCCCTACATTACACAAGCAGGTGTTGCGCTGGGTTTGGCCACAGTAGTTTCCAATGAATTTCCTGATTGGGGCCCGGAGTTTGCAACGGTCATTATTGCGGTCATTGTCATCAATCAGTTCATAGGACCACCATTATTTAAGTGGGCACTATTCAAAATAGGAGAAGACCGTACCAGAGCGGCTACACCGGAGTTTGATGGAGTGCACGATGCGATGATTTTTGGGTACGAGAGCCAATCCATAGCGCTAGCTCATCAATTGATGGACAATGGCTGGGAGGTTTCAATTGCCACGACCAAGGAGGAAGGCAGCTTTACTGAGCCAGAGGATATTGAAATAGTCTACTTGAAGGCTTTTTCTACCGATGAATTTGATAGAATAGACGTGCCTAAGCTCGAAGCAATTGTGACCATGCTTTCTGATGAGGA
>CAZZHO010000284.1:0-3937 GCA_964653795.1 uncultured Roseivirgaceae bacterium | reverse complement strand
TCTAACAACGACCGTGCCAAAAAGTTATTGTGGCCCAGAATTATTTTAAATAGACAATTAAATAGAGCGGAACCCCTAGAGTGTCCGAAATTGTGACACTCATTTTTGACAAAGCCGAACGATTATGGTCACTCTCTAACTTTTCGGAATTGTACTTCAGAGGCATTATTTGGTATCTTGAAACGTCAATTCAATCTAAACTATGAAAAGCGTCTTTTGCAATATGGCCACATGCCATTCCATCCTCTTTATACTGTTGCTTGGGGCCTGTGCTCAGAAAGCGGATGTCGGTAGTCCTTATGATAAAATATCTGATAAGGAGCTTGCTAGTGTATTGAGAAAGGGCATTGACTGGGCTGGCGGAATTGAACGATGGAACGATTTGAATACAATTATTTATGACAAGCATTCGGTGCTTCTATTGGAAGATAGCACCATTGAAAATGAGACTTTTCAACATCATATCTATAAGATGCAGCCGCAGTTTGCTGCCAATATCTCTTGGGAAAAGGACTCTATAGAACATGAAATCGTTATGGACAGTGATGCCAGGAAGGTAGAAAATGATGTGGTGGTGAGTGAAGGAGACAAAGTGGCTCAATCTGTATATAGTGCACTGTACGTGTTAGGTATGCCTTGGAAACTTTTGGATGATGGCGTAGAGTTGTCCCTTGAGGAGCAAGTTTCCATAAGAGGCAAACAGGCCCATGCTGTGAAGGCCGAGTATAGCCCCGCTCAAAATGAAAATCACTCTACTTCAGATGTCTGGTGGTATTATTTCAGCAAGGAGGATGGTGCTTTTTTAGGGTGTTTAGTTTACCACGCTCCCACCTACGCCTATATTGAGAACCTGGAGTTCCATGAGGTTGATGGAATGAAGTTTCACAAACATCGGAAAAGCTATAGATCAGATGAGAATAGAAATATTCAATTTCTTCGGGCAGAGTTTTGGTACGGCGATTACGAAGTGGAATTTCAGGATTCTGCTAGGGAATAGATGCTGTCCAGGTTCCGGCCTAGTTCGTCGTAATCAAGCCCAAAACCCACAACAAAATCATTTGGGATCTCGAAACCGCAATAGTCGATTTTTATTTTATTGTGATGAACATCCGGCTTGGATAATAAGGAAGCCAAAGCTAGCGATTGGGGTTGGGCGTCCAAAATCAAGGGAGTAAGTTTCTTCAGAGTATTGCCTGAATCAACAATATCCTCAACGATGATAATATTTCTACTCTTCAGTAGTTTCGGATCGGGGAGTTGGAAGGTGATGTCGTTAGATCTTTCGATACCTAAATATGATTTTGCCTTTATGAATTCAATCTCAGCTTCTCCTGAGAATCTTTTGAAGAGCTCTGTTCCGAACAGTAAAGCACCCTTGAGCACAATTAGAAAAAGAGGACTCTTGTCCTTATAGTCATTATTTATCCGATTGGATAAATACTCGATTCTCTCCTGAAGCTTATTATTCCCCAGGTATTTAGTAAAGGTCTTATCGTGCAGTTTTACCGAGTCCATTTGGCCGCAATATAAATTCTTGTACTAAATGCCTCATTTAGAATGACCATTAATCTTTAAATAGCGCTTGTTAAACTTATTTTCTTTGTTTCTGACGGTTGTTGTAGTAATTTCCAACTGAGATCGAACGTGATCTTCAGCTAGTATTAGACATTCCGCCAAATGCAGTACAACATAGAATCCGATAATATCGAAAGGATTAGAGTAGAAGTAAATTCTTCTCTGATTGATTTTTTAGAGTATTCACGCAAATCTTTAGTACTCCAAGTACGATTTACTCACGGAAAACACAAAGGCAAAGTCAGGACCTATGAAGATATAGTGCCGCAGCAATTCTATAACTTACTTGAAGCGCACTCTGTCGGCAAAGCTTTGATTCATCTTCTGGACCAATACAAATCAAACAAAGAATATATCTAAGATTGTGATAGGTGGCAGGAGCTATTAGAAGGACTCTAGTAGTTTTGAACAAACTCTTTGCCCTATGCGTCTTTCATTATTTTTTTGTTTTGTTTTTTCCTCAATTGCGGTCATTTCTCAAACCATGGATTTTGAGGAGTATGATCCGGTATCGACATTAGTTGTTCCTGAGAATCCTGTCAAGAGAGCGAAATTCCCATTTATTGACGTTCATAGCCATCAATGGAATGTATCTAAGGAGAAGGTAGCAACCCTTGTCTCCGAAATGAACGAGATCAATATGGGTGTGATGGTAAACCTCAGTGGCCGAGGGTTTGACAGAGCCGCAGGTGATATAGGCACCCAGTCCTATTTAAATGGAATGATTGCCAGAATGAATGGGGAAGCTCCTGGAAGATTTATCGTATTCACCAATGTTTCCTTTAAAAATGTAGGTAAGGAGGGATGGACTGAAGCGGCTGTGAAGCAACTGGAAGAGGATGTGGCGAATGGAGCAAACGGTCTTAAAATCTACAAGAGTTTAGGGTTGCGCAACAAGGATATCAATGGCAATCGAATTGCTGTGGATGATGTACGTTTAGATCCTATTTGGGCCAAGTGTGGTGAGCTGGGTATTCCCGTTTTAATCCATGCGGCTGATCCAAAACCTTTTTGGGATCCTCATGATGAGAAAAATGAAAGATGGCTGGAACTTAAGCTTAGGCCAGGAAGAAAGCGTTCAGCTACTGATCCGGCACCTTTTGAGCAAATTATCCAAGAGCAACACAATGTCTTTAAAAAACACCCAAATACCACATTCATCAATGCTCATATGGGTTGGATGGCGAATGATCTTAAGAAACTTGGAAAGCATCTGGAGACCTATCCGAATGTAAATGTTGGAATCGGTGCTATTATCGCGGAGCTGGGTAGACAGCCAAGAATGGCCAATCAATTCTTCGAACAGTATCAGGATCGCATACTCTTTGCGAAAGATGCTTACAACAAAGAAGAGTTCTACACTTATTTCAGAGTACTAGAGACAGAAGACGAGTACTTCCCATACTATAAAAAGTACCATGCATTTTGGAGAATGTATGGTTTGGGACTGAGTGATGAGATCTTGAAAAAAGTATATTATAAGAATGCCTTACGTATCATTCCGAACATTGACAAGAGCAGATTCCAGGACTAATGGGCTTGAGCTTCCTTTTTCAATAATTCAGGAAATTTTGCCTTGAAGCGATTCAGTCTAGGAATGGATACACTTCTTACATAAGGTTGATTAGGATTCCGGGCTTCGTATTCTTGGTGATAGTCTTCAGCATCATAGAACACTTCGAATTCGGCAACTTCCGTCGTAATAGGCTTAGAATAATCGGAAGAGATCTCAGCGATATAACCGTCTATTAACTCTTTTTCCTCCTGGGTCTGATAGAAGATAGCTGACCTGTATTGTGGTCCTCGATCTGGCCCCTGCTGGTCAGGTGTCGTGGGATCATGAGAGCCGAAAAATACTTTGAGTAGTGTTTCATATGAAACAGTATTGGGATCATAATAAACTTCTACCGCCTCAGCATGCCTGGTGGCACCACTGCTTACGAGCCTATAGGTTGGATTTTTTATTTTCCCTCCACTGTAGCCTGAAATAGCTTCTTCGACACCTTCCACTGACTGGAAGATGGCTTCTACACACCAGAAGCAGCCACTTGCGAAATAGGCAGTGCTTAACCCTTCAAGGTCTTTTTGCGCTTTTGGTTGTTGAACTTCCGTCGGTGTGGAAACACATGACATTAGGAAGAGGAGGACAGTAGCTATCATAGGGATCCCGTTCATTTTCCGATTTAACTCAGGTGTATAAAAGGATGAGAAAGGAAATAGTTTCATGAGTAAAAGCAAATGTCCTCTAGCTACCACTCAATTTAAAAAGAAAAGGTCAATCGTCATTGCTCCATCTGATGACTGAAAAGGAGGTTTATACCAATAGTAGTGGTAGAGGCACTGAGTTGTCCAATCCAAGCAA
>CAZZHO010000283.1:0-3946 GCA_964653795.1 uncultured Roseivirgaceae bacterium | reverse complement strand
CACTATATCATTTTATTGATTTTAATTATCTGATAATCAATTGATGGTAAGGGGTAGGGTTGAGGAAAATATTTTCTTTTTTTCAGGATACTTCGATGAAAGTGGGGAGTGGAGGAGGTTGAGTAATGGTCGATTTGGTGTCTGGAATCCTCACTTCCCACTGGCACAAACCCTACTCACTACCTCCCTCGCGGGTGACGCAGCTTTCGGCCCCGCGACCCTTTGCATAGGCATGCCTCATCTGCGCCTTACCCTAGATTCAAGAGACGTTTATACTCCAATCCGGCATTCCTTGGGAAGCGTCAGTTCTCTGATATTAGTTCGGTAGATAATAAGTCGAAAAACTGTAAGGAGCATCTTTCTTATACCGACGTAAAAGCAGTATCGTCATTCCGGTTGGACTGGAAGGGAATACCGGAATCTCATGGGTATGTACATTCGCTGTTCCATCATCGCGGGTCAGAAGTAACTTCAGTCCTTGATACTAGAAATGAATATTAAAGAAAAGGTTAGGCGTAATGCCCAATAATTGCAAGTCGATTGGGGCGGCAGAAACTGTTTCCTGATCTATCTCCTCATCATATCCAAATCGGAATGCATGGTACCGTGTGCGTATGTTCCTGCGGTTATACACATTGAAGAGCGTGATCCCTGTTTCCAGACGTATCTTTTTCACGTCCGCTGAGTATTTAGCACTTAAGTCCAACCTATGATAAGTGGGAAGTCGTTCAGAATTGATCCGGGAGACATCAAAGAGCGCATCAGAAGACTCTTCTAGGATTTCTTTCGGAGGAGTAAATGGTTTCCCTGAGCCATAAATAAAGACACTAGAGAATTGCCACCTACCGAGCTGGTATTGTGTAACATGATTGAATTCATGCCTTTGGTCTACATCCGACCAATACCTGTTGTTTTCCGCAACATTAGGGATCAGGTTTTCCGAGAACCCTAGTCCATAGCTTAGCCAGCTGCTAAAGTCCCGTTCTTTATACTTTAATAACACATCTATGCCTCGGCTGAAGTTTTCTCCACTTCTCTGGAAGTCTTCTTCAAAGTCTTCAGTTCGTACTAATAGGAATTCAGATTCCAAAATACCTGTGCTCGTTTTACGATAGGCTTCCGCATCGAAAGTCCAATTGCCAAATTGCGATTCAAAACCTACAATGGCATGCTCAGAAGAGAGGACGGGTATCTCATCCTCATCCGCCAATACCCATTGGAATTGATCAGAATTGCCAAAAGGAGATGCGGAGATCCGATTCACATATTGATTATGTTGAGACCAACTTCCTTTTAGCTTGAAGTTGTCGTTGAGGAAGTATTGAGCGGAAAGTCTGGGCTCTAAATCAAGTCTGTTGGTTAGCTCGTATTGATTGAAACGTAATCCAGCATTGAATTGCCAATCGCGTGGCGCGAATTGGTATTCACCAAAAAGAGAGAGTAGGGCAGAGGCCTCGTTTATGATTTCTCTGTCCGGAGTGAAGTCCTCCTCAAAGAAGCTTTCAGTGTAGTAGGCATCATAGGCTGAAAGACCAAGACCTAGATATAGGTTACTTTCATCACTAATAGTTAGATCATTTTGCCATTGAAGTGAGAAGTCATTGATGCTATTTTCTCTGTCAAGGCCAAATTCAAAATTGAGACTGTCAGCCAAGGAAAACAGTTCATTCAATGACAATTGCTCAATTTCTTCCTCACTCAGATCATTAAAGTCAAAAGTGATCCCTTCATATCTCTGGTTTATTAATGAAGAGCTACCATATGATGAAAGACTTGCAGTCACTTCACTTAGATAATTCTGATTCGCCTGATGAGACCAGACAATGCTGGAGCCAAAATTGGACCATGAAGCTTCGTCTCTAAATTGAAAAGAGGAAAACTCATCTTCTTCTACAAATGAGCCTTCATAGAAGTCTTCACTGAGATAGACATTGAAATCAATTAATGATTTTGGACTGACTTCCCACCTTATTTTACTGGTAAAGTCATAAAAGGAGAAGGATGGGTCAATATCAATATCGTTTCTTTCAAGGTCCGGCTCGGAAGCTTGTAGTATATCGACACGATTGTCATCCAAAAACTGGTCGTAAATAACGTCAGAGATAAAGCTCTGGGATAAGCGTAAGCCTGCTACCCAGCTTACATTTTTGGCAATGGGCGTCTCAACATATCCGTTTACACTAGTGAGGCTTAATCCAAGGCCTCCATGGAATTCGTCTCTTGTAGCTCCTTTACCCTGGGCATCGACTACTGATGAGATACGGCCTCCGTATCTGGCGCTAAAGCCTCCTTTGTAGATATCTACATTATTAATTGTATAGGGGTTGAAGGTGGAAAAAATCCCAAGAAAGTGATCTAAGTGATATAAGGTGAATCCATCCATTAGTATCAGGTTTTGATCTGTCGTGCCACCTCGAACCACCAGGCCTGATGCTGATTCGTCTGTCGCTTGTATGCCGGGCAACAGCTGTAGGGATTTGAATACATCTGGCTCACCCAGTGTAGGAAGACTATTGATTTGCTGCGGATTGATGGATAATTGACCTGGAGCGTTGGTCTTGCCTTTGTCAAGTGTACCATCTATGATGAAGTTGGGAAGCACCTGAGTATCAGGCACAAGTCTGATGTCCATGTTTTCCAGTCCCTCATAGACTTTGATCGTTTGAGGCTTATAACCAATGTGTTGAATTGTTATTTCCAGTGAGTCTCTGGAGGGAATAACCTTGAAAGCACCTTCTTTGCTGCTTATAGTTCCTGAGTCATCTACTTTCACGTGGGCAAATGCCAATGGTCTTCCGCTCAGCCCATCAATCACCTTTCCCTGTATAGGTTTGGGTTTGGTAGCGTCCGGTATCAGTAAGTGTACTTCGCCTGCTTTTTTTTGCTTTAAGGGAAACTTAGAAAGTAGCAAATCAATCAAGGCTTCCGGAGAGTCGGCACTAAGCTCTCCAGTGTACTCATACTTCGATATTTCCTTTGGATTAAATGAGAATTTGAGGCCATATCGCTTTTCCAGTCC
Organism: uncultured Roseivirgaceae bacterium; assembly: GCA_964653795.1. Taxonomy (GTDB): domain Bacteria; phylum Bacteroidota; class Bacteroidia; order Cytophagales; family Cyclobacteriaceae; genus JAWPMT01. The sequence goes on along the minus strand of CAZZHO010000283.1, from coordinate 927 downwards.
CTTAATGATCTTTGAAAGATTTTCACCCTGTGACTTGATCTCAAATTGTTCATTTTGAGCAAAAGATGAAAAGGAGAGGAGGCAGGCGACAACTATGGTAAGTAGTCTCATTGCGGGCCTTCAGTGATTATTACCTTCTCATTATCTGTGATTTTATATTGTAATCCCAAAGGTTCACAGACGATCGTTAAGGCTAAATCGAGACTTTCGTTGTTGAAGTATCCTGTAAATAATCTTTGTTCAAGAGTGTCACTTGTGACCTCTACATTGAACTGTCTTTGAATTTCAGCAAGGACCTCTTCCAAAGGTTTAGCTTCAAAATAGAATTCGCCAGAGGACCATTTTCCTATGATCTCTTCATTGAGGGTAGTGAACCTTACTGTATCTAAGTCTTTCACGATTCCCTCTCCGGGTAGTAAGTTTTTAGCCTGATCTGTACTCTCAATGGAAACAGCCACTTTTCCTGTTTTGCAAGACACTTCAAATACATCGCCTCGAGATTTTACATTAAAAGACGTGCCTAGCACCTCCACGATGCCATTGTCAGTGATTACCTTGAAAGGAACACCCTTCTCCACTTCGAAGAAAGCCTCGCCTTTAAGTCTCACGACGCGTTCATCGGTACCTTCGTAGTTGATTTCGCTCGCGGCATTGAGCGTTACCTGAGATCCATCAGGCAGGCCAACAGATTGCGTTTGAGCTATGGTCGTTCTGGCCTCAAAGATGTTAGGGTCCGAATTTTGAAGAATCTGTGGCAAAGCGACTATAAGTAATGTAATGACAGCCGCAATGGCCATTACCTGCCAGCCCTTTAAGCCGATAGCTTTAGTTTCCTTTTCTTCTGTCTTATCAACCTCTGACGCTATTGCATTCCAAATTTCGAGATTGGATTTTGAGCCTTTTGGTACTTTTAGTTGAGAAGTATTA
>CAZZHO010000282.1:0-3982 GCA_964653795.1 uncultured Roseivirgaceae bacterium | reverse complement strand
CGCATTCCAGAGGTGCCTTCGATTTCAACGAATGGACAGCTAAAGTGGTAGGTGCTTTTTGAGTAGAAACAGTCATCATTATTTTCGTTTGATTAGATTTATTCTAAACAACGAAATGTGAAGGTTTCAAATAAGAGATGGAAAGATTTTAGTGTTCTAGTTGCTGTCATTGTAGGACTCGTCACAATAGTGAGCACAGTCCAAACTATTCAATTAAATCATTTAGAATTAAGTAAGTCCAATTCAAAAAAGGAAGGCGAGAATAAGTCGATTGTCGATAGCGCACAATCCAATTTTCAAATTGGCATCTTGCCATTTGATTATCGCTGCTCAAAAGAGTACAACCTGGAGGGAGTCTTAGTGGACAAGTTGAGAAATCTCGCAGAAGAGGAACACCTATCTATAGCAGTTAAGCACTTCCAAGAACTTGAATCACCCAAGAATTTTGATGAAGCCAGGGACCTTACACTGAAACTTAATACTGATTTAGTCATTTATGGAGCATATCTAGAGGATTGTGGGGATAGTACTTCTATAGATTTCAAGTTTGTCTTAGCTGAGGAAAAAGAAAAAGACTATCCATTAAAAGAAGGAACGACCGGACTAAAGTCATAAGAGGACTAACAGAGATCTACGAAGAAAGGCTTCAGGGAAATATTCAATTCATTATTGATTGGATAATAGGTAATCTCTTTATTCTGAAGGGGAATTGTGAAAGTTGCAAGAATAGACTAATTGCTACTGACTCATCCTCCAAAGAGCTAAGGACACTAAGAATTGGTGACTGCTACCGGCAAGAGAATCAAATGGATTCTGCTATGACTTATTATAATAAACTAAGAAGTAGTTCCAAATTGCTTTTGCCCAGAGTGTATAATCGCATTGGCATGATATTGCACGATCAAAAGAAGTATGATTCAGCACTAGTCTACTATCAGAAAGCTATAGATCAAAACAGCCAACACTATCATGCTTTACGGAATAAAGGCCTTGTATTTACTGAAATAGGAGAACAAGATTCTGCTATTATTTACTTCCAAAAATGTGTTGAAGCCAAAGTCGATTTCGGTAAAGGCTACCATTGTTTGGGTTTTTGGAATTTAGATTATGGTGACCCAAAAAAAGCTAAATACTACCTTGATAAGTCTCTAAAATTGGAACCAGAATATTTATATACGCATTGGACCTTAGGAAGATATTTCAACCATATAGGCCAATATGAAACAGCCCTTCTCCACTTCTTTGAAGCTCTAAAGAAAAAACCCAATGAACCATCATTACTAAACGCCATCGGCAACTCGTATTTTGCAATCAACAATAAGGACTCAGCTGAAGTCTATTACAGAAGATCATTAAAGAATGACTCAATTTATCATTTTGCAAACAGGAATCTCGCTCTCACTATTAGAGATTCTGATATCGATTCAGCAATCTATTACCTAGAGAAAGCCATAGCTTCTAAACCCGAGTACTTAAATGCGCATTTACTTTTAGCAGATATACTATACAAAAAATCCTTGTACAACAGGGCGCTGGAATACTATGTACAAGCCTATGAAATTGATCATCTAGAATATTACTCAAATATCGGCATAGCTAAGACCCAAATAAGATTAGGTAAAGCCCAAATCGCAAGAAAATACCTTCTGAATGCTTCCAGACTGAACCCAAGAATCTATGACCACTGGGTAGAATTTGCATGTGTTATGAAACAATTAGGAAAAGTAGATTCAGTAAGACATTATGAAAGAAAAGCTATCCAAAAAGGTTGGAAAAAAAGTGCAGATTACTGTCAAAAGTAAAAAGAGCCCCTCTCGGGGCCCCAGGTCAACTAAATAAAACGCCATTTACTTACTAACTACAACTTGATGGCACGAAGAGCAGCGGGCTTGCCGTTCCCATTTTGCGTGACATAAAGCAGTCTCTTTTTCGGATCTACCTCAATCCCATTTGGAGTAATGAACTCAGCATCTTTAGCCTCTCCATCTGTAGACCCATACTTTCCTGATCCGGCCAATTCTGACACCTGGCCCTCTAGTGACATTTTATAGATCTTGTTTGATCCATAACCAGTCGCATAAATATGACCCTCGAAATAGGTGATATACCCCACCACATAATTGGGATATACTACTGGTATATTCCCGATCTCTTCCAGTTCGCCGCTCTCGCTTACTGCCATGATAAGTCCTGATGCAAAATTGGACACGTACATTTCATTGGACTCACCCCTAACGATTCCTGTGCATCCAAGCAATCTTGTGTCCTTGACGAATTCCTCTGTCTCTCCATTTTTATTGACCTTCATGATCACCGGTCTCGTATAGCTGGGAATAAAGAAACTCTCTTCATCTTTAGAAATAAGGATGTCCCCGGAGAATCCTTTTAGCTCGGCTATGGTGAGTAGCTTCCCTTCAGCCGTATAGGACATCAAAGTGCTGGATTCGTAGCTATTGCCGTTATTAAAGTAGTAATTTCCTTTGGAGTCTACTGCATTGCCTACTGCTCCGGATACTTCATCGAGTAACACTTCAAACTGGCCATCAGAAGTTACTTTAAATACCCGCTTACCAGTACCTGAAATATTGGAGTTAGCCGTGCCGTATTCATTGATAAAGAGGGTGCCATCCGCGCTCACTGCCACGGAACCATTTCCTTCAAAATCTGGAACAACCGTGCTAACCGTTCCGACAACCTGACTTTGTACCAGCAGCGATATGAAAAAGAAACTCGCTGCCATTAGAAAAATTCGTTTCTGCATTTTGCTTTTTTGAGTTTACAGCAAAGAACAGAAAGTGAACCGCCGCCTTCGGCCTGATGGGTACAGATGTACCTTTTTCAGTTAGAACAGCAACAAAAAAAGCCTCAGGTAAACCCAAGGCTTTCTATATCAAGATTCTAATTGATCAGTCGTTCGACGCTTCTACTTCTTCAAGTAGTGCAACGCCATTCTCATCAACTTTGATTTCTTTCTTATCCTGCTGCTTTTCGATAGAGGCGTGACCTCCACCATAGATCTCACCTAAGATCGGCGCGATCACAAGACCAACCAGGCAAGTCAGTTTGATCAGGATGTTCATTGAAGGACCAGAGGTATCCTTGAAAGGATCACCCACTGTATCACCAGTAACTGCAGCTTTGTGAGCTTCAGAACCTTTGTAAGTCATTTCACCTTCGATCATGACACCCGCCTCGAAAGACTTCTTCGCATTATCCCATGCGCCACCTGCATTGTTTTGGAAGATCGCCCAAAGTACACCTGATACAGCTACACCCGCCATGTAGCTACCCAATGCTTCAGGTCCCATTAAGAAACCAATCAAAATTGGAGCAATGATAGTGATAGCACCTGGCAACATCATTTCTTTCAGAGCAGCTTGAGTAGAGATGTCTACACACTTGCCATACTCAGGCTGTCCAGTACCTTCCATGATACCAGGGATTTCTTTGAATTGTCTTCTTACTTCTTTCACCATTTCCATGGCAGCCTTACCTACAGATCTCATAGCCAAAGCAGAGAATACAACTGGTACCATACCACCAATGAACAAGGCAGCCAATACATCTGCTTTGAAGATGTTGATACCGTCGATTCCTGTGAAAGTCACATAAGCTGCGAAAAGAGCCAAAGCCGTCAAAGCAGCAGAAGCGATCGCAAATCCTTTTCCAATGGCAGCAGTAGTGTTACCAACTGAATCAAGGATGTCCGTTTTCTCCCTTACTTCATCAGGAAGCTCGCTCATCTCTGCAATACCACCTGCATTATCAGCGATAGGGCCAAATGCATCAATCGCCAACTGCATAGCCGTTGTAGCCATCATAGCAGAAGCTGCAATACCTACTCCATAGAATCCAGCCAACTCATAAGCTCCCCAGATCGCACCTGCGAAAAGAAGGATTGGGCCGAAAGTAGAGATCATACCAGTGGAAAGACCAGCGATGATATTCGTGGCCGCCCCCGTGGCAGAGTTTTGCACTATAT
>CAZZHO010000281.1:0-4111 GCA_964653795.1 uncultured Roseivirgaceae bacterium | reverse complement strand
ATTACTCTGTAGAGGAGCTTACACAAATAGCATATTCCCTTCTGGAGAAAAACAATCTGACAGATGCCTATATACGGCCTCTGGTTTATGCGGATCAGGATATGTTACTACGTCCTACTGGCAATGCACATATCTTCATGGCCGCCTGGAAATGGAAAAAATACAACGGTAACAAACCTTTAGAGGTGATGGTATCTCAATACAGGAAACCGAGTGGTGCTGCCGTACCCATTGAAGCTAAAGTGGTAGGTAACTACTCAGCCGCTACCCTAGCCTCGGCCCAGGCCAGACAATTGGGTTATGATGAAGCCTTGCTTTTAGACAATGACGGTTTTGTAGCAGAGGGTCCAGTTAGTAATTTCTTCTATGAGAAAGATGGTGTTCTTTACACTCCCAAAAAGGCAAAAATCCTCGCTGGCATTACTAGGGCCACCATCTTCGAAATGGCCAAAGAATTGAATATCGAAATACAAGAGAAGGACATTTCAGTTGATGAGTTGTATGAAGCAGATCAGGCATTTTTCTGCGGTACTGCTTCAGAAATAAGCCAAATCAAATCCATCAACGGAGAAGAATTAAAAGGGGTTTGGGAAGAATCAGCGTCTTACTCCCTCCATTTCTATTACCAGCGAAAGGTAAGGTTCAACGAATTAGAAGACTTGACCATCGTTTAAAAAATGAGCCTCAACAAATACTCAAAAACAATTACTCAAGACCCGAGTCAACCTGCTTCTCAGGCACAGCTATATGCTACCGGGCTTTCAGAACAGGACTTAAGCAAAGCACAAGTTGGCATTGCCAGTACTGGATTTGAAGGCAATCCTTGCAACATGCACCTCAATGTACTCTCTCACCAGGTGAAGAAAAGTGTGAGAGAAGCAGATCTTGTCGGTTTGATCTTCAATACCATAGGAGTAAGCGATGGCATTTCCAACGGCACCGTTGGTATGAAGTATTCCCTGATCTCAAGAGATATCATCGCAGATAGCATTGAGACAGTCTGCAATGCTCAATTTTATGATGCTTTGGTGGCCGTGGTTGGATGTGATAAAAACATGCCTGGCTCCCTCATAGCGATGGGAAGGTTGAATCGACCCGCTATGATGGTATATGGTGGGACAGTAAAACCAGGTAAATGGAAAGGTGAAGACCTGAATATTGTATCAGCCTTCGAAGCTTACGGCAAAAAGCTGGCAGGTACAATTGAAGAAGAAGACTATAAGGGGATCATCAAAAATGCCATCCCCGGACCAGGAGCATGTGGCGGAATGTATACTGCCAATACCATGTCTTCAGCCATTGAGGCACTTGGCATGAGTTTACCTTTCGGGTCCTCCAACCCCGCGGAAAGCAAAGACAAAACCACGGAAATAGTGGATGTTGGTCAAGCCATCAGATACCTAATGGAACATGATATCAAGCCTCGAGATATTATGACCAAAAAAGCATTTGAAAATGCCATCAAGGTAGTAATGGTCTTGGGTGGTAGTACAAATGCCGTACTCCACATCATTGCTATGGCCAAGGCCGTGGAGGTAGATATTACACTTGATGATTTTCAAAGAATCAGTGATGAAACACCATTTATCGCTGACCTGAAGCCCTCAGGTAAATACTTGATGGAAGATCTTCATCATGTAGGTGGTACACCCGGTGTAATGAAGCTTATGTTAGCGGAAGGACATCTACATGGAGATTGTCTGACAGTAACTGGAAAGACCATTGCTGAAAACCTTGAAAAGGTGCCAAACCTGGCAGAATCCCCTAAAATCATCCATTCTTTCAGTGAACCTATAAAACCGAGTGGACATCTTCAAATACTCTACGGAAACCTAGCCCCAGAAGGAGCTGTGGCGAAAATCACCGGGAAAGAAGGTGAATACTTTGAAGGTCCTGCTAGAATTTATGAGGATGAATTTGAAGCGATAGAAGGGATTGGCAAAGAAGTTCAGAAAGGTGAAGTCATTGTCATCAGGCAATCCGGACCAAAAGGTGCTCCGGGAATGCCAGAAATGCTGAAACCCACTAGTGCTGTGATGGGAGCAGGCTTAGGTAAGGATGTAGCTTTGATCACTGATGGGCGTTTCTCCGGTGGTTCGCACGGGTTCGTGGTAGGTCATATCACTCCCGAATCTCAGGAAGGAGGGCCATTAGCCCTAGTTGAGAACGGGGATATTATCTCAATCGATGCAGTTAACAATCGCCTTGATGTCAAAATCTCAGAGGATGAATTGCAAGCAAGAAAGGCAAAATGGCAAAAGCCACCATACAAAGGCAAAAAAGGAATTCTAAGAAAATATATCAAATCAGTTGCAACAGCATCTGAAGGTTGTGTGACGGACGAATAGCAGCGAAATGAATACATCATCATTACCCATAACAGAAAAGAAAACGGGCAACTCTAAGAAGGTTACCGGTTCCGAGGGATTACTCCTTTCCTTGCTGGAAGAGGGTGTAAAGACCATCTTCGGATATCCAGGTGGAGCCATCATGCCAGTGTATGATGAGCTTTATAAATACCAGGATCGATTGACCCATATTTTGACCAGACATGAGCAAGGAGCTGCACATGCGGCGCAGGGTTTTGCACGAGTCTCTGGTAAGACAGGTGTATGCTTTGCTACTTCTGGGCCAGGAGCAACCAATCTTATCACTGGAATTGCGGATGCTCAAATTGATAGTACCCCAATAGTTTGCATTACTGGGCAAGTACCCTCTCACCTTCTTGGGACCGATGCCTTTCAAGAGACGGACGTTATCGGTATCTCAATGCCCGTCACCAAATGGAATTATCAGGTTACCAAGGCAGAAGAGATCCCTTATGCTATTGCAAGAGCATTCTACATAGCTAACTCAGGCAGACCCGGACCGGTGCTGATAGATATTACAAAAGATGCACAGTTTGGAGAGTTTGACTTTCACTATGAAAAGTGCGAAAAAATAAGAAGCTACCACCCCTACCCTGTACTCAATCAGAACAAGGTGAGTGAAGCTGCTTCTCTTATCAACTATTCCAATAAGCCATTAGCATTAGTAGGTCAAGGTGTAGTGTTGGCAGAAGCACAGGAAGACCTGAAGGAGTTTTTAGAAAAATCAGGTGTCCCTGCCGCATCCACGCTCATGGGCCTTTCAGCATTACCTGCAGATCATCCCAACTATGTTGGCTATCTGGGAATGCATGGTAACTATGGTCCGAATGTTAAGACCAATGAGTGCGATGTACTGATCGCCATTGGAATGAGGTTTGACGATAGGGTTACAGGAAATCTAGAGAAATACGCTAAGCAAGCCAAGGTCATACATATCGAAATCGACCCTGCAGAAATTGATAAAAATGTCAAGACTGATGTGGCAATCAACGCTGACGCGAAAGCAGCTCTGAAGGCGTTAATTCCAGAAGTGGTTGAGAAGAAACATCATGACTGGATAGAAGAATTCCATCAATGTGATAAGGTCGAGGTAGAGAAAGTAATCACCAATGAGCTCTTCCCTACTGGAGATCAAATCAAGATGGGTGAGGTCATCCGTGTCTTATCTGAAAAAACTGAGGGACAGTCAGTTATCGTAACGGACGTAGGTCAACATCAAATGGTGGCAAGTCGCTATTACGAATTCAAGAGTAAACGAGCCAATATTACTTCAGGGGGATTGGGTACGATGGGTTTTGCCCTACCCGCTGCCATGGGAGCCAAATTAGGAGATGAGTCAAGGCAAGTTGTGGCAATAATAGGCGATGGTGGGTTTCAAATGACCATTCAGGAATTAGCTACGATTTTTCAATATCAAATTGGCGTGAAAATCCTCATACTCAACAACAACTTCCTAGGTATGGTACGACAGTGGCAGCAGTTGTTCTTTGATAAGCGATATTCCTTTACGGAGCTCGTCAACCCGGACTTCCAGCTCATTTCAAAGGGTTATGGAATCGAGAGTATGAAAGTAACGGAGCGATCTCAGTTGAGCGATGCTCTGGACAAATTTATACAACATGATGGCCCCATCTTATTGGAAGCCGTAGTGGAAAAAGAAGAGAACGTATTCCCAATGGTACCTTCCGGTGCCTCAGTTTCTGACATTAGACTTTCATAGATCCGAAAATGAGCAATTCACT
>CAZZHO010000280.1:2663-4165 GCA_964653795.1 uncultured Roseivirgaceae bacterium | reverse complement strand
GGTACAATCACTACGTACTAAGTAAGGAGTAGTGAAACACATACTAAAAAAGTCATGCCTTGTCGTCGGTTGTATCCTCTTACTCGCCTGTGGCCGCTCCTCAGAGTTCTTTATTGGCAAATGGCAAATCCTGAGCGTTGTAGAAGATGATCAGGTCATGGATCTACATGAAAACTGGATACACTTAAAAGAGGATGGCACATTCCCAGTTACGATGGGGAGGTCAAAAAGTCAGAAACTGGAAAGTGGTTATTTGACAATAGTTCAAATGAATTATTCATTGATGGAGAGGGTGATAGTGAAGATAGCTACTGGCTATTGAGCCTAAAAAATGACACTTTAATTTTCAGATCGGTCAATGGCTCCATGTATCTGAATGCAGTGAGTTTCGCCAAGCCTTAACATAAGTTAAGAATCCATTTTGCAATTGATCATCTTCATTTTCGCAAGAAAGCTTAACTTCCTCATATATCCTTAAGTCATTACCTGTATCAAATGAGAACCACGATTGCCATCATACTTATTGGCCTCTTGAGTCAATTTATCCAAGCACAAGAACTTGACAAAGTATCTATTGACAATGTCTTTAAGGAATGGGATAGTCCCGACACTCCCGGTTGTGCTTTGGGCATAATTCAAAATGGTGAGCTTGTCTATGGTCGAGGGTATGGTATGGCTAACCTGGAATATGATATACCCATTAATACGAAATCAGTATTCCGAATTGGCTCCACATCAAAACAGTTCACTGCTGCCTGCATAGTACTGCTTGAGGAACAGGGTAAACTGAAGTTTGATGATAAGCTTTCAAAGTTCTTTCCTGCATTCCCAGACTATGCTGATGATATCACAGTACTGCACCTCCTGAATCACTCAAGTGGCATTCGCGATTATTTGGCGATTGCCTATCTGGCAGGACTAGGAAGCGACGACTTTTACACCGATGAGGACGTGATGAATTGGCTTGTCAACCAACAAGAAAACAACTTCGCTCCAAACGAGGAGTTCCTATATAGTAACTCGGGTTATTGGTTGTTGGGGCAGATTGTAGAGAAAGTATCCGGGCAAAACATGGCCGAATTTGCCAAAAAAGAGATCTTCGAGCCTTTGGGTATGGTCAACACTCACTTTCACAATGACCACACGATGGTTGTCCCCAATAGAGCGTCGGGCTATCGACCAGGTGCTGGCGGATATAAAATCAGCATGACTACCTTGGATATGATTGGTGACGGTGGCATTTTCTCGACAATAGAAGACCTTAAAATTTGGGATGACCACTATTATAACTCGGATGTACTGAGCAAGGAGTTTTGGAATACTATGTCGGTGCCTTTGACCTTGAATGATGGAAGTAAGGAGGATTATGGAAAAGGAATTTTCAATGGTGAATATAAAGGCCTAACCACATTAAGTCATGGAGGTGCATTCGTAGGTTTTCGGGCTGAAATGATCCGATTCCCATCCGAGGAGACAACCATCATTGTATTGGCCAATCGCGC
>CAZZHO010000280.1:0-2563 GCA_964653795.1 uncultured Roseivirgaceae bacterium | reverse complement strand
TGGTTCCGATCGGAAAATCAGAATTTAAAATGCTGGGTGTCAATGTCGACCTAAGAGTTCATTTCAGTGAAAACAAGGATGGCATCAAAACCATGACGGTTATTATCGATGGAGGTGATCCGATTGAAGCCATGGCCTATGAGCCGGTGACCTATTCTGAAGATGAATTCAAAAAGTTCGCAGGTAGCTACTACAGCGATGAACTGAACGTTCGATATGATCTGAAGATGGTGGATGCTGAGCTGGTACTGTTTGTGAATGACGAGAAAATCTCATCGATGAGTTCGATCAAGGCAAATTTGCTTTCAAATGATCGGTATGGGTTGTTTGATTTTAGCGATGGAGATATTACAACCTTCAAACTCATGGCCGGTCGAGTCAAAAACCTGCAATTCGTTCGAAAATAATAAGATCAAAATCTGGTAGAAAAGGCAGAAATAAAGCACTCTAATACTATTACTATAGTTATAGTATTATGCCCTACCTTTGCTTTTACTCATGCACAAATTCACTATTACCATTTTCTCCGTAATCCTAATGGGATGTGGGGTTTCCAAGTCAGAGTATTCGGACCTAAAAGCTCAAAATGACTTACTAAAAAATCAGGTAACAGACCTTAAGAGCAGACTCAACGAAATCAGCTATTTGGAGGACCACAGCCAAGTGGTGTTGCCTAATACCGAGTTACTTGATATTGAATCAAGTTTCAATGGTCAGCCCTACCAAATCAAAGTGCAATTGCCTCGCAATTACTACCAGACCAAAGAGAAGCTCCCAGTATTATATGTCACTGATGCCGAGACCAACTTTGGAGGTGTCGGTTATATCGTTCAGCGATTGATAAAAGATAAACTGATCCCTCCTATGATAGTAGTGGGCATTGCTTATGGCACCGATTACAAGACATTTTATGAGCTTCGAAGTAGAGACCTTACACCTACTATAGATAGTGATCTAAAATTGGGAGGCAAAACTGACCCAACTGGTGGCGCCCCTGAATTTTGTAATTTCCTGGCGGAAGAGTTATTCCCCCTCATTGAAGAAAACTATCGGGTTGACGGGGACGATAGAACCTTGTACGGCCACTCCTATGGTGGATTGTTCGGATCCTATGTGCTCTTGAATAGATCGGACTTATTCAACAACTATTTGATACTGAGTCCTTCGCTATGGTTCAACGACACTATGATGCTGAATCAGGTAGATACTTTTGCCAATGGTTTCATCAATACCAAAGTGTACATGGCCTCTGGAGAACTAGAAGGCCGAATTGATGACCTTCAAACCGACTTTTCAGAGAAGCTTATTGCCAATGGACTAGAAGGTCTGAACTTGAAGGCGGAAGTCATGGAGAACGAAACCCATCGCACCATCTTCGGACCTGGCTTTACCGATGGCATGCGATACTTGTTCCAATAGAGATTTGAATGCTCAATTGAACTTATGAAGTCCCGCATCAGCATCCAGTAGTTTATAATCCCCTTTAGGTGTCTGCTCCAGAGCCCATCCTTCTTGTTCCAGTTTCGAACTACAGAACTCGGTTAGTTCAGAATTGATAAGCAGATGATTGTTCCGAATCACCCTCCAAAATGGGATGTCCCGCTTGGCATCAAGTGAGGACTCTGCTAGCACCTTTATGATATTGCCAGTACGCATAGGACAAGTCACGTTGGTACCATGATCAGATGCCATTTTTTGACATAGCAACTCAACAGTAGCGACATTGCCCTCAGGAATCTTGGTCAGTAGGTCTTCCACGGTATCACTATCAGGGTGGAGCATGGTGCCAGCACCATAGAATTTCTCCATTTTTTCCGGAATCGGTACTTTGTTCATCTTAAAATCTCGTTGAGTTAATAGTTTCTTTTACTTCTGCCAACACTTCCTCCGGCGCCTCCAGCACTGGCACTGATCTAAAGACACTTAATGTCTCCTCCAGGTGATCTATTTTCTTCATCAGGTCGATGCTTCTATTGGTATGCTGCGCAAACCTTAAGGAGGCAGGCTGGATCAGGTCTTGGTCAATCAAGAAATCGACTTTCTTTTTACATCTACAAGGGTTTGATTCATCCACCAAACCACACTTTGCCGTCAGGAAATTCCTGATCTTTTCCCTCGACCGGGAGAGTTGCTTTCGAAAACTAGCAGGAGTAATCTCCAGTATTTCGGCAGCTTCCGAACTGTTATAATCCAGCACATCACCCAGAATATAAATGAGTCTATTCGTTGGATTCAGACAATGAAGCAACCCATGTGTACAGCTCACCTTCACTTCCTCTTCCAGTAAGTCTATTTCCCCCTGATTTTTAGTGAAAGCAATGCTATCGGACTGGCCTGTATCTATCTGTAAAGCGTAAGTTTCAAAAGTCACCTCTTGCGCCTTACGTCTATTTTTGGATTTTTCATTGATCAAATAATTCGCGGCTATGCGATAAGCCCATGTGGTGAAGGCACTGTTTCCTTGGAATGTACTTAAGTGTGTAATCACCCTTATGAGTATCTCCTGCGTAGCATCTTGCGCATCTTCGGGGAAAAGTAACATGCGGTGTGCCAAATTGTAAAT
>CAZZHO010000279.1:0-4171 GCA_964653795.1 uncultured Roseivirgaceae bacterium | reverse complement strand
TGGAATGGGATTGGCAAGCTGCTCACGACCATGGGAGTAGGCTTCTAAAACAGTACCCATCGTTTACAGAGGGATTAGAAGCGATGGCTGAATTGTTTTATGCGGTGGGGCTTTTTAATCAAGGTCATGACTGCATTGAAAAAGCATTGGCTCGCAATCCATTGTCTCCTAACCATCATTACACAAAGGGAGTGTTGCATTATCTATCAAATGATCTGGAACGTGCCATTCAGTCATTTGATCGTAGTATCGAATTGGACTCTCACTGGGTACTGGCCATCCAGCTAAAAGCTTGCTGTCTGATTCTCATGAACAAAGAAGAAGCGCTGCAACACCTGCTTTCAAAAATGGAAAATACATGGGAAGTACCGAACTTTCAATTGCTCTATGACCTCATGCATAAAGGTGCTACGACCAGCATAAAACCCAATCCAAATTACGAAAAAGGATATTTAATATGGCAGGTGTACCTACAGATTTATTCCGGTGATCAAGAAAGTGCCATCGAGAAACTGAGGTGGGGTGTGGAAAATCACATTGGTCAATACATTGGATTTGCTCATGACCCCATGTTAGCTCCCTTAAGGGAGGATGTCAGATTCAAGAAGCTTGTCAAAGAAACGATTGGAAATATTGATTTTCAATCTAACCCAACAATAGATAAAAAGGTAGAGTCTACTATTAGTCAAGAGGAAATCAATCACTATTCCCAGGAATTAAAAACAAAAATGGAAGTAGACAAGATCTTTCTTGACACTTCATTAACGTTAAGAAGAATGGCTGAAACCATCGACCTTCATCCTAACAAACTGTCATGGTTGCTAAACGAGAAGATTGGGAAAAACTTCAATGACTTCATAAATGGCTACCGACTGAAGGCTTTTCAGGAAAAGGCGATCAATCCACAAAACAGTCACCTCACACTACTAGGTTTAGCCTATGAAAGTGGATTTACCTCCAAATCTGTGTTCAATGACTTCTTCAAGAAAAACACAGGACTCACCCCCAAAGTATGGGTGAAGCAGGCGAAAACGTCCTGAATTTCATTTCAATTTCTTAATACGTCCACTATTTCCTTTCAGGACGATTCAAGGTACTCATTGCACAAAATTTGGACTCAAATAAAAGTAGTACAACTCGGGGTAGTCGCCTGAATTGATATACCTGAAAGAGCATCAGGGATTCATTCAAATAATAGGCAATCGCCCCGCGATAAAATTTAAGACAATGAAAAAATTGAGTAACAAATCAGTCGTTGAAGCATACTTCGATGCTTTCAGCAAAGGAGACATGAACAAGGTATTGGAAATCTTTCATCCAGAATGTCTCATTGTAAGTGTAAAAGAGGGAGCGAGAATTAAAGACCAGCTTCACGGATCGTATCAAGGTAGGTCACAAGCGAAAGACTTTTTGGCCAATATCGCCAACCTGTTTGATACTAAAAGCTTTCAGGTAGAATCCATCATGGAAGGTGACAATGATGTAGTCTATGCAAATGGAACATTTTCGCATGAAGTAAAAGCCACAGGCAAGCTGTTTTATAGCACTTGGGTGCAGCGATGCATCATTGAAGATGGCATGATCAAGGAATATCGCTTTTATGAGGACTCTGCAGCTTATGAAAAAGCAGCAGCTTAATTCTGCCACTATGAGCTATGCATCTTTACTCCTTCTATCCTTTATGGTAGGGATCATGGTAGTGGTTCAAGGTGGGCTTAACTCGAGGTTGGGTATACATCTCGAAAGTCCGCTATTGGCCACTTCTGCCGCCCTAACTATAAGTGCAATATTCACTATCGTGGCAGTATTGGTTACCGTAAGGCAATTGCCTTCCATTCAGCAGTTGAAGGCGATACCTCCTTATTTATGGTTTACAGGTGCGATATTCAGCTTTATCGCCGTAACGCTTTTTTATTACTTGATTCCTAAGCTTGGCATCTCTACAGCCGTATCCTTTGGGCTGTGTGGGCAGATTCTCTTTTCAATGATTGCAGCTCACTATGGTTGGTTTGGACTTCCCATAGAACCGATAGCAATTAAAAAGGTAGTCGGAACTATCGCCATGATCGCAGGAATCTTCTTAATCAAATTCTAAACATCATGGAACTAACAATAGAAAAATCAAACAAAGAACTACTTGTTGACAATGGTCAAGTTGAACTCAATGATCATCAGAAGAAAAAAGTATTGGTCATCAATGGGCATCCTGATAATGAAACCTTCAACTATGCACTTTCTAAAGCTTACCTGGAGGGCATCAAAGATTCAGATGTTAAAGTTGAGTTACTCAACATTGCTGACCTGGATTTTAACCCAAACCTGAAATATGGCTACCGAAAGATTAGTGAGCTGGAGCCTGATTTATTAGAGGCGATTCATAAGATCAAACAAGCTGATCACCTGGTTTGGATACTACCCATGTGGTGGTATGGAATGCCTGCATTAATGAAAGGATTCATCGACCGAATCTTTCTCCCGGGTTTTTTCTTCAAGTACCAGAAAGGCAATCCCTTTCCTAAAAAACTTCTGAAAGGAAAAACCGCCAGACTGATCATTACCGCAGATACAGTGAGATGGTATGACCGCTGGTTTATGGGAAGACCGTTGATCAATCAATTCAAGAAGGGAACACTAGAATTTTGTGGGGTAAAGCCAGTCAAGGTGACTTACATAGCTCCCATCAAAGATTCTACGCCCTCTTTTCGAGCAAAATGGCTATCGAAAGTGAAAAAGCTTGGAAAGGCTATCGCTTAAAGAATTATTCAATCAATCAAATTAAAAGCTTTCGAGATCAGCTAATTGTTAGTGGAACATTAGTTGTCGCTGGTGTTTTCATCTTCCAACTATTGGCTGGTGAAGTTCCTTTCACACTTCAGTTCCTATTGACTGCATTCATCCTGAAGTTACCCTTGGCCTGTGCAGTGAGGTGGTATGGTTAGGGGATCAGAGAACAAACTCTATCACGTTCATAATTTTATAGGTAGGCACTGGCCTGCCTTTTTTCATTTAGACCATTAGGATGCGTATGTTTATCTATGCTTACACCAAAAGCCAAAAGAAACATCTCCAAAAATCATCCCTTTTGCAATTATTTGGGTATTGAGCGGCTGGGTCATTATCATCACTGAAGTAGGAGTCACACGAAATCAAAATCTAAATCCAGAAACAGATATCTCCTTCACCATTCCAGTTCTCATTTTTGCGAATCTGGCTAATATTTTAGTGGGTCTCATTGTTGGATCTTTAGAGATCGTCTACCTACAGAAGCGGTTTGCTAACCGGTCATTGAGAGCTAAGTTTTTTTACAAGTTTCTCATATACCTCACCCTCTTTCTATTTGTGATAGTCTTGTTCTATCCTTTGGCATTTTCACTAGAAACTGGCATTAGTTTCTTACAAAAAGAGGCATGGACTAAGCTGGGTAAATTCTTAATGAGTATTTCTTTTATTACCACACTATTTCAATTGTCTGTATCCCTATTTGTGTGCCTTATTTATTCAGCAGTCAGTGAGAATCTGGGGCATCACGTATTCCTCAATTTTCTAACCGGAAAGTATCACCACCCTAAAAAAGAAGAACGCATTTTCATGTTTCTGGACATGAAACAATCGACAACTATAGCCGAACAGTTAGGTCATGAACAGTACTTTAACCTGTTGAGAGATTACTATGAAGTCATGTCAGATCCGATCATCAATACTTTGGGTGAAGTCTACCAATACATCGGAGATGAAGTGGTAGTTACATGGGAATCTGCCAAGGGTCTGACCGATCATCACTGCATACAATGCTTCAAAGAGATTAAAAGGAGCATGAATGATAATGCTGATAGCTTCCAGAAAAAGTATGGATTGGTACCAGATTTTAAAGCAGGCTTACATGTTGGGGAAGTCACTACGGGAGAAATAGGCGCGCTAAAAAAAGAGATATTTTACACAGGAGATGTTTTGAACACCACAGCAAGAGCACAAGAGCTATGCAATGAAAATAATACAGACTTGATCTTAACATCCGATCTTTTGAACCGCCTGGACTATTCCAATCACTGGAACGCTGAATACATTGGAGAGCTTCCATTAAAAGGAAAGTCCAAGCCTGTCAAACTGTGCAGAATGAATCTCTAAGCTGAGTCTGGTCCTACAAACTCGCACACTGCATCATTACCTTTAC
>CAZZHO010000278.1:0-4173 GCA_964653795.1 uncultured Roseivirgaceae bacterium | reverse complement strand
GGGTCACGGATTCTGCTCAAAAACAAGCTGTTCTCAACCATCAATATCGGCGGTCTGGCTATAGGAATGACTGTAGCAATACTTGTCGGCTTATGGATTCATGATGAGTTCGCTTTCAATAAGAATTTTAAGAATTATGACAGAACGGTACAAGTTCTCAGAAAAGATACCGATGACGATATAGTGGAAGTCAATAGTTCCTTAGTGGGTCAACTAGGGCTGAAGCTAAAAGCAGATTATGGCAACTATTTCGAGGAAGTGGCCATGACCTTCTATCGCAATAGACCGCAACTCTTGAAGGTTGGAAAAGTAAGCATAGAAGAAACGGGATATTACTTCCAGCCTTCCATCACAAGAATCCTTTCTCCTGAGATGATCTCAGGAAATCAAAATGGACTAGACGATGATTTTGGCATTCTTCTTTCAGAGACACTGGCAAGAAAACTATTTCGAGAAGAAGATCCTATTGGAAAAGATTTGGCGCTTAATGTCTCCACGAATCTGGTGGTAACAGGGGTCTATAAAGACTTCCCAAAAAACTCTACATTCGGTGAAGCTAAATTCTTTGTTTCTCAGCATTTGGTTTACAACTCCCAAAACCCATATGTGTGGGACAATTACAACATTAAGATCTATGCTTTGCTCCGCGAAGATGTGGCAATGCAGGATGCTTCTGCCGCCATAAGGGACGTCCTAAACAACGAATTGAATCTGCAGGAACCTATCGATTTACTACTAATATCCATGAAAGACTGGCACCTAAATGCATTCTTCGTAGATGGCTTTCAGGTCACAAGTCCACGAATGAAGTTTATATGGCTTTATGCCATTGTGGGAATGCTCGTCTTATTGATCGCCTGCATCAATTTCATGAACCTGAATACGGCACGGTATCAAACAAGAATCAAGGAAGTGGGGGTGCGTAAGGCGGTCGGATCATTCCGATCCAACTTAATCCTCCAATTCCTTTCTGAATCCAGCCTATATGCCGTCGTGGCGCTGTTTATTTCCCTGGCTGCCACTTACTTGATCCTTCCTTGGTTCAATACCATCACGGAGAAAGCACTAATATTCCCATTTGATAATATCTGGTTCTGGCTATTGTGTATTGGTTTCGCTTTACTATCCACTCTAATTGCTGGGAGTTACCCTGCGGCCTTCCTTTCTTCTTTCAATCCCGTAAGGGCACTTAGGGGCAATGTGAAACCCGGATCTGGAAGTGTCAGATTTAGGCAGGTATTGGTGATATTTCAATTCGTGGTTTCCATCATCTTGATTATTGGGACCATTGTCGTGTATCAACAAATAAGCTTTGCCAAAGACAGACCTGTCGGTTACAACCAAGACCGGCTTATGACCATCATCGGAAGATCAGACGACTTCTATATCAACCACAATGTAATCCGAAATGACTTGAAAAGCTCTGGGTTTGTAGAAGAGGTGGCAGTAGCTAATTACCCCCTTACCAATACACTTGGCAATAACAATGGCTTCAGCTATGACGGAAGAAAAATAGACGGAACCTTCAACACTATTTTTACAGGCCCTGAATATGGTGCAACCGTACAGTGGGAGCTATTGGAAGGAAGAGATTTCTCCCGTGAATTGGACGAGACTGGCTCCATCATTTTGAGCGAATCGGCGGTGAAAATGATAGGGTTGGAAGATCCAGTTGGCAAGACATTGCAATCACCAAATGAGCGTAACGGCAAAAGAAAATTCATCATCATTGGGGTCGTCAGGGATATGGTGAAAGCTTCTCCTTTTGAGCCGACTCAGCCCCTTATGGTTTTTTGTACTGAAAGCCCAATGCCCTTTTTATTCATTAGACTAAGGCCAGGAGCAGACTATGCCACAGCCATTCCACAGGTCCAGGCTATCTACGAAAAGCATCTTCCTGATGAAGGCTTTAATTATAGGTTCATAGATGACCAATACCTGGCCAAGTTCAAGGACGAAGAGCAGATCGGAAATTTTGCAACTTTCTTCTGCCTACTAGCCATTTTGATCAGCTGTTTAGGTCTTTTTGGGCTATCCGCCTTTGTGGTGAGCCAAAGGGTGAAGGAAATTGGAATCCGGAAGGTATTAGGCGCATCCATTACAAACTTATGGACCTTACTTTCCAGGGATTTCGGAATATTAGTGCTGATTTCTTGTGTTATTGCCATTCCGTCAGCACTCTACGTCCTTCAGGGATGGCTTGATGGGTACGGCTATAGAGTGGATTTAGAGCCTTGGGTCTTCGTAGTTGGAAGTGTGGCCTGTATGCTCATCACTTTGGCCACGGTTAGTTATCATTCGATCCGGGTGTCAAGGGCTAATCCTGTAGAGAGTTTACGGGCAGAATAACCTTTTCAAAAAGGATTCACCTTCTTAGAGACTTTCATCACACCGTCTTTCACTTTAGAGCTGGCATCCACTACGGTTTGCCAGCCATCTTTTACAGTGCTAATACCGATGTTCTTTGTAGCACGAACTATGGCAGCGATGAAGTCTGCGGATGAAGAGACTGCTATTTTGCGTAGCAGAACGCTCGCTTCTTTCAAGGTAGATCTTCTCAGCTCTTTCTTAGAAGAAACGGTAAGGTCGCCACAGTACTTCTTAGCAAGTATTCCTACCCGCAAGGAAAGGAACGTATTGGTAGTACCTTCCAACAAAGAATCCATGATGACTGTAGTGGCTTGACCAACAACAGGAACCGACCTACCACCGGTATTTTTTGCAATAGAAGAAATGATAGGTTCTATATGTTTCGTCAGGTCAATATCCTCTATTTCCGAGGCTAAAAAGGAAGTGGCACCAATATTGGCATACAAGTAACCAAGCTCCACAATGGAAGGCCTCTGGTAGTAAATATGGGCAATTTGCCAGACCATTTTGATTTGAGTCAGAAAGACCGTCATCGCATCAAGCTTACCATTTTGTGAGACTGCTGTAGTCAGGAATATGGTCTGTGCAGTAGATTTAATGACTTTATCTGCTCTCTGCTCCAGTACCCCTAGTGAAGCTGGCAAATCCTCTACCGAGCTCGGCACCATTCCTTCTTCTTTTAGAATCTTGTTTTGCTTAAGTCTCCTCAGCACATTCTTTTTGAAAGCCGGAAGCTGACTTTCATTGGTTGGCCTCTTTAAGGACTTAGGCAGTTTTAGAAAAAGGATAAAAGGAGAAATAATGAGCGCTGCCAACACTACTATCAAAGTAATCAGCACTACAGTACCAAAAGTAGGATGCACCTCGTTTGCCAGAAGATAAACCCCTGAAACCTGGTTGATAAGGAAGAGAATAAAGCCGAGGCTCAATAAGATTAATATTGGAATAAAGAGTCGCTTTAAGGCTTCTATCATCTAATCTTAAAATTTGGTCTTTCCAGTTCTAACGTCCGCCAGGCTCTCTGGTTTAAGATTGAAGTAAACCGTGGCAAAATCTCGCTCTACTCTCACTTTAGTACATACTCCATTTTCATACCAATAGAAGTTGTCTCCTTCCGGAGACTCAAATTTGTATTCATGATCTCCCAATCGCTCAAATATGAAATACTTACCATAGTATTGAGAATATACTTTCTGACCATCTCTGGGCTCTTGTGTATAAATATTAGCGACCGTATAGGTGATGGTTGATTCATCGCAAGGCTGCCTTTTACCATTAATCATCAAATCGTACCCAGATGCAGTTTTTTTGATAGAAGCCTCGCTTTCCTTAAAACCAATCATCTCATTTTTGACCATTCCCTCTTGTAAGACACCATCTTTGAAAACTTCCTCGTTGATGAAGTTCACCTTCAATGAGATCAACATCCGAAATTCCATGTGGCTCTTTACCTGAAAGGTTCTTTGGTCACCATCTGACCTTACCAAGATATCCATACCTCCGATGGTTTTATCCTTTCTGGTCGCTTCATAGTTCAAGCTTTGACCAAAGGCCAAAAAGGACCGTAACACCAAAAAGAAGGATAAAATCGACCGAAATTGAAAAATCATTTTGTAGCGAGCCGGGTTTTAATTGTAAGTCTTTCTATAAGGACACCTTTAAAAATATTAAGTTTCTAGATGACCTTATTAATACCCTCCAAATAACTCTTAAATGAAAAAAATTAATCGCCTGCTCATCAATATCTGCTCTGAAAAACTGCCCGAAAGCAAGGACTTCTACACAAACCTATTTGACCTTAAA
>CAZZHO010000277.1:0-4189 GCA_964653795.1 uncultured Roseivirgaceae bacterium | reverse complement strand
TGGAAGGAAAAGCAAAGATTCATTTCTTAAAGAGCTTACTGGCCTTCGATGAGGATAACGTTGAGATCATCAAAAGTCAAATAGAGTCACTTGCTTTGCATTTAGAAGCAGCGAAGATTCAAGTTACTGATGAGGGCGTATCACTGTGTAGCGCGGGTCCTACCAGGTATGCCCCTGATCAGGAGAGTATTGACCGAACCCAGGTAGTACTGTACCAAATGTTGGCATTGGCAGCATATCTGAATGAAGATGAAAAGGAGACTGAGGAGTTCCTGAAAAAGGCAGTTGCTTTGGAGAAGGAGGTAGGTTATGATCCAGGTCCACCTTTCATTGCATTGCCTTCCTATGAGCAATATGGAGAATGGCTATTGACCCAGAAGCGCTATGATGAGGCGTTGGATCAGTTCGAGCAATCATTGGTGCAACGCACCAATAGAGTAAAGGCCTTAAAGGGGAAACAAGCTGCTTTGATGGCCCTGGGTAGAGAGGAAGAAGCCAACAAGGTGGGAGAATTACTGAGGAAGTTAGATGTTGTTTGAGGGTTGATTTCTATAGAAAGGGCTATTTATTGGAATTGATCCAGCTATGAAAAAACATCCTTGGTGGCATTTTAATGGTATTTATAGATAGTGCGCAACCAAATAGTTGCCTATTCAATAGTGTTATTCTATATTAGCAACCTTATAGTTGCATAAAAAGAATTAACATGAAAGACTCAATCACAAAAGAAAAGGTACTCAATCATTCCATTGACAAGGTTTGGCAAGCTATAACCGAGGGAGAGCAGATCTCAAAATGGTTCTTACAGGCAGATTTCAAGGCGGAGGCAGGCTACAATTTCAAGTTGTCAACTTCCAGTGAACAGGACTGTGACGGTGTAACAGGCACTATCCTGGAAGCTGATCCTTACACGCTTAAGTATACCTGGAATGATGGCACGCCTGTGGATACGCTGGTCACCTGGACCTTAAAAGAAGAAGGGGGAAGTACCATCCTTACGCTAGTGCATTCCGGTATTTCTAAATTAGGAGAATTCGCACCTAAGAAGATGGGAGATTTTGACAATGGTTGGAACCATTGTTTATCTATGCTACCAAATTACCTGAATGATGAAGTATCAGAGCCGGCACATTGATCAGATTTTCAAAGCCATTGCTGACCCTACGAGGCGTGAAATCTTTCATGTTCTTGTAGTGGCCAGTGCGGCACTTTCTATTACCCAGATCAGCGATCAATTCGATATCAGCAGGCAAGGGGTGACCAAACACATCAAAACACTACAGGTCGCAGGATTGGTTTCTATTGCATCTGAGGGTAGAGAGCGTTACTGTACAGCGGAACCCAAAAACCTTAGGGCTATTTCAGTGTGGTTATCTTTCTATGATAGCTTCTGGCAAGATGCGCTTGATAACCTTGAAGATCATTTAGATACTGACACTAAGTGAATGTTACCAATTTCCGGAATGGAAGTAATCTAAAATTTTCTTTGAAAGTGCCTTAATTACTAGTCAACTGCTATTTTTCACGTTCTGACTGGCAGAACATAACCGAAAAGGCTGAAGATTGTACATTCACCAAAAAGTTACAATCAGAGTATTTCCAGTCATTCACCATGTTCACAAGGGTCAAACTCAGTACTAGACTATTGATGCTCATAGGCGTCATTCAAATAGTGGTGGTTGCGATGGTGTACCTACTTTTTGATAATTCTAAGAGGCTGACAGATAGTAGCGACTGGATTATTCATACTCAAAAGGCGCTAAGTAAGATTGCGAATATTGAGAAGCGCATAGTCGATCTTGAGACCGGTCAAAGAGGTTACATTATTACCGGCAAGGAGGAATATCTCGATCCATTCAATTCCAGTATCGCTATAATCTATCAGGAGTTGGAATCATTTAGCAACCTGACTGCTGATAATCCATCCCAGACTAGGGAAATAGAAATAGTAAAAGACCTGCTGGATCAAAAAATAGCCGAATTGCAGGAGACCATCGAACTACGTAGAGTAGAAGGTTTTACGGCAGCTCAGGAAGTAGTCAATTCGGATTTGGGAATGAGGCTGATGCAGCAGATCATGGAGCATACAGCCATCATCAGAAATGAAGAGCTGAGATTGCTGGAAATGAGAAGCCTGAAGCCAGCTGAAGCCAAGCAGAAGACCAATAGATCCTTAATCTTCATGCTGTCTCTAAATATCATCCTGATATTGTTCATGTCGATTGTATTTCTTAGATCCATAAGGGCACCGCTGAAAAAGATAGAGAAAGGGACCAGAAATATTGCTAAAGGGGATCTGGATTATCGGATCGCCAATCCATCCAACGATGAATTAGGAAGGCTTTCTAAGGCCTTCAATGAGATGCTGGATGAGCTCAAGGAGAGTACCACATCCATTGATAACCTGCTCTTCGAAATTGAAGAAAGGAAGGCGATAGAAGAAAAGCTTAAGGAAACTAACCTTCGACTTTTGCACAACGAGAAGACCCTTCTTCAATCCAACGCGGAACTAGAACAGTTTGCCTATGTAGCATCGCACGACCTTCAGGAACCCCTGAAGACCATTAACATGTTTGTGAACTTATCAGCAAATGAACCGGCTCTAAAGGCCAATGAGAACCTTAGTCAGTATTGCACTTTCCTTACCGACGCAGCTGACCGAATGAGTCAGAAAATTCAGGATCTTTTGGAATACAGTAGAATTGGTAAGAGTAGAACGCTTAAAAGAGTAGATACCAGCGAGCTGGTGGAAACAGTACTGCAGGATCTGCAAAAGTCCATTTTGGAAAATGGGGCCTCGATTGAGGTAGGGGAGCTCCCTGTTATACTCGGCTACAAACTGGAGTTGGGCTTACTTTTCCAAAACTTAATTACGAACGCATTGAAGTTTGTGCCTGATGGAACCAAGCCTGATATAAAGATTCTATGTACAGAAACAGAGATATTTTGGAGGTTCTCCATAAAAGACAATGGCATAGGCATTGAAAATCAACATACCATCAAAATATTTGATATGTTTAAGCGGCTGCATCTGGATGAGGACTATGAGGGCACCGGAATTGGGCTTGCGCAGTGCATGAAAATTGTCAGACTTCACAACGGAAAAATTTGGGTGGAGTCAGAGGTCGGAAAGGGCAGTACTTTCTTCTTTGTTATACCTAAGAAAACATGAAGACAAAGCTGAATTGTGTTTTACTGATTGACGATAGCGCCTCAGTAAATTTCTATAACAAGACGCTTTTGCAACAGGCAGATTATTGTGATCAAATTGTGCAAACCAGACATGGTAAAGAAGCATTGGATGTGCTGACAGAGCAAGTAGATGGTCATTACCTCAGGCCAGATCTGATATTTCTGGATATTAATATGCCCATCATGGATGGGTGGGAGTTCCTTGTTGAATATAGCAAGCTTGATGAAAAGATGAAGGGGCAGGTATTGGTTGTACTACTCACTTCCTCACTTAACCCAGAGGACAGAAAAAGGGCCTCCAAAATCAAAGAAGTAGACGATTTTTACAACAAACCCATTGACCTTGATACGCTTAGCCTGATCATGCAGAAGCATTTCAGTTGAGGGTCTTGTGATTCATAATCACTTTTGCCACTTCAATAGGTCGATCGGTCGCAATAATGTCAG
Source organism: uncultured Roseivirgaceae bacterium (assembly GCA_964653795.1). GTDB lineage: Bacteria > Bacteroidota > Bacteroidia > Cytophagales > Cyclobacteriaceae > JAWPMT01. The sequence goes on along the minus strand of CAZZHO010000277.1, from coordinate 550 downwards.
CACCATTTTCAATGTAGGTCAAGTACACACTATCATCTCCTTTGGATTCGGCACTTTTATCGAGGTTCCCTAAGGTGCCTAATATTGTTTTGATGCCCATTTTCTTCACCTTGGCGTAATGATCAGATTCAGGCTCTCGAGTGCCAACAAAGCCTAGCAGATTCTTTGCCGGAATACCAGACTTTTCAATCTGCTGCAATGCTCCATCATCTCCTGCCGATACCGAAATGATTACCTCCGGATTGAGTGAATAAACCAACTTAGCATCGTCGATGCGATAGGTAATGATAGCTGCGTAAGAAATAGCTTCTAGCCGATCTACTGCTTTCATCACCATCTCAAAGGGCACACCTCGCTTTATGTCCAATGTGAAAAGGACCTTGTCTTTTCCCCACGCCAATGTCTCATCAAGCGTTGGAATTCGAAAATCAGTGGTGTCACCATCATTATCTACCAATTTCAACGCTCTTAAATCTTCATAAGTGATGTCTGTAACATTGCCTGTACCAGTGGTGGTTCGATCCAAGGTCTTGTCATGCATGAGTACCAG
>CAZZHO010000276.1:0-4227 GCA_964653795.1 uncultured Roseivirgaceae bacterium | reverse complement strand
AACACATCAAGTCTAAAAAATTGGTCGATCAACTAGATAAGCTTCTCGGTTACCCCGATTATGACCCGCACGGTGATCCAATACCAAAAGCGAATGGTGCAATTAATGGTATGCATAAAACCACTTTGAGTCAGGAGTCTGCTGGAAAAAGCCTGAGAGTTGTAGGCGTTAAAAATGACTCATCCGCTTTTCTTCAGCATATCACACAACTGGGACTTGTAATCAATAGTAAAGTCATCATAAAATCTCACCATGAATTTGATGGGTCATTTGACGTTGAGATTGATGGAAAGCCTCATATGATAACTCGACAGGTTGCGGAGAATGTTTATGTTGATTGATGTCAGCCTAAGAACATAAATATTTTGATCATGTCTCTACCCCTCAAATTCTCATAGAAATGGAAAACACTATGGTAGGTCCAAACGTGAATGTATCACCCTGCGATTCAAGAGCACGTTGTTGAATTGGAATGCGATAAATCCCACTAATCATGGTTTTTCTAATGAGCGCTGACAATCCGATATTGCCATTATATGCTACAATGCCGGAGTTGGGATCCTTATTACCATCCCATTTTGCTACACTTTGATAGAAGCTAACCACCGAACCACGAACTGAAAATATTCGGCTTAAATCATATCCAAGACTAAATCCATTGGTAGATTCATTAGGTGCTTTATAACCGAGCGAATTCTCAGCTAAAGCCCATTTGTTGATGGTGTAAAAGGTGACAAACCATTTTGCTGATAAACGGGAAGCATAATGCAATTCCAGTTTTGGATTTAGCGTGCCAGTGCCGAACTGAATATGCAAATGCTTTTCTCCATTGTCACCAGCTGTCAATGGATTCTCCTCTGTTTTTCCCGTAGGAATTGTTGTACCCAATGCAACATCTAATCGATCTCTAGTGCCAAGCAAGCCCGTATATCTTCTTGAGATCAACAAGCTTATATCGCTAATCCCAGAATAATTTTCGTTTCTATGATGGATGTCGCGATTCCTTATGATCTCTTCTCGTTGAGTTTCATCTACAGGTTCTGTGAATTCTACACTTGCAACCTGCTGTTTAAAATCAACGGGCACCTGTAACCAAAGGGTCCAATTGGGAGCAAATGAGTATTCAGCCTGTAACTCAACACGAGTAAAATCAAGACTCACTTTGTGATGATGTAATGGAACATTGGTCACCTGTCCCTGCTGATTCAGCCCCTTATAATTTGGATGCCCTCCCTGGAAGTCAAATCCTCTTGCAAAGTTCAATGCCAGGCGTAGGTTTCCTGATGACAAACTGTCCAGTCCCGCTGCAATTCGTTCATTACTTTGTAACGCAGGGTTGCTACATGCAGGGCATGACTGACTTAAGGTCGGTAAGGCTGTCAATAAAAGAAATATGTGAAGTATTTGTTTCAATTGGATGCTACAGCTTTTTTGACTGTGGCAATGTCATTGCCTTCTACTCTTGCAACTAATTTCTCCTGATCATCAAATATCAACGCAAAAGGAAGAGCAGGAATTTGATACTTATAAGTAAGATGTTTAGCAATATCTGACTTCCAGTCAACTACATCAACTTGTACCAACCTGAGCTTGTCCGGATTCTCCAGAACCAATCGCTCCAACTTCGGAGTGAACAACTTACATGGCCCACACCAGTCTGCATAAAAGTCGAAAATTGTAAGTTTCCCTTCGGTCAGGTAGTCTTTAAACTTGATCTTATCACCACCCTTTACTACTTCAATATCAAGTCCTTCTTTTTCATCAGCTGTAAGTGGAATTGGCTTTTCATCCCCTTCAAAAAAGGCCTGAAAATTCAAATCAGCAATTACCTTTCGAAGTTCATCTTCACTAACCGAACCATCAGAAGTAAGGATAACCATGCTGTCATCAAAGGTCGCTGTGGCATCCTTGATGCCCTCCAGCTTTTTCAATGTAGATGCTGTTGAGTTGGCGCAGCTTTGACATGACCATCCTTCAACTTTGAATTTAACTTTCTCCTGAGCCATTGCAGCTGTGAGAGAAAGTGAAAAAATGATTGCGAATAATTTTAACTTTTTCATAATACTTCTTAATTAATTAAACATAATAACCCCCAATATCACTTTAGCAGGCTCAGAACGAACATAGTCAGTACAAGAATAGCCACTATCAAGGTGAAGCCTTTGGACCGCAAAAATGGTGTTTGCACATCTTCTGCACATGAGGAACAATTGGATTTGACTGGCTTATAAGCCTGATAAAAACTAATGCCCACCATTAAGAATGAAAGTCCCCAAAGGTATGGACGCAAGGGATAGACCCATGCGAGATAGCTGCTTCCAGCTCCCAGAGCTGTGATTGACGAACTCCAGCAGCAAAACTTGGGAGCAATTACGGTAAGAAATGAGGAGCCTAGAGCAACGGCTTTTTCTAAACTATGCAACATGTGGAATCAATTTAAAGGTTGACCTAAGCCTGCCTCAATCAAACTGTCACGAGTGATGGCCTGATTTCTACAACATTCAAGAAGCTTACCATCTACAGCTACTGCAGGCACTCGTTTGACTTGATATTCTGTTAGTTTATCCAGGCAAGTTTGATCTTCACATTGCTTTACCAGGTCATAAATGATGATCTCACAATCATCACATGCCACTTCCCTGACCATGTTTACCACAGGGTCACATACCGGGCAATTGGCAGTGAATACTTCTACATTTCGTTTCATCTTATATTCTTTTTAGTGTATTGAATAAAATCTGAAACAAACGTACAGGTGGCTATGGGGTGGTCTCCAAGAAAAAGTTTAGAAAATTATTGATTCGACTGGTTGAATTGATCAAGTTGCTTTTTCAAGCGAGAGATTTCCTTCATCTTTTCAGCAAGATCGTCAGCTTCAATTTTTGGGAATTCCTGACGGAGCAGTTCAATATTTTCTTCATTGCCACAGTTTCCAGGACAGGCCTCTGATGTTTCAGAGATTTTAATTGCCAAAGATTTTCTGAAGGTTTCGTCTAATAGAAGGAAGTGTGCTTTATCTAAACCACTCTTAGCTGCCTTGAACTGTGTGAGAATCTTTTCAGGATCTTTTCCCTCATCGAGCATTTTTATCAAGCCATCTATTTGCCCTCTTATACTTTGAAGGCGGGTTTTTATATCTTTTGTAAGGTCTTTGGGTAGCATGATTTAATGTTTATTTCCTCTTTTCATTAAAAACCAGCTTGTTGTGAAATGGATCTGTTACTACCATACATAAGTCTTTCCAAGGGGCTTTATCAATGCCTGGATTGTTGTATTTGTATTTCTTCTTTTTTAGACTCTTGTGGAATTCTTTGAGTCCTTTGCAATTGATGAAAACTTTAGCTCCGGGGGAACAATCTCCATGATGTTCTGATAATTGTAGGATCATAGCTCCTTTGGAAATTTGAAGATAGATGGGTGCTTCATCATGAAATCGATGCTCCCAATCAATGGTGAACCCTAACCAATCTATGTAGAATTCTTTGGTCTTTTGATAATCAAATATCCGCAGAACTGGTATTACTTCATAAGCTTCCATGTGATGTATTTTAATGCATCTTCTTCTCACACCAATCGATGGGAGAAAATAATAAACATGCTAGATGTGTATGCTTTCCTGAAAAAAGAGCTGGGATTGACATGACTTCACATCCGGGATCTGCACGGATTGCTGCGAGAATCAGCGAAAGTGAAAGAAAGGTTAGGGCGCCTGTTGCTGCTGGCCCACCATAGCCGATCAAAAAAACCGCTAGGAATGGGCCAAATGCCAAGATTGCCCCAAGAACTCGATCAATTTTTGGAGTATATCGAACTATTACAAAATGAAGGATTGCATAAAAAGCTAGGAGTCCAACAGCCCATGATAGCCTGATCAGTACTCCTTCCCAACTAACATTACGGTAAACTGGCCAGATTTCTGTAATGAAATATAACCCGAGACTCAATCTGAAAAGGCGACCTAATAGACGGGATTTTGATTTTACACTACCTTCATCTTTCATAATTGCTATACCATTGAACCAATATCTGAACCCATAGATGGATAGGCATAAATCATATTTCTGATTTCTGCGACTTTTAGTTTTCCTCGAATAGCCATTGCAAAAAGGTTGATCATTTCTTCTGCGTGAGGGCCAATAATATGAGCGCCTAAAATGTGGGCATCTTTATCCGAAATCACTTTATAAGCATAGGTCGATTCATTGATCCGTTTGGCATTATACCAAC
>CAZZHO010000275.1:0-4231 GCA_964653795.1 uncultured Roseivirgaceae bacterium | reverse complement strand
TGAGGATATAAAAACAACACTTTTTTTCTTTTACCTTCTTAATTAGAAATTATACATCTATTTTTGCCCTCCGTTTCTAAAAACAGATACTTATGAAAAGGACTTTTCAGCCATCTCAAAGAAAAAGAAGAAACAAGCACGGTTTCAGATCAAGAATGGAATCTGTTTCTGGTAGAGGTGTTTTAGCTCGAAGAAGGGCAAAAGGAAGAAAAAAGCTTTCTGTCTCTAGCGAGAGAGGGAAGAAGAAATAATCTAATGGCCTAAAAGAGGCCCATGGCAGATCTTTCATTTCATAAAGAGGAAAGACTCAAGAGTAAAAAATCAATAGAGGAGCTTTTTAAGAAAGGTTCCTCTTTTTATTTGACGCCCTTCCGGGTCAAATATATTGCGGGAGCAAACGACGCTAACAAGGTGTTGATTGCAGTTCCCAAGAAGCTACACAAGAAAGCAGTTGCCCGAAACCTTATTAAAAGACGGATTAGAGAGGCATACAGATTGAATAAATCAATAGTGTCTGATGTGTCCTCTAACTTTAATATTGCACTTCTCTACCAATCAAAAGATATCCTGACCTTTCAGGAAATTGAGAAGAAACTCATTACTTTACTTCATCGTTTAGCTAAGGAATCAGGTACAGATTCCAATTCATAAGTCCTTGCAACATCCATGAAAAAAGCCATTTTTCCAGTAGCCCTAATCGGAATAATCGCTCTGTCGGCATTCTCAGTCAACAATGACAGATACTTTCAGATAGTAAAGAACCTTGACATTTTCGCTACTCTTTTTAAGGAGGTCAATGCTTACTATGTAGATGAAGTAAACCCAAATACCTTGATGCAAACAGGTATTGAGGCAATGCTCAATAAGCTAGATCCCTATACAACTTATATAGGAGAGGATGATATCGAAGATTATCTCACTGTGACGACTGGGGAGTATGGTGGTATTGGGGCACTGGTTGATAAAAAGAATGGGGTGAGTACCGTGGTGATGCCATATGAAGGGTTTGCAGCGGATCGGGCTGGGTTGAGAATAGGAGATCAAGTGCTTAAGATAAACGACACTGAAATCACAGACATGCCTTCTGATCAGATCCAAAAGCTGCTAAAAGGCCAATCTGATTCAGAAATAACGATGAAGATCAAGCGATACGGTGAGTCAGAGACATTTGAAGTGAAACTCAAGAGGGAAAAAATCACAATAGATAATGTGCCATTTTCAGGCATGATCAAAGAAGATATTGGATATATCAGACTTACAGATTTCACCACTAAAGCTGGAGCTGAGGTTTCGGCTGCTTTGAAAAGCCTGAAGGCCGAGGGTGCTACGAAAGTAATTTTAGATCTAAGAGGTAATCCAGGAGGTCTTTTAGAAGAGGCAATCAACGTCTCCAATGTATTCGTCCAAAAAGGCAGCGAAGTAGTGAGTACTAGAGGTAAGCTTTCAGCATGGACAAAGACTTACCATGCTTTAAATAATCCGGTAGATACGGATATCCCTCTTGCTGTATTAGTTGACAATGGCAGTGCTTCTGCCTCGGAAATAGTGGCAGGAGTTATGCAGGATTATGACAGAGGAGTGCTCATCGGAAGAAGGACCTTTGGAAAAGGGTTAGTCCAACAAACAAGACCACTAGCCTACAACTCGCAATTAAAAGTTACTACAGCCAAGTACTATACTCCTAGTGGACGATGTATACAAGCCATAGATTATAGCAATCGCAATCCAGATGGGTCTGTGGGTAAGATTCCCGATTCATTGAAGGTGGCTTTCAAAACTTTTAACGGAAGGACTGTCTACGATGGAGGAGGTCTTGACCCTGATAAGGAAATCAAGAAGCCGACCTTGTCACCCATTGCTTATAGCCTTATTACTAATGATCATTTCTTCAACTATGTCACTGAGTATGTGTACAATCGTGAGGATAGTATTAAGGATGTGAAGTCTTTTAGACTAAGCGAAAAAGAGTACACTGATTTTATTACTTGGCTCAAAGGCAAGGATTATGATTACACTACCAAAGTTGAGAAGTCTATCAATCGCCTGATCGAAACAGCCAAAGAGGAGCAATACTATGCTGACATCAAAGCTCAGATTGAAAACCTAAAGAAGGCTACTTTGCATAACAAAGATCAGGATTTGAAGCATTTCAAAGATGAGATCAAGATGCTCTTGGAGCAGGAGATAGCTAGTAGATATTACCTGAGACGCGGAATCATAGAATCCTCTTTTGAAAAGGATAAAGACATATTGGCTGCCGTAAGCGTTCTTCAAAATGAGAAGGAATACACGCAAATACTCAAGTCCCAATAATTTTTTCGGATAGATACTGATTGCCTACGAGCTTGAGGTAGTCCGGCTTTCACCTTTACTCCTCGCTACGCTGCGGGGTATCGGCTCTATCCGGTCTATTTTGCTAGATTTCCCTCCACTTCCGAAGAAGGTTCCAAAAGGATTGAAAATGAGTCCAAGCTTAGTTTTTTTGAACCGTTCGCCCTTCACATTATTAGGAAATTCTAAATTATCTATTTATTGAAGTAAGTACTTTTTTAGGTTCTATTTCATCTTACTGAGGTATGAAAGAATCGACGGGACTTCTATAAAGTCGTGCCAAGGCATTTCAATAGGGCTAGGTTTTATCTCTAGTCCCTAGTGCTCACATAATTGGCTGTATGGTTGAAAGTGTTCTCGGAAGACCTTATAGAAGTCTAGATTTTTTGCCTACTTTTTCATCAATGGAAAAAGTAGGAGAAGTAAAAACTCTATGGAGATGAGCTTAGAAGGTAAGAAACAGAAGGGTAAGAAACCTGGATTGATCCTTTCTATTGAAACAAGTACACCAGCTTGCTCCATAGCACTTCACGAAAGAGGTAGTGTGCTCGCAGAGCAATCATATTATTTAGATAAGAGCCACTCATTACTTCTTCCAAGTATTATCAAAGAGATGATCAATTGGGCTGGTTATGATATCAATCAACTAGACGCTATGGCAGTGTCTTCTGGGCCAGGTAGTTACACTGGACTTAGGATAGGACTCTCCACGGTAAAGGGTTTGTGCTATGCGTTAAATATTCCTTTGCTTTCAATCGGTAGTTTAGATACCATAGCCAAAGGAGCGTCAGACTTGATGAGTAAGGACGTTCTCATATGCCCTATGATCGATGCTAGGAGAATGGAAGTATATACAAAACTTATAAATGCATTAGGAGAAGAACTCTGGCCAACTCAAGCACTTGTTCTATCACCAGATACCTTCAATAATTTTTTGGACCATCCGATTTTGCTAATCGGGGATGGAGCGGAGAAATGTAAAGATTTCATTGTTCATCCAAATATGACCATTGCTGGTAAGGAAATCCCCCAAGCTAGATCAATGGGTTTTTTGGCCTGGCAGAAGTTTCAAGAAGAGGAATTTGAGGATTTGGCTTCTTACGAACCAAATTATTTGAAGGAGTTCCAAACTAAAACGCCAGGAAATAAATTAAAGACTTAAAAATTGGTAAGATGGAGGAGATTGTCAATAAAGTAGCCCAAAGTTCATTGGTCACAATTGATCTGGATGACTACTTGTCTGGGGTTGAAGTAGTATTTTTTGATTTAAAGCCATTCCTCTTTCAGGAAATGATCTTGAAAGAGAAGGACTTTAGAATGGCTATCAGAGAACTTGACTGGTCAGTTTACAACGGTAAAAATGTATTGGTGGGTTGCTCTTGTGATGCAATCATTCCTACGTGGGCCTACATGCTGGTGGGAAGCAAGCTCTCAGGAGTAGCTGTGGATTATAGGGTAGGAGCAGAGCAGGAAATTGAGCGAATGAAGATAGATAATGCTATTCAGAGATTGGCTCTAGAGAATCATCAAGATGGCAAAGTGGTCATCAAAGGATGTGGTAATCTTAAATTCCGAGATTACGCTTATGCGGAAGTGACAAAAGTTTTGGTAGGAAAGGTGTCTAGCCTTATGTATGGAGAGCCCTGTAGTACAGTTCCTGTCTACAAAAAGCCCAGAGTTAAAGGCGGTTAGAAAAAATCTTAAAAAACTTTCACGCTCTTCTTGTTTCTTAATTTTTTGTAGAGTTATCTTTGCATCCGCTTTGACGGGGAGGATAGAAGAGAGACAGGAAAAAGGATAGTTAGAGCGGGATAAAAAAGGGTTTTGAAGGAAGTTTAAAACCGACTGTATTCTGGTTTTTTGAATGGGATTAGCTCACTGACGAATAGGAAAAGAGCTA
>CAZZHO010000274.1:0-4269 GCA_964653795.1 uncultured Roseivirgaceae bacterium | reverse complement strand
AATGGATGGGCTTTGTATGGGATCAACGATAACAACGACAATTTCAAGCGATTCAGACTCATCGTGGTAGACCCTGATTACCTGGACCTCTTTGGCATTAGCGTTTCAGAGGGTAGGTCTTTCGAACCAGAGAATACATTTGACCAAAGACAGGGAGTACTCTTGAACCCAGCAGCAGTGGAGCTTTTCGAGTTAGAGGACCCAATTGGACAGAGGTTGCCGAATGACGATTTTGGAGACCACCAAGTACTTGGGGTAACTGAAGATTTCCATTTTTCATCGCTTCACAGCGTCATTGAACCTTTAGTCATTGTGCAAAGTCCCACCCCTATCTTACAAGGTATTTCTGATCTGGACTTGTCGGACTCTATAGTGCCGAAGTTGGTTTTTAGGTACAATGGATCGAATCTTACCCAAGCAACCGATATTCTTCGAGCTGAGTGGGAATCAGTATTTCCAAATGAAAGCTGGAACTACGAATTCGTAGATGAGCGAATCAGGTCTCAGTACGAGAGCGAGGCAAGGATGAACAAGCTGATAACAGTCGCAACAATTTTATCCATTGTTATTGCACTACTTGGGTTACTAGGTCTGTCGTTGCTGGTAGTAAACAGTAAAGTGAAAGAGATCGGAATACGGAAAGTTATGGGCGCTTCAGTATTTTCCATCTTTCAATTGTTGGCTAAAAGCTTTGCTATCCAGATTCTGGTTGCCATCTCCTTATCAGTACCACTGACCTTGCTCCTAATGAATAGATGGCTAGAAAACTTTGCCTATCGTACCAGTATTGGTCCTGGTCTTTTCATTATTAGCGGCTTATTTGCGATCATCATCGCAGCTCTGGTTATCAGTTACCACTCTATAAGGGCAGCAAGATTTAACCCGGTGGACTCATTGAGAAGCGAGTAGAAACTTAGAAAGGGAATGGTACTATTAGGTCCCGACTGGCAAAAAGACCGTAAAAGAAGTGCCCTTCCCTTTCTCACTTTGCACTTCCACGTTTCCTCGATTGATTTTGGTAAACTCATGGACTAATCTGAGGCCGAGCCCCACTCCTTTTTCTCCAGCAGTACCGTAGCTAACCCTGTCCTCAGAAAACTCAAAAAGCTCTTCAAGTTTATCACTTTCCATTCCAATGCCATTATCGGTTACCTTAATCCCAATAAATTCTCCGCTTTTATTGGTAGATATGGATACCTGGCCTTCCTCTTGTGTGAACTTAATGGCATTTTGAATAAGGTTACGGAAGATAGTGGATGTGCAGTTGAGGTCTGCCCAAATGGTAACATCATCTGTCACTGCGTTGACTAGCTCTACAGACTTGGCACGACCCATCGGCTCAAATATGGTCATCAACTGCTTCACGAGCTCATTGACGTCAATCTGCTCCGGATTGTAAGGAATCTCCTTTAACTCTTGGGAAGCCCAATTCAACAGATTATCCAGTAAAGCCGAAACTTGGGACGAAGACTTCTCCAAGTGGCTCATCATACTTCTGAGTCCATCATAGTCTTTTGTATCAATCAGATGATCTCCTACTTTACTTAGCCCGACAAAGTTGCTAACCGGTCCTCTCAGATCATGGGATACCACAGCAAAGAGACGATCTCTCAGTCGCTTCTGTGCCTGTATTTCCGCTTGCGCCTCCGTCAAATCACGATTTTTATCATCCAATTCTTTAATCCTGGAGTTTCTATTGTTCTCATAGGCCAAAAGGATGAAGAAGATCGTAATGTTAGTACCCAATACGCCACTAAAAAATAAATATTCACGGAGATCTGGATCATAGCTTATCGCAGGGGCCTGATTAGCTGATTGGTACATGTAGAATGCGGTAAGAATGCCAGTAGTGCCCAATAGCCATATGATCGCATCTCTCCTTCCCATCATCAACATAGCCACAGCAGGCAGTAGGAAAAAGGCTGCACTTCCGGGGGAAATTAGTCCTCCCTGCGCCCAGGCCTGAAAACAAAAACTGACGGCATGTTGCGCGATGAAGAAATGGCCTATCAGATATTTATTCAAGCCATACTTATAAAGAAAAGCCAATACGATACAGATGGCTGAATTAGTCAGGACCAAATAGATCAGTACCTGGGACTTTAAGCTTACAGCCAATCCTGTCCCTAAGAAATCAGCTAAGGCACTAATGAGGATGACTGTTACAAATATGCGCTCCGAGCGAAGGTCACCCGAGTTCTCACGAACTTTCTGGGAAATGAAGTATTCCGCAATTCTCTTAAACATTGTCTAACTGGATCCTAATAGCTTACCGTGACGGCTTGTAAGTATAAAAATGAACAAACAATCAGCAAGAAAGCAAGTGACTCCCAATAACTTAACAAAATCATTTTCTGGGTAAAAGATGAACATCGACACTGATATCAGACCGGTACCCAACATTCTGCTCCAAGCGAAAAGCAAAGAAAACTTTCCAGTATCTCTGGTTTGAACCAAAAGCAACAGGCACAACAACGAAAGTGGGACATTGATAATATATCCGGAATTAGCTCCAATAGCTGTATCGTAGCCTCCTGCCATATAGTAATAGCTAAAGAAAATCCAGAAAATAAGATTCGAAACACATAGCACTCTAAAGTACTTTCGTACTATTTCTGTCATTGGTTGCTTCCAACCATATTTTAAAACCGAATAAAAAATGAAGCAATCTAGTAGGAAGGCTGACTGGTAGCTTAAGGAAAACAGAACCCCAGTATTGGGGTGGTAAAAAGTACTCCAGACAAACTCCCAACCTATGTTGGCACAGGCGATATAAGCTGGCATCTCTACAAACTTGCGTTTCAAAATCTCCCATACCAGTACGGCATAGGCCACAACCCAAAAAAGACATCCTATTCCATTGAAGATCAGTCCAGATAGTGGATAATCCTGAAAATTGATCAGGGGTTGATTGAAATAATCCATCATGATGAGTGTGGGTTCCAGTCTTTAGTCAATGATTTAGGCAAGTAGAAGTTGATCACTTTGGCCTTGGTCAAGCTACTTATCGCCAACTGCAACATGACCTTTGCGGTAGATTGTGACACAAATCCCAGCACCAGACTTCTATCGAACCAGTTACTCACTCGGGCTATACGCCTTAGTCGTTTTTTCAACTTATTGATTTGCTCTTCATCTCCAGCCGGTACAGCTAATAAATCCGACAGTTCCTGCCCCATCATCATTCGCATCATAAGGGCATTGGTCTCCTTGCTGAAAAAGGGCTTGGATAGACTATCAGTGAAATCCATCAAAGCTTCCATCAATTTCTGACTATGGGCACTCTCCTTGGTCTGATTCCTTAGAATCGTATGACCAAGCTTAAGTCCATCAGCATAATTATGAGGAATAAGGTCCTGATCCAACCCAACGATGTGGCCGATTACCCGCCAACAATGCATGTAGGCTTCCTTCTCGATTTCGGTTAGCTCTATTTCAAGTGTTTCAAAACCTTCTAATATCAAGGCAGAAAACGCCATCAAGGTACCAGCCATATCTTCTTGATTGATAGGCTCGTCAAATGCAGCAACATCCCAACCTTCCTTCTTGATATAGTACCTAATGACGGCATGTATTAAGCGGACCTTCTGTGTGGCCCTCAGTCCACTGCCATTTACTGAAAGACCGTTTGGTTGTAAAGAGTAGAAAACGAATTGTGCTGTTTCAGCGATTCTCCTGGAGAAAGTTGTCAGAGAACCATCCTCCTCATTCAGACGACCAGTGCGATACAATACCTCCGCGCCTTTGGCACAAGCATAGCATTCTGGAAGCGATTTAAAGGTGAGTAAGACGCTTATCCAGACTCCATGTCGAATATACACCTGTTGTCCCAGGGCAATGAGATCCCGGTCAGCCCACTCAGGAAGTATTGAAGTCTTCCGGAAATACTCCTTGACTTCTTCCGGGGCATCATGAGGTAACTTTTCACCATCATGGACTATGGACTGGAACAAATGGTTGACATCCGCTTTTTCTTTCCCCTCCATGATGGACATCACGACGCTATCCGCTAAAGGGTCCGTAACCTGTCTCTTGGATTCCAGAAACTCGTCACTCCATCTATCAGAGGCATTGAGTTCTACTTCGGATAGCTTCTTCTTCGCTTTAACTCGGAGATTGCGCGACCAAAGCGTAAAGCGCAATGACCACAACACAATTAGCCCAAAAAGGGCTAACAATATGAATTTCATAGCAATAGGTTGGTTCTATGTCGACCAATATACGACTAGAAGAAGATGAAATTCAAAAAAACATGCACTTAACTAATTG
>CAZZHO010000273.1:0-4386 GCA_964653795.1 uncultured Roseivirgaceae bacterium | reverse complement strand
TAACATTTAAAAAGAAATGGCGGATTTAAAAGATTTTGCAGAGCAACTGGTTAACCTAAGCGTTAAAGAAGTTAACGAGCTTGCTAACATCCTTAAAGATGAGTACGGTATTGAGCCTGCAGCAGCAGCAGCCCCTGTAATGGTTGCTGGTGGCGGCGGTGGTGATGCCGAAGGTGGTGCTGAAGAGAAAAGCGCTTTCGACGTTATCTTGACTTCAGCTGGCGGGTCTAAGCTTGCAGTTGTGAAGTTGGTAAAAGAACTATCTGGTCTTGGTCTTAAAGATGCAAAAGAGCTAGTTGACGGTGCTCCTAAGCCTATTAAAGAAGGCGTTGCTAAAGACGAAGCTGAAGCAATGAAAAAGCAGCTTGAAGAAGCTGGAGCTGAAGTAGAATTAAAATAAGATCTACATACAGATCAAAAAAGTAGGCCTGGCTCCCCTCCCAAAACTGGGAAGGGGATCAGGTCTTTTGCTGTTTGTATGAAAATATGCGGAGCATAAATCATTATTAACAAAAACGCGTTAAAGCCTTGGCAAACGAAGTAATAAATCCCAGAATCAATTTTTCATCCATAAAGAAAATTCTTGAGTACCCTGATTTTCTGGATGTTCAATTAAAGTCCTTCACTGATTTCTTCCAGCTAGATACCCCTGCTGAGAGAAGAGAGGAAGAAGGGCTGTATAAGGTATTTAAGGAGAACTTCCCGATCGCGGACTCACGAGAGAATTTCGTGCTTGAGTTTATCGATTATACGGTTGATCCACCAAAGTATTCTGTTGAAGAGTGCATCGAAAGAGGCTTGACGTACTCTGTTCCACTTAAAGCTAAACTTCGTCTTTTATGTAACGACGAAGAAAATGAAGACTTTGAGACTATCGAACAGGAGGTTTTCTTAGGAAATATTCCTTACATGACCGTGAAAGGGTCATTCGTGATCAATGGTGCCGAGCGTGTTATCGTTTCTCAGTTACACAGATCACCTGGTGTTTTTTTCGCCCAAAGCAAGCATACCAACGGTACTCTTCTTTATTCCGCAAGAATTATTCCTTTCAAAGGATCTTGGATCGAGTTTGCGACGGACGTAAACAATGTAATGTATGCTTACATCGATAGGAAGAAGAAGTTTCCGATTACCACCCTCCTGAGGTCTATCGGCTATGGTTCTGATAAAGACATACTTGATCTGTTTGGTTTGTCAGAAGAAGTTGAGGCAACCGAGAAAGAGCTGAAGAAAATTGTTGATAGAAGATTAGCTGCAAGAGTTCTTAGAACATGGACTGAGGACTTTGTGGATGAAGATACCGGAGAGGTTGTTTCTATCGATAGGAATGAAGTGGTATTAGAGCGGGATAGCATTATTACTGAAGATGATATTGTGACCATCCTTGACTCTGGATCTAAGTCTGTAGTTCTTCATAAGAAGGATGTCAACATTACAGATTACTCTATTATCTACAATACACTTCAAAAGGATAACTCAAACTCTGAAAAAGAAGCTGTAGAACAGATCTATCGACAGCTGAGAAATACTGAGGCCCCGGATGAGCAAACTGCAAGGGATATTATTCAAAGTCTCTTCTTTAGTGATAAGAGGTATGATCTTGGTGAAGTTGGTAGATATAGAATCAATAAGAAATTAGGTCTTTCTATCGATTATGATAGAAGAGTACTTACTACTGAAGACATTGTGCTTATCGTTAAGTATCTAATTGGTCTGATCAATAGTAAGGCAGTTGTTGATGATATTGACCACTTGAGTAACAGACGAGTTAGAACTGTAGGTGAGCAGCTATACTCTCAATTTGGTGTTGGTCTTGCCAGAATGGCCAGGACTATCAGAGAGAGAATGAATGTTAGAGATAATGAGGATTTCAAGCCTGTAGATTTGATCAACGCGAGGACACTATCTTCTGTGATCAACTCATTCTTCGGTACGAATCAACTATCTCAGTTCATGGACCAAACCAATCCTCTTGCTGAGGTGACTCACAAAAGGAGAATGTCAGCTTTAGGGCCAGGTGGTTTATCGAGAGAAAGAGCCGGTTTTGAGGTACGGGATGTACACTACACGCACTACGGAAGACTTTGTACTATTGAAACACCAGAAGGCCCAAATATTGGTTTGATCTCTTCACTTTGTGTACATGCCAAAGTGAATCAAATGGGCTTCATCGAAACACCCTATAGAGAGGTAGACGACAAGGGTAAGGTAGACATGTCAGGTAATGTTAAATACTTGACTGCTGAGGAAGAAGATACTCATAACATTGCCCAGGCAAACGCGCCATTGAAAGAAAATGGTGAATTCATCAATGATAAAATTAAAGCACGATTTGAAGGTGACTTCCCTGTTGTGGGTCCTACTGACCTGAAATACATGGATGTTGCTCCAAACCAAATTGTTTCTGTGGCTGCGTCTATGATTCCTTTCTTGGAGCATGACGATGCGAACAGAGCCTTGATGGGATCCAACATGCAGCGTCAAGCGGTGCCTTTGCTTAGACCTCAAGCTCCTATTGTTGGAACAGGTCTTGAAGGTAGAGTGGCATTGGATTCTAGATCCCTGGTAGTTGCCGAAGGCAATGGTGAGATTGATTATGTGGATGCTAAGAGAGTCATTGTAAAATATGATTTGAGCGAAGATGAAGTTGCTACTTCATTCGACCAAGCGAAGGTTGAGTATGAATTCACTAAGTTCAGAAGAACAAACCAGGATACATGTATCAACTTACGACCTATAGTTAGTAAAGGTCAAAAAGTACTGAAAGGCCAACCTCTTTGTGAAGGTTTTGCAACTGAGAAAGGTGAGTTAGCATTGGGTAGAAACCTATTGGTTGCCTACATGCCTTGGCAAGGATACAACTTCGAGGATGCGATTGTTATCTCAGAGAAAGTTGTAAGAGAGGATATCTTCACCTCAATCCATATTGATGAATATGAATTAGAGGTGAGGGATACCAAAAGAGGTGAGGAAGAATTAACTTCTGAGATACCTAACGTAAGCGAAGAGGCTGTTAAGAATCTAGATGAAAATGGAATCATCAGGATTGGTGCCGAAATAAAAGAGGGCGATATCCTTATTGGAAAAATCACACCAAAAGGTGAATCAGATCCTACTCCTGAAGAAAAGCTACTGAGAGCTATTTTCGGAGATAAAGCTGGTGATGTTAAAGACGCTTCTTTGAAAGCTTCTCCTTCTCTTAGAGGGGTGGTTATTGATACAAAACTTTTTGCAAGACCTAAAAAGGATAAGGACATCCGAGCAAGGTCCAAGAAAGAGGTTGAGTTACTGAAGCAGACTTACAGCCAACAACTTACAGTTGTGAGGGACCAAATGGTCGATAAGATTACTGCCCTTTTGGAAGGAAAAACTTGTAAGGGAATCCAACACAAGTTTGGTGAGGAAGTGATGTCTAAAGGGGTAAAGTTCAATAGACAGAACATCGAGAACAATCTGTTCCCACCTAAGAATGTGTACAGAGATGAAAGTACTTACAATGTACCTGAAGAAGCTAACCTTATAAGTGACTTGACAATCGACAATTGGACTAGTGATGAACATACCAATGACTTGGTCTTCCAATTGATCAAAAACTATATCGTCAAGAGAAACGAAATCTCAGGAAATTTCAAGAGAGAGAGATTTACCTTGGAAGTAGGAGACGAACTTCCAGCAGGAATCGTAAAGCTGGCGAAGGTTTATATCGCTAAGAAACGAAAGCTGAAGGTAGGAGATAAGATGGCAGGTAGACACGGAAACAAAGGTGTTGTTGCCAGAATCGTTAGGGAGGAAGACATGCCATTTATGGAGGACGGAACCCCAATGGATATTGTCTTAAATCCACTTGGTGTACCTTCCAGGATGAATATCGGCCAGATTTACGAGACGGTATTGGCTTGGGCTGGTTTGAAACTTGGCAAAAAATACGCTACTCCAATTTTTGATGGTGCGAGCGAGGATGATGTCCAAAACGAGTTGAAAGAGGCGGGATTGCCTTCATTCGGAAGAACTTATCTATACGATGGTTTGACTGGAGATAAATTTGATCAGCCGGTAACGGTTGGAATGGCTTACATGCTGAAACTAGGTCACTTAGTTGATGATAAGATGCACGCCAGATCTATTGGACCATACTCTTTGATTACACAACAACCTCTGGGTGGTAAAGCACAGTTTGGTGGTCAGCGATTTGGAGAGATGGAAGTTTGGGCTTTGGAGGCATTTGGTGCAGCTAACGTATTGCAGGAAATCTTGACGATTAAGTCAGATGATGTAATCGGTCGTGCTAAAGCTTACGAAGCAATTGTCAAGGGTGAGAACATGAACAAACCCAATATTCCTGAATCATTCAATGTATTGGTTCATGAATTGAGAGGTTTGGCATTG
>CAZZHO010000272.1:0-4389 GCA_964653795.1 uncultured Roseivirgaceae bacterium | reverse complement strand
TAAACCTTTTGCTTAACTTTTTTCTTCCCTTCCTAGTACTTATGACAAGGGACGCGAAGAGACATTCAAGATTTATTAAGGTGATTGCACCAATCATCATTCTTGGTCACTGGTTGGATTTCTATTTGATGGTTACACCAGGTACGCTCAAGGAAAATGGAGGCTTTGGCTTCCTTGAATTAGGTATTATGTTCATTTACGCTGGATCGTTCGCATTCGTGATTTTGAGGCAATTATCAAAAATGCCATTGTACGGAAAGAACCATCCAATGCTACAAGAGAGTTTGCATCATCATATTTAATGTGTAGAGAGGAATGTTGAATATTATCTTATTAGTTGCAGTTGTACTGATCTTAGCGATTCTGATTACTATTTTCAGAGTCTCCACTTTGGTCAATGTCATTAAAAGTGATGATAAAGGCGAGGAAGTAGCGAAGCCTGGAAACGAGAATAGAATTCAGGCGATCCTGATGGTTGCGTTTTTGGTGTTTGGTGTTGCTGGAGCTTTTTATTTTTCTTTTGGAGGGTTGGACGATAACTTCAATCAACCAATAGCCTCAGAGCATGGTGTAGTGACTGAAAGACTGTTTTGGATCACAATGGCGATTACTGGGTTTGTGTTTATTCTGACACAAATCTTCCTTTTTGGTTTCGCCTATAAATACCAATACAAGGAGGGGCGTAAAGCGTCATTCTATCCTCATAACAACACGTTGGAGATTGTATGGACGGCTGTCCCTGCAGTGGTGTTGGCAGTATTAATCATTACAGGCTGGAAAGCATGGACGGACATTACTGGAAAGGCTCCTGAAAACTCGGAAGTTATAGAGGTAATGGGATATCAGTATTCTTGGGCAGTGCGATACGCAGGAAAAGATAAGGTTTTAGGAGACTATGATTTCAGAAAGATTGACGTAAGCAATGTTTCAGGAGTTGATTTCTCCGATAAGAATTCATTTGATGATTTTTACGGGAGGGAGTTACACGTTCCCAAGGGTAAGCCCGTGTTATTGAAAATCAGGGCGAGAGATGTTATACACAGTGTGTACTCACCACATTTCAGGTTACAAATGAATGCCGTGCCAGGCATGCCAACAAGATTTTGGTTTGTTCCTACTAAATCAACTGAAGAGATGAGGGAGGAAACAGGTAATCCAGAGTTCAATTACGAATTAGTGTGTAATAAAATCTGCGGTAAAGGACACTTCGGAATGAAGTATCAGATAGTGGTAGATGAACCTGCTGATTACGAGAAATGGAAGCGTGAGCAAGAGCCTTGGTTGAAGCAGAATCCGGATTACTTGTCACAAGTTCCTATTGAATTGCGCGAGCAGGCGCTAATTACTTTAGGAATAGATAACAAAGAGGAAGAACAGCCTGTTGAGCAGGCATTAGTTGGAACGGTAACAAGATAAAGACATGTCAGTAGCAGATATTGAAATTAAGGAACACGAAGCGCACGGTGATGAGCATCACGAGCATCATGAGCTAGGTTTCATTGAGAAATATATCTTTTCAACAGATCACAAGACCATTGCGAAGCAGTTCCTCATCACGGGTATCCTTTGGGCGATCATCGGAGTTGCGATGTCAGTCATTTTCAGACTTCAACTTGGATTTCCGAACATGGATTTGGAATGGTTGAGGCCAATACTAGGAAAATGGATAACGGATGCTGGCAAATTAGATAGTGAGTTCTATCTGGCGTTGGTGACAATGCATGGTACGATCATGGTCTTTTTTGTATTGACGGCCGGGCTGAGCGGAACTTTCAGTAATTTCTTGATTCCGCTACAAATTGGTGCCAGAGACATGGCGTCAGGTTTCATGAATATGCTGTCTTACTGGTTCTTCTTCCTATCCAGTGTTATCATGTTCATTTCCCTCTTCCTTGAGACTGGACCTGCTGCGGGGGGGTGGACGGTATATCCACCACTTAGTGCACTACCTCAGGCAATACAAGGGTCTGCTGCAGGTATGACCTTGTGGCTAGTGGCGATGGTTTTCTTCATTGCCTCTTCCTTACTTGGTGGTATCAACTACATTACCACTGTTATCAATCTAAGAACGGAAGGGATGTCTTTTTCAAGATTGCCACTGACCATATGGGCTTTCTTCATCACAGCTATACTAGGTGTATTGGCATTTCCGGTTTTATTCGCCGCTGCGTTACTCTTAGTATTTGATAGATCTTTTGGTACTAGTTTTTACCTGAGCGACATTTATATCGGAGGAGAGGCTTTACCACACATGGGTGGAAGTCCCATTCTTTATCAGCACTTATTCTGGTTCCTGGGACACCCTGAAGTATATATCGTAATTCTTCCTGCCCTTGGGATAACTTCGGAAATTATTGCTACCAACTCCAGAAAGCCCATTTTTGGATACAAGGCCATGATTGGGTCTATGTTAGCTATTGCTTTCTTATCGTTCATCGTTTGGGCACACCACATGTTTGTTTCAGGAATGAATCCATTCTTAGGATCTGTGTTTATGTTCCTAACCTTGATCATAGCAGTACCTTCAGCGGTGAAAGCATTTAATTATATCACCACATTGTGGAAAGGAAATATAGTATTCACACCGGCCATGCTCTTCTCTATAGGGCTGGTGTCGTTCTTTGTGTCAGGAGGTTTGACTGGTATTTTCCTTGGTAACTCGGCACTTGATATTAACCTGCATGATACTTACTTCGTGGTGGCTCACTTTCACCTAGTTATGGGAAGTGCTTCTGCGTTTGGCTTGGCTGCGGGAGTCTATCATTGGTTCCCTAAGATGTTTGGTAGAATGATGGACCAGCGTTTAGGCTATATACACTTCTGGTTCACTTTCGTCGGAATTTATTTAGTGTTCTTCCCATTGCATTATATAGGTATTGCAGGATTCCCAAGGAGATACTATTCCTTCACTAGTTTTGATGCCTTCAGCACGTTCACGGATCTTAACTCATTCGTGACCGTGGCGGCTATCTTCACATTTGGGGCGCAGTTTATCTTCTTGTTCAATTTCTTCTACAGCATTTTCAGAGGCAAATTAGCTCCTGCTAATCCTTGGAAATCAACTACTCTTGAGTGGACTACTCCAAGGTTTCCTGGTCATGGTAACTGGGAAGGAGAGATCCCTGCAGTTTACAGATGGGCTTATGATTACAGTAAGCCAGGTGCAGCTGATGATTTTATTCCGCAACATGTGCCGCTTTCTGAGACTCCAGAATCTAATCTTCCAGAAGAGCAGGAGTTAGCAAAAGCTGAGAATGTAGCTGTCGCAAAAGCGGCAAATGAAGGATAATCTTAGAAGGTTTAGGGTGGTCAACTTGGCCACACTTCTTGCTGTATTCTTCTTAATTCTCGTTGGTAGTGTTGTTCGCGTGACAGAGTCAGGAATGGGATGTCCTGATTGGCCTAAATGCTTTGGTGGGTACTTACCTCCCAGCTCAGTTGAGGAGCTTCCTTCGAATTACGAAGACTTATTCCTAGAAAAAAGATTGGCTAAAACCGAAAGACTTGCAAATACCCTGAGCAATGTGGGTTTGAAAGGGCTGGCTGACAAGGTAGAAAGCGATGACAATATTGGGGTTTCTCATCAATATGACCCTCTTTCCGCTTGGATAGAATACCTGAATAGGCTGTTAGGTGCGGTGATTGGATTGTTTATGTTGGCCTATGGCTTTTATGCGGTCAGGCTTAGAAAGACGCACAAGCTCATTACATGGTGGTCTGTCTTTGGATTTATCCTGGTCTTATTCCAGGGTTGGGTGGGCTCTTTGGTGGTGGCTACTAATTTGATTCCCGGATTCATTTCGTTTCATATGGGCCTTGCGCTCCTCTTAGTAATGGTGTTGGTATATACCTATTTCAAAGCGGAAAACAATTCTGATGTGCTGCCTATTGATAAGAGTAGATTGAAATGGATGTCTTTATCACTGTTAATGCTGATGATTCCACAGATTTTCATGGGTACGAACGTAAGAGAACTAATAGATAGTCTGTTTATTTCGGGGGTTGAGAGAGAGGGTGTCATGAGCTCAATGAATTGGGTATTCTATATTCATAGATCCTTTTCTTTAGTGATTTTATTGCTCTCTGGCTACATGTTATACTATTTGTATTCCAATGGATTGATGAAATCGAAAATGGGATATGTCGTGCTTGCCGTGAATGGTATGGTAGTGATTGAAGCCATTGGAGGTGCGGCCATGTATTATTTTGCTATTCCTCCATCGATACAGCCATTGCATCTACTTACGGCTTCTGTACTTTTTGCAGCAGTCTATTACTTATTTTTGCAAACCAGATTGAGAGAAGTATCCTTATGATTTCGGTTGTTAACGATAGGGTCCTTGTAAAGGAGAAATTGGCAGCTTATTATGAGCTTTTGAAACCAAGGTT
>CAZZHO010000271.1:0-4397 GCA_964653795.1 uncultured Roseivirgaceae bacterium | reverse complement strand
GACAAACGCGGCAAGACTCACTGGACATTAGACAAGTAGCACTTGATTACATCGAGTCCCAACACAACGTAGAGCCTGATCAGTTCGAAAGGGCAGCACATCCAAGAATGGTGAAGAGAACTTTTTGGACGAATAAAAAGACCGGAAAGGAATATCTGAGAGAGACCTTTACTGACGCAATGATCTTACTAGCTGAAACCTACAATGTCAATGGTGACAAGTTTCCGGCAAACCCGAAGAAAGAAGTGATCATTTTAGACATCTATGACAAAACCGCATCGGTAAAACTCATCGCTGATGAATGGATAGACTACATGCATATTGTCAAACTCAATGGCAAGTGGCAACTGGTAAATGTCCTATGGCAGTTTAATGATTCCGCTGACCATTGATCATGTATTTCCAGACTTGATTATAACATTCCTTGATAGAAATCCAGAAGACGGCCCTGAGGTTAATAGCTAAGACTTTATGTAACTTATTCATGTAGTGATGGTCAATGCATATAAATGCAACCTAAAGTGCTTCTTAGAAGTCCTTATATAGGAATGTAGCATTTACAGTCAACCATGAAAAAGATCATCCTACTCATCCACCTTCTTATTTCACTGAATGCAATATCGCAATCGCTGCCGACTATGAAGGACTGGTTCCTTGCGATTGGCGACTGGGATAATGCTCCTCAGATCTATGTGCGAGAGTATGGAACTGGCTCTCAACCTGTGATACTCCTACATGGTGGATGGGGAGCTGATCATGAAGGTATGATTGAGATGGTAGCAGCATTGGCTTCCGACTACAAGTTTATCTTCTATGACCAAAGAGGGTCACTAAGGTCTCCTTTCCCTGATTCACTGATCACATTTGACCAACATATTGAGGACTTGGAGCGGCTCAGGCAAGAGTTTGACTTTAACAAGGTGACGATAGTAGGTCATTCCATGGGATCCGTATTGGCAGGGGCCTATGCTTCGAAATACCCTGACAAAATCAAAAAAATGGTACTGCTAGCGCCCGCTTTTCTCAAGAATCCGATTCCTGAAAGTGATAAGGAACTAAGTAATCAACAATTTCAGCGTTTTGGAGAATTCATGAAAAGAGATGCAGTATCAGATCAGCTGAAAGCATATGGTTTGGCAGGAGATTACACTCAAATATCCTCCAGGGAAAAGACAGCCATTTTTAGAATCAACTTTGCTAATCGCATGCTGCATGATGTGTCAAAATGGCCGCAATTGTCGGGAGGAAGAGCTCTTTACAAAGGCCATGTGTTTGGCCTGACCGAAGCGTCCTACCCGGAAAATGGATGGGATTACTTCAAAGATTTTAATAAAGCTAATTACCCAGTGAAGGTAATTGTAGGTGATCATGACTTCCTGGATTTCGGAAATGGTTTGATCTCAAAATGGATAAAAGATACCCCAAGAGCTGAATTGACCATCATACCAAAAGCTGGACACCTATTGTGGATTGATCAGCCAGCTTACGTCTCCAAGGCTTTAAAGGAGGCATTAATGGATTAAAGAAGAGTTTGCGATCATCTTTTCCTCTTTAGCTTTCTATTTAAAATATTGAGGAACCTTATTGAGGAATGAGGTTTCAATTATTTTCGTTTCATGAATAATCTGAGATTGCTTCTGCTTTTTATGGCAGGCACCCTACTTTCTTGCCAACCATCAGGAGAAAAAGAAACAGCACCAAAAAAATTCCAGGCACTGATCATTGACGGGTCCAGTAATCACTATGTGTGGCCAAAAACCACTCAAATGATGAAAAGCTATCTGGAGGAAACAGGCTTATTCACTGTTTCCATCAAGCGAATGGACCCATCTTGGTTAGGCGAAAAGTACAATAAAAGCCGTCCTGTACCCTATGAAGGTTATTTCAAGGATTATCCATTGAAAGGTCAGGGGACAGAAAGTGTTAGCAGACCTATTGATAGCGTTGAGTTTCAAGTGGACTTTCAAAGCTACGATATCATTTTGCTCAACATTGGGGAAAACACTCCCGAATGGCCCTCAAGTACCAAGGAGGCATTTGAATCCTACATGGCCAATGGGGGTGGATTGATAGTAGTCCATGCTGCCAACAACGCATGGGGACAGTGGGATGCCTACAATGAAATGATCGGCTTAGGCGGCTGGGGTGGCCGTGACAGCACCAACGGACCCTATGTCTTTTACGATGACGAAGGTTCAATCCAACAAGATCCTAAGGAAGATACTTGTGCTACGCACGGCCCCGAACTAGAATTCCTGGTCACCAACCGCGCTTCTGACCATCCCATTATGCGAGGCATTCCAGCGGAATGGATGCACACTCAAGATGAAATGTATGCACGCATGAGAGGTCCCTTTAAAAATGCAGTGATTTTGGCAACGGCCTATTCCGATCCGGTATTACAAACCACGCCTTGGGACACCACCATCAAGGGCTCCGGAAGGCACGAGCCAATGTTACTCGCAGTGAACTATGGCAAAGGAAGAGTCTTCCATTCTGTTATGGGGCACTTTGACTACTCTCAGGAATGTGTAGGTTTCATTACTACACTACAGCGTGGCGCTGAATGGGCAGTGACTGGTGAGGTTACGCAGGACATTCCCGATGACTTCCCTACCTCGGAAAATACCAGTGCGAGAAGTTGGGGAGCAGAAACGTCTCTTCCTTAACAAAAGAAATCCGGTTGACCTGTAAGATCAATGTCCAATAACTTCAACTATCTTCTGGCACTTTGTAGCTGGGTATTAACGTATACAGTAATTGCTCAGGAAGCTCCGATAGACGTACTGAGTTATGAATTGACGATAGAGCCCGATATCCAAAAACAATCAATTCAAGGCAGTTTACAGATTCGATTTGAGGTAGCGGCTAACTCCGAAAAGATAGCGCTGGACGCTTCTCAACTAGCAATTGAGGAGGTTACTGGATTAAATGTCAGCAGATTTGAAAAAGTTGATTCTAAGTTAATTGTGGGGTTATCACCTTCATCACAAACCCGGCATGAGATCACCATCAACTACAGCGGCAGTCCAAGCCGAGGACTAATATTCAATCCAAGGCTTAATCAAGCACATACTGTTTACTTCACTGACCAATGGATGGTCTGCAACACCCGACCCAATGACAGGGCCACTTTTTCCATAAATCTACTCTTGCCCACGGGAATGCAATCCGTAGCTAGCGGAAAGTCATTGGGAATGGAAGCGCAAGATGGCAAGACCCTTCACCGGTGGGAGCAGGATTATGAGACGCCCGCCTACACCTATGGATTCGTCATAGGGTCATTTACCCAGGCTTCGGAGCAAGTAGATGACGTGGCATTACATTATTACGCTGCCACTTTAGACGAGGGGAAATTGAGAAAAGTGTTCGAAGAGACGGCCAATATCCTGGCATTTTTTGAAGAAAAGGCTGGTATTGATTACATGCAGGACACCTACTCACAGATACTGATTGGCAACAATTATCAGGAGATGTCAGGCCTTTCCGTATTGTCTCAAGCATATCCTCCTTTTGTATTCAAAGACAGTTCGGAAATCCATCTCACTTCGCACGAATTAGCGCACCAGTGGTGGGGCAATATGATTACTTGCGAGACCTTTGGCCATTTTTGGCTCAATGAGGCCTTTGCGGTCTATATGTCTTCAGCATTTAGCGAATACAAATTTGGTGAAGCCAAGTATCAATCTGACATATCTATTTACAAAGGCATCTATGATGATCTGGTCGCGAGGGGTAAGGACAGATCTTTGATATTCAAAGAGTGGAGGCCCTCTAGAGATAATCGTAATGTTGTCTATTACAAAGGCGCCTATGTATTGCATCTCTTAAGAGAAAAGCTGGGTGATGAGGCTTTTTGGAAAGGGATTCAAGCCTATACCAAAAGCTACTTCCGCAATTCTGTCAATACAGAAGATTTCAAATTAGCCATGGAGGAAGCTACGGGTTCTGACCTGGATAGCTTTTTTAATACCTGGGTTTATATGAACGATTGAAGTCTTAGCTTGATATGGTTGTACTAATAGGAGGGGTAAGTCATACTGGTAAAACGTATTTAGCACAGCAGCTCCTGGAGAGACACAAGATACCATATCTATCCCTCGATCACCTGAAAATGGGATTGATCAGAGGAGCAATAAATTGTGGATTCACTGCAGATGACGATGATGCTACTATTAGTACATCTATGTGGCCTGTCGTAGAAGGGATCATCCGAACCAACATTGAAAATCGTCAGCATATCATCATCGAAGGATGCTACTTGCCACCTTTCGCTGTGAAGAGCTTAAAAGGTGAATATCCTCAACAAATCATCGAATGTTACCTGGGTTTTAGTGAAAATTACGTCAGAAAGAATTTCGAAAAGCTAATTCTCCCACACAGAAACGTCGTTGAAC
>CAZZHO010000270.1:0-4529 GCA_964653795.1 uncultured Roseivirgaceae bacterium | reverse complement strand
ACTGGACCGAGATTATCATTGATTGCCACCAATCCAATACCTGATAGAGTGGAGGCCATAGGTAGATATAAACTAAAGGCCTGAGTACTTGGCGCTCCACCATCGCCATCAAAGGAAGAACTATACCCCAACCACTGAGAACGATGTTGCAATGTAAGGTTAGCAGTGCTATTATTGGCTAATAGGGACGGATTGAAGCTGGGGAGATTGAACATGTAGTGGCTGAAGAATGCATCATTCTGGCCGAAGCTATTGAAACACCAAGCCGAAACAATTAAAACAAAAACAACTTTCTTCATGGCCGGATTTTTTTATTGAACTCCCTGACCTACTAAAAACCCTATTCGTCCATCAAAGTTTGTTCGCCTGCTTAATATATACTTCCAATGCTCCTGTCATCGAAGGTGCATTGGGAAGTGGGGCCTCAATATCAAGGATAAGCCCAGCATCTCGGACTGCCTTAGCCGTAGTTGGACCAAATGCCGCAATTCTGGTATTGTTTTGAGTGAACTCAGGAAAGTTTTGAAAAAGTGACGAAATCCCAGATGGACTAAAGAACGCAATTATATCATAGTTCACATCAGCCAAGTCTGAAAGATCACTTGCTACTGTTCTGTAAATAACGGCTTCCGAAAAAGTGTAATCATTTTCCTTTAAGAAATTAGGAATATCATCTTTTCTGATATCCGAGCAAGGAAAAATGTACTTTTCGTTTTTATGCTTTTTCAATACCTCAATTAAATCCGAAGCAGTTCTGACACCAGTGAAAATCTTTCGTTTTCTAATTACAATGTACTTCTGGAGGTAATTGGCCGTCTGTTCAGAAATACAGAAGTACTTCATATCAGTGGGGATCTCCACCTTACTTTCTGTAGCCAATCGGAAGAAGTGATCCACCGCGTTACGGCTCGTGAAAATAACCGCCGAATGATCTAAAATATTCACTTTCTGCCTTCTAAAGTCCTTTACTTCCACCGGATCTATCTCGATGAAAGGCCGGAAATCAATCTTGATATTATACTTCGATGATAAAGTAAAATACGGCGATTTTTCACTTTCTGGCTTTGGTTGGGAAACCAGAATACTATTAACTGCAGTCACTCTTTCCTTGTTAGCAAAAAGCACTTCCTCACTCATACTCATTCAAAATTTATTGTCTCTTCAGAACAGCCATTTGGCCAAGATGAAAGTCGGGAAAATTTCAGATGCGCAAAGGTAGGAAATTAAATGTAGTTTTCTCAAGCCTAGCCTATTCTGCAAAAAGAAAAAGAGCCATGCAAAATGGATAACACCACTTGCAAAGACAGAGTATATGATCCAGCTCGACATCCAAGAAACAGATGTTAAACTCCAAACGAGAGTGGAATGAAAAAGAAATAAAACGGTCAGCACTGCAGATTGTAAGTCCACATACGACCGAAATTGTAGGGAAGCAACTTTGCCAAAATTGAAAGATCTTGAAAGCAAGAAGATTAACAGCGCCTTACAAAATAGAAAACCCGCGATAAAAAAAACCAAGACAAAAGGTTCATCAAATTGTTGCCTAAAAATCCCATTTGCACTTATAACTATGCTAATAATCAGAATCTGGAGGATAGTTGAAATCCGCCCTAAAGGATTTTCCAATTCAAGCTTTTGATTGGAATTGAAGTTCTTTAGTTGAAATATCTCCTTTAATAACTCCTGATTTGTGGCCTTTGCTAAGACCATGAGCCCAAGAAATATTAGCAAAAGCCAAATCCAAACTTGTCCGACACCTTGGTCTTTATCTAGTATCGGATTTACTTTCCTGGTCGAGGCTGTTAGTGCTATTAGTTCTACGGATATACCATCCATCTCGCTGGAAGAGATAGAAATAAAAATCGCCTCCCGATCGTCAGGAAAATTGAGTTGATCAATTCCAAAATAACTACAGCCCCCTTCTTGTTGCTTGACCAGGGCGCCTCCACTCCATAAATGAAACTCTCCACCACATACCTTGAGTAGATTGTCTTGTATTTCCTCCCTTGGAAGATAAAAGCCTCCCACATTGATGTCATCCCCATCGAATGATTGGAAAACTCTGTTTGACCTATCCAGTGAAAGCCAGGCATTGGAGTACTCTCGAATAACTACTGTATCTACTTGAGCAAATGAAGAGTTCAGCCCAACAAGCAAACAAAGAATAAGCCAGCTAGAAAGTAATCGAATATCCAAAATGAACTTTAGTAGATTGAAAATCAAATGCAAACTGATCGATAGCTCCCATGGCAAACACAAATTCAAAATGACCACTCTCTATTTGTAGGGATAGTCCTCCTCCAATTGAATTTGTGACAAAGTTATCCTCTGCAGTTTCAATAGTAGCTAAATCTATTAAAGCAAATAGGTAAGAAGATGATTCAAAGAATATTCTGAGCTCGGATTGCAGCTTGCCAAATCGTTGAGCAAAAAAGGTATTTTCATTGAATCCTCTCAAGCTACGGAGCCCTCCGATTCTATAAAATTCATTTCTTAATATTTCCTGCCCTTCCAATAGCCCAACATGTAGCTTTGAGAAAAGCGTCATTTTACTGCCTACTACTTTTTGGCCGGATAAACTTAAGTCCAACTCGTAATTAGAAGAACGTAACCTTACAGTGTCGTAAACTTCTATCGGGAAAAGTTGATTTCTTCGAATTTGCTTGTCTCCAAATCCAAAAGCAAGTTGCCCCTGGAACCCTTCCAAATAGCTTCTATTAAATAAATTGTTTCCTACTCTTAATCCCGGTCGATAATCAGTTAGCCTATAGTCTAATCCCAAATTCGAATCAGGCTCAGCACCAAGTATGTCGCTCGCTTTGGTACTTAAGGTCATGAAAAAATCAATACTCTGATTAATGGGCAATGAAAAAGTCAAGGAAAAATCTCGCTTCACAAATAGACTATCCTGTCTTAGAAGAGAGAAATTACTTATTAGCTCTACAGGAGATTGTAGAAAAAAAGGATGCCCATAATGTAAATCCAAGGACTGAGCTGAAGGAGCGAACCTGTTCCAATTAAAATAAAACTGCTTTCCAGAACGAAAGAGGTTATTCAATTCCAGATTGATGTAGCCAGTCACCTCTGTGGTATTCGATTCCTGAGATGGTAATATCCCAAGAATTCCCTCAAACTTATCTGCTTTCTGCTTCTCCAGGTTTAAGATGACCGTTGCCTTTCCTCCCGCAAATCCGATATCTGGAGTTCGTTTTAATCTGGCTGATTTCATTTTTGAAAGTCGGGCTGATATTTCCTGGTACCTCCTTTCGCTGAACTCCTCCAATGGCTTGATTCCTGCGGCACTATGCAAATAGCTTTTACCGTAGTTTACATCCCCAAAAACCCTAAGGGAGTCAAAAAGAATTAATGGTCCTTTCGTAATCTTAAAACTTGTAAGGATCTTTCCTTCACCGGAATAATAAATCGAGTCCGGAACCATTTGTGCAAAAGGATAACCTGAATTCCAGTATTTGGATAACTCTTTCTCTCTCCGAAGCAATCTTTTTGCCGTGCGTTTGTGCAGATCTTGCTTTGGCCCTAACCATAAATTGTAGAAAGTGGTATCTGCATTGAATCCTACGGAATCCATTGAAGCATACAGAAACCCCTGCTCTACCCAGTTCCAAAGTAATTTGTTTTGAATCCGTTCTTTCTGAATATCATTTATATAGTAATCATTTCGCACATCACCCTGTTCATTGGTCTGGATGACCTTAGGTTGAGCTGATAAAAGCAGAGGCAACAGGAAAACACTGAGTATTAGCGCCCACTGAATATGTTTGTAAAAAGAAACCATTGGCAGGGATCTACATACACATACCATTTTGCTCACAAGCATGCCACTATTGTGATTTCCACTTCAGCACAAACTTAAGGCCGATAGGCTCAATGATTAAGAGCCTCGGGCAGGAACTGAAGATGAGGGCCAATTACTGCCAGGAGCCTATTGAAACCATCTACTTCGGTGGTGGCACTCCTTCAATTCTGGAGATTGCTGATATCAAATACCTACTTACGGTAATCTTCGATAATTATGAGGCAAATCAAGTAGCCGAGATCACCTTGGAAGCTAACCCTGAAGACATGACCGCTGCCAAACTTGAACAGTGGATAGAAGCGGGTATTGAAAGACTCAGTATTGGTATCCAAACGTTCAGCGATGATAAGCTTAAGGCAATCAATCGAGCTCATACCGCCGATCGAGCGAGAAAGGCTCTTCAAGCTGTTGAGGTAGTAGGCTATGAGAACTACTCTTGTGACCTGATCTACGCCATCCCACCTTATGATTTGGAAATTTGGAAAAGAGACCTTGATGAGGTGATGGCCTTCCAACCTCC
The DNA here is from genome assembly GCA_964653795.1 of uncultured Roseivirgaceae bacterium. Lineage (GTDB taxonomy): Bacteria > Bacteroidota > Bacteroidia > Cytophagales > Cyclobacteriaceae > JAWPMT01. The sequence continues at coordinate 192 of CAZZHO010000270.1, read as the reverse complement.
TCACATTTCGATGTACTCCTTGACGATAGAACCCAAAACGGTATTCGGCTCTCGATTAAAGCAGGGTAAACTCCACGAATTGACGGATGAAGAAAATGCCACCCAGTATGACCTCACAGTACAACAACTATCCGAGGCTGGATATCTTCATTATGAAGTGTCTAACTTTTGTAAACCAGGCTTTCAATCACG
>CAZZHO010000269.1:2181-4627 GCA_964653795.1 uncultured Roseivirgaceae bacterium | reverse complement strand
GAAAAGGATCATGGGAGCGTGGAAATGCGTTTGCTCTTTTCCACCATACAATACGCATGGTACATTTCCCTCGGCTCTCAGAAGCTAAGCAACTGAGAGCCGAGGGAAATGTACCATGCGTATTGTATGGTGGAAAAGAGCAAACACATTTTCACGCTCCCATGATCCTTTTCAGAGATGTGATCTACACACCTGAAGCAAGATTTGTTGAGTTGAACATCGAAGGAAAGAAAGTAAAAGCGATCCTTCAGGATGCGCAGTTCCACCCAGTGAGTGAGGTGATCCTTCACGCTGATTTCCTGGAGTTGTTTGATGACAAGCCTGTACAAATGGACATCCCTGTGAAAACAGTAGGAAATGCTCCAGGTGTACAAAACGGGGGTAAGCTGATCATGAAGCAAACTCACTTGAAAGTGAAGTCAATCCCTGCTAGCATGCCTGATTTCATCGAGGTAGACATCAACGATCTAAAACTTGGTAAAACCAAGAAAGTTGGAGAACTACCAACCGGAGATTACGAAATTCAAAACAGCTCACTTGTTACCATCTGTTCTGTAGAAGTACCTAGAGCAATGAGAGGTAAGTCAGGTGACGAAGAAGAAGGAGAAGAGGAAGAAGCAGCAGCGGCTGAGGGCGGAGAAGGATAATCCACTTCTTTGCAAAGAATCAAAAGCCAGCTACAACAGCTGGCTTTTTTGTTTTCATAAAGATTGAGAAATTAGTCGTATGCAAAAGATTTATACAGACAAGGCACCACAAGCAGTAGGCCCCTATTCTCAAGCCATCATCGACGAAAACAGAATTTACTGCTCAGGACAGGCAGCCCTTAATCCCGAAAATGGAAAGATTGAAACAGAGGATGTAGGTAAACAGACTGAAATCACTTTGCGCAACCTTGAGTCGGTCTTAGTGGCTTGCGGGTCTGATCTGCAGCATGTATTGAAATGCAACGTGTATCTGAAAGACATGAACGACTTTCAGGAGATGAATGCAGTATATGAAAGTGTGTTTGCTCCCCACAAACCCGCCAGAACTACCATAGAGGCTGCCAGACTCCCACTAGATGCTAAAGTGGAAATCGAGTGCATTGCTAAGGTGAAAGACTAGAGAGATAAGAGCTATAATCAGATAGTTTGTCTTTAAAATGCCTATCTTCTACCCTATTGCAAACCAACTAATCCTCCATGTACACTATCAGCAAAGTCTGCATCACATTCATAACCATTATTACTACATTTCAGGTAGTATGTGCTCAAGGTTGGTCGAAAGAAGACAAAGAATCCTTCATTGAGGTCTGTTCCGAAGAAGCAAAAACCATAGGTGAAGGTAAGTCAATTCAATACTGTTGGTGTATGATGGACAAGCTAGTAGAAATCTACGACACCCCGGAAGGGGTAACTTCTATGGAGGAAGATGCTCTGATGGAACTTGCCACTAGCTGTCTGGAAGAACAGAATAATTGGTCGGAAGAAACCAAAACTGATTTTCAGGAGACCTGCATCAAAGAGAGTAAAGACAATTTGGGAGAGGAGCAGGCATTTGAATATTGTAACTGTATGCTCTATCAACTCAGCTCAACCTTTCCCAACGTCGATGATTTTGATCTTACCGATTCAGAAATGGTCAAACTCGCGAGCAAGTGTCTACACAAAGAGGAGTCAGAAGACTAATCAGTCAATATCCTCAGGTATTTTGGCCAGGGACCGCACCCATCTTTAAACTGCTTGGCTATCACCCTGGACATCTGATAGATATGCCCCAAATCGTGGGCAGTCCAGGCAGACAATAAATTTTCAATGGTAACTGGACCAAACTCTGGATGAATTCCTTCCTTCCCGAAATCTTCAGAAGTAAGATTGAAAGCTCTGAGCTTTGAGATATTCTCTACTCTCAAAGTTTTGAACTCTACTAGCAGTTGCTCGAAGCTTTTTCCGACACTGTCTCGCTCCTGCGCAAAGCGATCGAAAGGCTCGAATCGCTTGTCCTCTGCATTCAATATGATATCCAAACGAGGAATCCAATCTGTCTTTTCGCCATGGATCAAATGGCCTAAGACGTCATAGCAGCTCCAACTATCTCCTCCCTCATTCGTATTCACAATCTCCGCAGGAAGACCAGTCACCAGGCTTTCAATGGTAGGTACCGTTCTTTCCAGGATATCAATACACTTCGGAAGGTTAAAGTCCGTCACTCAACCAATATTGGTGTAAACAGCCTGTACATCATCGTCCTCCTCGATCTTGTCGAGCATCTTCTCGATCTCCTCGAGTTGCTCTTCAGAGTATTCCACAGGAGTGGTGGCATAGCGCTTCAATCCAGATTTTTTGATCTCTATCTCTTTATCCTCTATCAACTTGGCAAGGGAACCATAATCAGTGTAGTCCGCATAAGCATAGATCATCCCTTCATTCTCCTCTATTTCTTCCAGGCCACCATCTATCAACTC
>CAZZHO010000269.1:0-2081 GCA_964653795.1 uncultured Roseivirgaceae bacterium | reverse complement strand
TATTCGAATGCTCTTCCCATTTGGTAGATTGTTAATGTTATGCAGCTTCAAATTTATTCCAACTGGCAAATTCCTCAAACGAAAATCTTGTTGGAGACAACCATTTTCACCAGCATCTACTGATAGTCGCGCCTTCCCCAAGGCAATGCCGGCCACCCTCTACCCACAGTCCCGTCTATTTTGCATTTGCATTTGCTTCGAGCTTGAGGGGTTTCCATCTTTGAGCTCAGATCTATGAAGTTCCTCCAATCACCGAGAGACAAGACCATCGCATTGATCCTATTGACAGGATTGGTGCGACTCTACATCGCTGCTTTTACCGGCCTGGGAGTCGGAGAGTCTTACTACTGGCGCGGAACTCAATTCCTGGATTGGAGTTACTTTGATCAACCTCCACTATTTTTCTGGCTAAGTGCTCTAAGCACCAAACTAGTGGGTCTTTCCAACTTTGGATTGAGGTTACCTGCGGTGTTGTTATTTGCAGGATCCTCCTGGTTGCTCTTCCTACTTACTAAAAAGCTATTTGATGAGAAATCTGGATTCTATGCGATACTGCTACTTAATGTGAGTATCGTCTTCACGGTTCCCATCGCTGCCTGGTTTCAGCCAGATGCGCCTTTGATATTCTTCTGGCTCCTCACCTCCTACCTTCTGATCAATGTCTTGTTTAATAATGAGCCTAAAAGCATATTACCCTGGATAGGTATCGGCTTAAGTCTTGGGCTCACCGCCCTCAGTAAGTATCACGCACTTTTCTTGATTGCCTCCACATTCCTATTTGTGCTGGTTAACAAAGAACGCCGAAAGTGGCTTATGCACCCTGGCCCCTATTTGGCTCTGATCATTGCTCTGCTTTGTCTATTCCCGGTTTTTTACTGGAACAGCCAACACGAATGGGTTTCCTTCAATTTTCAGGGAGGTAGAGCTGGAGGCAGAGAGATCAACCTCGCCAGATTGGGCCGCAGTTTAATTGGTCAAGTCGGTTGGTTGGCTCCTTGGATATGGTTACCGCTAATCATCCAACTATTCAAAGCTGGCAAGTCTACCGATGATCGACATTCTTTTCTTTTCTGGTGCGCGGTATTACCAATCGCCTTTTTCACAGCCATTGCCCTCGTGTCCAGAATCGGATTTCATTTCCACTGGCAGGCGCCCGGCTACCTAATGCTTTTTCCACTACTGGGAGTAATGGCCACCCGAAGATTAGAAACCGGAAGCATCTTAATCAAAAGATGGATTCGAGGATCTGTATTATTCACCGTAATTACCAGTTTGGCCTTGATCATCCACATGACCACCGGATTTTGGAGCGTGGCAGGACCTAAGGTAGTCGGAAGCTGGTTTGGCAACACAACAGACCCGACAATTGAAGGAATAGACTTTTATCAGATCAAAGAAAGGTTTAAGCAAGAAGGTTGGTTGGAAGATGAAAACATCTTCGTCGCCTCTGAAAAGTGGTGGCAAACAGGTAAGATCGACTGGCCTTTGAAAGGAGAGAAAGATATCATCACGTTCCATCGTGACCCTCGCAATCATGCTTATTTCTTCGATCCAAAGAAGCTACTTGGAAAAGACGCTATCTATGTGCGCTATCATAAAGAACATGGTGAACCTACCTCTCATTTGACGCCATTCTTCAAGCAAGTCAGAGCACTGGATCCTATTTTAATCGGAAGAGGAGAAAGTGTGGATCTGAAATTAGACGTCTTTTATTGTGAGGAATTCATCATCCCTACTGAACCGCAAGAGCACTTACCAGTATATCGACTCTTACAGAATCAAGCGCCTTTCTGAATTCTGCCTTTATAAATTACGTTGGCTATTACTCCCACCAACACCAGTCCCATACCAGCATAGGTCAATAAATTGAAGCTCTCATCAAAAATCAAGTAGCCAAACAGTAAGGCATAAATCAAACCCAGATAATTCAGAATGGAGACTTTCGACACCTCCTCAGATTGGTAAGATTTCGTAAGGAAAAACTGAGCAATTTGGGTCAATATACCCACTGCCAGCAGCATCAACCAGTCAGTACCTTCAGGAGTCACCCAAACAAAGTAGGACCATACTGAACCTATTGG
>CAZZHO010000268.1:0-4663 GCA_964653795.1 uncultured Roseivirgaceae bacterium | reverse complement strand
TTACTTACCGAGGCCTCCAGTCATTGGTATTCGGATCTTTCTAAATAAGCTCTTACCAACTGTTCTGTGTATTGAGTTTGTGATAAAAGTAAGATTCCGAAAGCCTGAAGTTTTAAGATTAAATCAATTTTTCTTTTTGATTATTGCTGATTTCCAAATCCCCAATCTCCATGGCAGATGGAATCACTTACATAAATTCTGAAGTTAACATTAGTCATTAATTCCTGTTGAGTTTGGTAATAACCTGCTTTACTTCATTTCATAAGATATGAAAAGGTTTAATACATAGCTTTTGATAGGAATTGTAAGTTAGAAGTGATTAAGAAACGAATTTGCCTCATTATCCCGATTTTGATCGGTATCAATACTGGAATCTGTCAGAATTTGAGATTTGATAGTTACAGTACCTCCGAAGGACTTGCCCATAGCAATACGATTGGCTTACATGTCGATGATTTGGGTTTTACGTTGATAGGTACTGACGATGGTCTTAGTATCTATGATGGAGTAGGATTTAAAACTTTACAGCGCAAACATGACGATGACAATAGTCTATTGGACAATCGTATTCTTGCCATTGAGGAAGATGATGATGGTATCATTTGGCTTGGCTCAGACTTGGGCCTGACCAGATATGACAGGAGACAAGAACAATTTCGAAGATACGTCACGGACCCAAGGAACGATAATTCCCTTTTAGGCGATAACATCTGTGCTATTCTATTCGATGCTAGTGGTAGACTATGGTTAGGTTCTAGTGGTGGATTGTCACTTTATAGACCTGATACAGATGATTTTTTAAATTTCAGACATGACGCCTATGATCAGAACTCGTTGGTTGCAGGTGAAGTAAAATGTATAACGGAACATCCATCAGGTGAGATTTGGATTGGAACTGACAAGGGTTTAAGTCGATTTAATCCAAATACCAACGTTTTTCTGAATTACAGTGCTGAAGAAAATTCACCCTTGCAATTAGCTGATGACGAGGTTCGTTCAATAGCATTCGATAGCCAAGATCGTGCCTGGATAGGCCACTTCTCTAAGGGGTTGACCAGGTATAATCTAAATACGGGCGAGTTAGATTACTTCGATCATAATGCAGATAACCCAAATAGTTTATCTAACAATTTTGTCCAAGGTATCATCGAAACGTATGAAGGTGAAATATGGCTTGCCACTGATGGTGGTCTGAATATTTTCAATGAGTCTTCAAATAGTTTTGAAGTATATCTAAATGAGGCAAATAATAGGTTCAGTCTGAATAGCGATATTCTGACTAATATTTTACAGGACAAGAATGGTAATATCTGGCTAGCAACTCGTCTTGGTGGAATTTCTCTGTATGTCAAAGAGAAGTATGCTTTTGATCTTTTTACCAATTCTGCTGGCACTTCCAATGTACTTTCAAACAATAAAGTTGCCGGTTTTTCTGAGTCAGCAGACGGCACCATAGCAATTGCCACCGACGGAGGAGGAGTTAATTTTTATGATCGAAAGAAAAAGACTTTCACCTATTTAAAGAACCAACCTGGGAATATTAATTCCATAAGTACGGATAAGGTGCTGGCAGTCCAATATGATAATGATGGCTGGCTTTGGCTTGGCATGTGGGAGGGTGGTGTTCATCGTTTTAATCCTAAAACCGGCCAAATCATCAAATTCTCTCATGATCCAGATGATCCTAAAAGCCTAGGGGGTAATAATATTTTCCAGCTCACCTTGGATGAAAATGGAGACATTTGGGTGGGAATATGGAGCAATGGACTGAGCAAATACAACTGGAATACCAACGATTTTACTAATTATCCTCCTGAATATTTTGGTATTTCTTCCGCACTGACTGCCAATCACCTGAGAGCAGATAAAAATGGCGAAATCTGGCTCTCAGATGAGAAAGAAGGGGTTTTTGTTTTGAACTCTTCAACAGGTGGAGTCAGGTCTTACGTGGGGAAAGGTGAACCCGGAAATTTGGCGAGTAATAAAATCGGAATGACACTGGTTGACAGTGAAGGGAGATTGTGGATAGCGACACTCGGAGGTGGATTGAACCTGTTAAATAACGATGGAGTTACGTTCAAAACGTACAGGAAAGAGGATGGTCTTCCTAGTGATGCAATCGTGGGAGTTCTGGAAGATAACAGAGGCTTTCTTTGGCTGAGTACCAATAATGGCTTGAGTAGATTTGATCCAGAGCAGGAGATTTTCAAAAATTATGGACTGGGTAGTGGAATTCAAGGAACCCAATTCAATGCCAGATCACGACTGAAACTGCGGAGTGGTGAGATGCTTTTTGGGGGCAACGACGGTTTTAATCTGATTGACCCTAATGCCATCAGAGATAACTTGGTGCCTCCTAAAGTTTATATAACAGATTTCAAGCTATTTAATCAGTCTGTGGAAGTTGTAAATGAAGGGATCCTGGGTCAAAACATATTGTACACAGAGGATATCAGTCTCCAGTATGATCAGAATTTTATTGCCTTTGACTTTATCGGAATCAATTTCTGGAATGGGGATCAAAACAGATATGAATACTGGATGGAGGGGCTGCAGGATACGTGGGTAGATAATGGAAGTGATACAAAGGTGTCCTTCACCAACCTGTCTCCTGGTGAGTATCGGTTTCACGTTAAAGCCCTTAATAATGATAACGTTGAAAGTCAGGAAAATGCTGTACTCAGTATTAGAATTACTCCTCCCTTTTGGAAAACCTGGTGGTTTATTTCTCTTGTTGCCATGGTTCTATTCTTTTTGGCTCGGTACATCTATTTACTACGTCTAAATGCTCTGAAATTAAATCAAAAACTATTGGAGGAGAGGGTACATGAAGCGACCCAGCAAGTTGAACTTCAGAATGCTGATCTTGAGAAACAAGCGGAAAGCCTTCGGGTTGCAATAGCCGATACGAATGATGTTGTTCAAAAAGCACTGGAATCCGGAGACTTTAGCGCCAGAATTGAATTAGAGAATAAGGAAGATGAATGGGAGGAGCTATCTGTTTCTATTAACAGTCTTTTTGATTCTGTTTTACTTCCTTTCAATCAAATTAACTATGTGCTGAAGAAACTTGCGGATGGTGATTTGACCTTCCGGTTTGATGCGGAGGTTAAAGGTGATATGAAATTAGTGGCCGATAACTTGAATATGGCTATTGATAATTTGACCACTTTATTGGATGAGATCACCACGAGTGCTAAGACGATTGGCGAATCTTCCATAGAGATGCTTTCTTCTAGTACGGAAATGAATCAGAATACCTCGGAGATTGCTTCCACTGTACAAGAACTAAGTCAAGGAGCTCAGGAGCAAGTAGTCAAAGTAGATGATTCAAGTCGGATCATTGAAGCTATTCTTAAAGCATCTGAAGAAATGCGGGATCAAGCGCAAACAATACGAGATATAGCTTCCAAAGGCGCGGAGATAAGTGAGGGCGGAACAAGTGAGATGAATAGGCTTGACCGTAATATGATAGACATTCTTGATTTTTCGAGAAAATCCACGGCTGCTATGGATAAACTGAGGGAAAAATCACAATCTATTTCGAGTGTTGTGGGCTTTATAAAGGATATAGCTACTCAAACAAATTTGTTAGCACTGAATGCCTCAATCGAGGCGGCGCACGCAGGAGAAGTGGGACGCGGTTTTGCTGTAGTTGCCCAAGAGATACGAAAGCTTGCAGAAGATTCGAAGCGTTCCGTTTCTGAAATTGAGGAGCAAATACTTAATGTTCAGGAGCTGACAGAGGTTACTTTGAGATTAATTCAAAACATGGATCAAAGTATCAAAGAGGGTGAGGAAGTTACCAAAAATTCGATCGTTTCTTTCAGGGATATGGCGAAGTATTATCAGGAAGCTCTTTCAAATTCGGAGTTGATCGTGGATTCTACAAACCAACAGAAAACTGATCTATCAGGTGTTGTAAATTCTATGAATAGCATTGTGGTAATCGCAGAAGAAGCCGCGGCAGGAACCGAGCAGGGCGCAACAGCTGCCAGTGAGCTATCAGCTGGGATGAATAGCTTCACACAGCAATCAAAACGTGTTACTGAAATTGCAGATGACTTACTGGAGAGAATTGGAAATTTTCAACTGAAGGCTGAAAAATCCACTGAAAAAGTTAATGAATAAGGTCTTTTAATAGTCTCAGCTTTACCTCTGTTCAAGGGATTTGATTTGAGTAATTTCGCATCAAAAATGAAGATGCCGAAAGCGCGGGTTTTTGGAGTAATTGCATTCGCAGCTCTTGTCGTTTATATCATAAGAATAAATTCTAAGCCCAGTATACAGGAGTTTGAATTCGTTGGCACCACCATGGGCACGGTACCGTACAGCGTGAAGATTATTTCAAACATTTCGGTGGAGTTTAAGTCTGATATCGATTCAGTGCTTATCGCCTTCAATAATTCTTTGTCTACTTACATTCCTGATTCAGAAATCTCAATTTTCAATAAGACAGATTCATTCGCCTACCAAAGTGGGATTTTTTATCCGATCCTTACAAAAAGTGCCGAGATCGTAGAGAAAACCAGCGGTGCTTTCGATCCAACTATTGGTCCTTTGGTCAACATTTGGGGTTTTGGACCGGACAAAGTACCGGTCAGGCCTGACTCTTCTTTAGTTGATAGTCTGATGCAATTTGTCGGTTTTGATAAAATCGACA
>CAZZHO010000267.1:0-4679 GCA_964653795.1 uncultured Roseivirgaceae bacterium | reverse complement strand
GTGGAAGTTATGAATGTACTTACACTTTCTCAGAATGATCTCATACTGGGTAGCGAGGTGCTGATTATTTCCAACTCAGCCGCAGGTGCCATCGTCAGCCCAGGGAACAATACGAGCTACATCCAGGCAGATGGCAGCGGAACGGTGAGACGGTCTGTTACCGCCGGGACAAGCTATGTCTACCCAGTAGGTGATGCATCTGGAGACTATGCTCCATTCACTTTCACTCCTTCTGTTCTTACTGGGACATCACCAACAGTGGAAGTGAACATCACCGATAGTAGGTGGAATAGTATTGATGATGGATCAGCCCATATATCGAGGTATTGGACCTTTACGCAATCTGGCGTTGCAACTGCTACTTTTGATATCACTATGGAGTATGTAGATGCAGATGTGGCTGGAGGAAGTGAGGCTGATTTAGTCCCAATTAAATTTGGTGTAGACGCGGATACCTCGGATTTCTCTTCTTTCACATTAGATGTCGCGAATAACAGAATGACCTGGCAAGGACTCACTTCTTTTAGTTCTGTGACTATGGGAGGTGTATCTGTCACGACACCAGTAGAATTGTTATACTTTTCTGGAAAGCAGGTTGATACAAGAGTGCAGCTTGAATGGGCCACTGCTGTGGAGATTAACAATGAAGGTTTCGAGATAGAATGGGCCACCGAAAGCGGAGGCTTTGAGATGATAGGATTCGTTGAGGGGAACGGAGATACGGAGGAAATTGTAGAATATGATTATACTGATTATGAACCTGTACCCGGAATTAACTACTACAGGTTAAGACAGGTTGATTTCGATGGAAAGTTTGAATATTCATCTATTATTTCCGTTCAGTATGAGGTTTTTGAAAAGGTTTTTGAAGTTGCAGTTTTCCCTAATCCAGCTTCTGCAGATAATATCAACGTATCAGTCGAAACTAATAACCTGGCGCAGCCTATTGAAATGCAATTATTTGATATGTTGGGTAGAAATGTGCACGATGAAAAGGTAAATGCTACAGATTTTAGTAGTGCTTACAGGCTCAATGTACCAGATGGCGCCTTGAGACGAGGTACATATATATTGAGGGTAAGGCAAGAAGGGGCTGAGCTGCAAACGAAAAGAGTACTTATAAAGTAGAATCAGACAGGTTTTCAAATAGATCGAAAGCAGCTTCATAAAAGCTGCTTTTTTCATTTTTAATATTTAGGAAAGATCATTAGCGAAGGATCAGCGTAACTTTGGTGTGGAATCCAACTCCAAAATATGACGGATAAGAAACGCACAAGAGAATCAAGAGCGGCAATAGAGCGCCTTTACATCACCATGAGACACTTGTTTATACGCGGCAGCTATAAACCTATGGGTGTATCTGGTAGATCATTGGTTGAATCTCTTCGTGACCTGAATCCTGAGATTTATGGTGCGATGCGTGATACGGAGCGAGTGGAGTTGGATGGTCTCCTATATGTCTTGGAGAGATTGCCACATGGTATTGAGGAGTGCCGGATTATAAAGCTAATTGCCAGGGAAGGGTTTGAGGACTCAGGCTATGAATTGCATATTCCCATCAAGCGTCGACGCAATTGTTACAGAATCGATTCGGATCGGATGTACATAGAGATGACCAGGGGTAGAAGTGATATTTACGACATTCTTACGCACCTTACTTTCCTGTTTATCGAAGCAGATAAGATCAAGAATCATTGCCTCACTGCCAAGGGAGAGCTGAATGAAGACTGGAAAAGATTAGAAGAAGTTGTTCGGGTAGAGGGACAGGAGAATGAAGTAGATGAGGATAAAGCTTCAGTTTATCTCAGCAACATTCTTGGTAGAACACTGGAAGAGACAAGAACCGCATTGGAGAAATTCCAGAGCAGTAATGTGGAAAACAGCCTTCATCACATCGTCTATCACCTTGGAAGAATTGCCATAGCAGAGGAGCGATCTCAAAAGGATAAGGAGATCAGTTTTTCACGTCATTTAAGAGACATAGTAGGACAACATACCTACGGTGAAAAATGGTCCGATCAAATCAAAAACACGCTATTCGAGAATGATTGGATTGATCGTCCCATGCATATCATCAGTGCGAACCTGCACAGTGTGATGAATACATTATACGGCTGTCAGGCTTTAGCTGGGGATTCGGAGTTTGAAAGCATTGAGGCGCTGGCTGAGAAAACGAGTAAGCCCGAGAATGGCGAAATGAGAGAAAGGATTTTTGAATATGCTCTCGAAAATGGACTTATTGAAATAAAAGATACTTCTGGTACCAATCTAACCGTCCAAGTCATAGATACCAGCAAAATTGATCCTAATAGACTTCCTAAGGACTTAGAGATAGAACAGTTTGCTGAACCTAATTCCGTACTGGTCGTCATGGACTATGCTTTCGGTGAACAAGCTTACGAATGCCTGGAGGAACTATTAAAGCCTTTTGAGCATGAAGGCCAATTATTCAATCCAGATGTGAAGTCAGTTTCTATTATGGGTAAAGCAGGCATTTTGGAAGGGGAAAAAGGTGATCTTATGATACCTACTGCCCATGTTTTTGAAGGGACTGCTGACAACTACCCTATCAACAATGAGCTGACTTCTTCGGATTTTGAAGATTGTGGTTTGCCGGTCTTCGAAGGGACTATGATAACGGTCTTGGGTACATCGCTCCAAAACCACGATATACTGACACACTTCCTGACCAGTACCTGGAATGCTGTTGGTCTTGAGATGGAGGGGGCACATTATCAGAAAGCCATTCAATCTGCAGCGAAAATCAGGAAGAGTATAAGCGATGAGGTAAAAGTTTGCTATGCCTACTATGCCTCAGACAACCCTCTAAAAACTGGAAGTACCCTTGCCTCCGGTAGTTTAGGATTGGATGGTATCAAACCTACCTATCTTATCACCAAGCGTATTCTAGAGAAGGTTTTGGTCTGATTCCGGTAGCGGAGTAGGTATCTACAGATCGTCTAAACTTAGGTCATCATCTGGCGCTTCCACGGCCATAGATTGGATAGATCTGATTTCCATTTCCTCTTTAATAGCAGTCTGCACCTCCAAGGCCTTTTTTAAAGTACCCTGGATGGAGTACTGGTATTCTTCCAGAAGCTTAATAGCGTGGGAAGCGAGGTTGTAGTATTCCCGAACTTGCTCATCTGATTCAAATGAAATAGTGAGTGATCCTGACCTGCTATCAGTGTTCTCTGATAAGTAGCCTATCCATAAAATTCCATTCATGAAGTCGCTGTAGGAAACCCCGGATGCCAAGGTGCTCTTATATGACTTGTCCAATTCGGATAAAAGGATTTTAAGTGTTGGGTTAATTAGTAGTTTAAGATCGCCGCTGGATTTAAGACTTACAAAAGTGTTGTTGACCGGATTGTATTGAAAATTGTATTGTAAGGCTTGGGAGTAAAAATATCCTAATGAGTCTTTATCAATATTGGGATATTTCAGCAAATGAAATAGAAGTGAATAGCCTGCTTCGATTTTGCTGTCATAGTCCTGAATCCTTCTATTAAGCTGATTGATATCCTTCTCCAGGTCCTTCTCGAGACTCGCCAAATAGAGTTCTTCTTTTTGACGATTGTTTTGGTCCTCACCGTAGTTCTCAAGCTCGAAAGTCAGGAACAAACTGACGAATATGATGACAAACTCAATGGAGTATTCTAATAATTTTGATTTCACGTTGTTGGTTGTTGTTGACTTATCGAGGAGTCATGGTTACGTCGAGGAAAACATTTATTTGAGTGGCAAGCTTTCGCCTGACCACACTGGGTATTTTGATATTATGATCCACAAGAGGTACCAGGAAAGAAGACTCTATTCTGATTTCTCCATGCTTCACGGTAATGTCGGAAAGCAACTCACGTTCTCTCTCAATGCCATGAAGAGAAAATTTTCCTCTTACAGGTATGTTATCGTAAAAACCATCTTTTGATAGATCAATATCTTCTAATATCCGTCCTTTGAATATACTGGATGGATACTTGGAGGATTCTACATAGTTTTCGTTGAAATGCTCTCTTTGCAGAGGTGAGTTGAAACCCTCGAAGGAAGCCATCGGGACCTTAAAAGCAAAGGTATTTTCCTCTGTATTTACCAAACCAAATATTTGATAAGTTTTCGCTTGTATAAGCTCCAGGGGCGCGTTTGAAGTGAATTTCACTTCTCCTTCTGATACAGAAAATAGTTGCGTCTCTTTAGCTGGTAAAAGCGATCCAAGAAAGATAAATGCTAATATTCTCATTGCGCTAAATTTTTATTGAGTAGTTCTGAGTTTGTTAAAAGGACGTCATAAAGAATCCCGGAGCATAAGCCCCTTACCCTTATTTCTTCCCCGGGAACAACGGCCCCCTCTTTCGGACGATCTCTTGAAAAGAATGTAGAAACGACCCCAGACTTCTCATTTTCGGTGCCGATGATGATCGAACTGATATATCCGTTTTTCACTACTACCGATTGAGTAATACCTCGGACTGTCAATACCTTGTTGAGGTACTTTACATCAGATGCCTCTTTATCGTTGTGGTAGCTTTCGATAAGTTTCTGTGCCTCTAGTTCAAAGACTACTTTCTCGTCTGATTGTTTTTCAACACAACCAAAAAAGAAAACCGTCAATACAATCATTCTACTGGTTATTCTCCCCGCCAGAATCCGTCTCTTCATGCATATAATACAAATGGGCA
>CAZZHO010000266.1:1916-4828 GCA_964653795.1 uncultured Roseivirgaceae bacterium | reverse complement strand
TAGGTGATCGCGTTTTGATTAAGCCTAAAAAAGAAGATGAGAAGACCTCATCTGGCATTTTCCTTCCTCCCGGTGTTCAGGAGAAGGAGCGTGTGCAGAGTGGCTACATCGTAAAAGCCGGTCCCGGTTACCCCATTCCGCTACCGATGGACGAAGATGAGTCCTGGAAGCCCGATGAGGAAAAAGTCAAATACGTTCCGTTGCAAGCGCAGGAAGGTGATTTAGCGATCTTCCTTCAAAAGGGAGCCTTCGAAGTGCAGTACAAAGGCGAAAAGTACTTCATCGTGCCGCAGAGCTCTATCCTGATGCTCGAGCGCGAAGAAGACCTCTTCGAGTAAGGTTTCTCATCCATAATTGTCATATCGCAGCTTTCAAGAGATATCTTCCTTGCCCATTGGCATAACGTGGCTCAATTACTCCGTTCCGTCATCCCCAGGCGCATCGCCGCGATCCAAAAGAAACCTTTTACACGCTGCACCCTCTATAAAGAGTAATCTGAAAATACTATTTGCCTAGCTCTGCAAACTCCTTCGCAGCATACGTCAAGATGATATCAGCGCCAGCTCTTTTGATGGAGGTCAGCGTTTCCACCATTACCTTATCATAGTCCAGCCATCCTTTTTCAGCACTTGCTTTTAGCATAGAGTACTCTCCTGACACATTGTAAGCAGCAATAGGAATTGGGAAGCTTCTTTTCAGGTCACTGATCACATCCAGATAGGCCAACGCCGGCTTTACCATCATCATATCGGCACCTTCGCCATAATCCAATTCAGCTTCAACGATTGCTTCTGCTTTGTTCGCTGGATTCATCTGATAGGTCTTCTTGTCACCAAACTTGGGTGCTGAATCCAAGGCATCGCGGAAAGGACCGTAGAATCCGCTGGCGTATTTGGCTGTGTAGCTCATGATGCCCACTTCAGAATAGCCGTTTCTATCCAAAGCATCTCTGATAAAGCCTACTCTGCCATCCATCATGTCAGAAGGACCTATGAGGTCAATGCCGGTATCCGCCTGTGCCAAAGCCATTTTACCGAGTACTTCGAGCGTATCATCGTTGATGATTTTGCCATCTTCCACAATGCCATCGTGACCATCGGAGCTGTAAGGGTCCATCGCCACATCTGTCATAATCAGTGCTTCTGGGAATTCCTGTTTGATGCGCTTTAAGGCTTGCAGGTAAAAGAAGTTCGGATCATAGCTTTTGGTTGCGAACTTGTCTTTGTGTTTTTCATCCACTACCGGGAATACATCGAAAGCATTTATGCCCAGTTGCAGACAGGCTTCTATCTCACCTAGCATTTGCTCTATCCCCAGCCTGAATATCCCAGGCATAGAGTCCACCTCAACCTTCTTTTTGGGATCTTCCAAAAGAAACAAAGGGAAGATGAAGTCATCCGTTGTGACAATGGTCTCCTGTGTCAGGTCTCTTACCGCCTGACTGGCTCTATTCCGTCTCGGTCTCCGGTTCATTTTCTTCAGAATTGATTTCGATGAGTTGCTGTTCTGGTGCCATCAACTTGTCCAATGCTTTTATGCCAAAGTATAGCCCTACACCAGCAAGGATTATCCCAAGAACAATATAGGGTATAGGGAAAAGGTCAAAGAGAGTTTTACCATCGTCCTCTATATAGATGTATGCGAGGAAGGCCAATAGATTATTTCCAAAATGAACAAATAAACAGGGTAATAATGATCTGGTGCGGTAATAGAGCCAGCCGAGTAATAAACCCAATGCAAAAGCAATGAGGAATTGCCATGGGTTAAGATGAAATACTCCAAATATGGCAGAAGATTGAATGATAGCTCTTTTAGGGTCATAGTTCTTTAAAAAACCTTCTAGAATAATACCGCGAAAAAGGAACTCTTCAATTATTGGAGCGGCGACAGCTAGTGCGACGAAGGAGGTCCAGTCATCTTTTATGTTAGCACCGCGCAACATTTCATCAAGAATCTCTGATCCTGGAATTAGCGTTGCAAGAGGATTGACTATAGCGCCAATAAGTAGAGCTGAGATAAGTGATAAAGGGAAAATAAGATAACTGGATTTTGAAATTTCTCCTATGACTGGAACCAGACGTTGGCCAGACTTCAGTATCCCATATAAGATTGTAAATAAGCCGGCGAGAGTATAGGCAAGAAGAAAGGATGCCGAAGATCCTTCTAATCCATTCCCAGAAATAGCCATAACTAAGAATGTGGCTAATGCTGTGA
Organism: uncultured Roseivirgaceae bacterium; assembly: GCA_964653795.1. GTDB lineage: Bacteria > Bacteroidota > Bacteroidia > Cytophagales > Cyclobacteriaceae > JAWPMT01. The sequence continues at coordinate 2,614 of CAZZHO010000266.1, read as the reverse complement.
AGAGGACGTAGATCAAGAATAAAGCCCAGCCTTGAGCAAGAGAAGGATATGATTTCATTTTACTGGTTAAAAACTATTTTAAAAATTTTACCATCCCTGCCGGCAACCCATCCCAATCCAGACGGATGAAGGTCGGTAACCCATAGGTTGTCTTCTAAAATGGTGTTCCAGGTATTGCCACCATCTAAACTAAGATCAGCACCATTGGGCCCACATACCAAGGCGATTTCTCTATTTCCGATTTTAATAAAGTCACTACCATAAAAGGCGCCTACTGTATTGGGTGTACTAGCTAGGTCCCAGGTTTCGCCCGCATCCTGGCTAAAAGCAATATTTTCAGTGTAGCCTTCAGTATCCGTCAGGTCTCCTCCAGCGATCATACCATTTTGATCATTCCTAAAGTGAATGGAAGTAATACCAGCAAACTCACCTCTTACCATAGGAGACTCATAAGCTTCCCAGGATTCGCCATAGTCGGAGGTTTTGATGACGCGTGCAGAACCCCCAGCTCCGGTACCAACCCATGCTTTCCCACCTTCTCCTACATCGATGCAGCTGCCACTTGAGGCAAACCCGCCTTCACCTTCATTGGCTTCTGGCAGGGAGGAGGCATCAATTCTTTCCCAGGACTTTCCACCATCAGATGTTTTCAATAGGTACGGAGACTCATCAAAGGCATCTCCGTAAGCCAGCCCTTC
>CAZZHO010000266.1:0-1816 GCA_964653795.1 uncultured Roseivirgaceae bacterium | reverse complement strand
ATGACGGTGCTCTTCGTACCGCTCATCCAGATGGACTCTTCAGACAATATCGAAACGCCAATCAGTAGCGCATCCGTCCCTGATTGCTGCTCTTCTATCGAGAAAGAAATGGGTTTGCTTTTTTGTTGACAAGACCATAAAACCAATAGGCCCATGACAAAAGCCATGGGCACATTTAGTTTTAGATATTTTCTAAGTGCTGAGATCAAGCGCCTTTTTGAAACTGGTCTAAAGTCTTATCTATTATATCACAACATTCGTGTAGTTGCTCTTGGGTCATTACTAAAGGAGGAGCAAAGCGAATGATGTTACCATGTGTAGGCTTAGCCAGTAGGCCATTCTCCTTTAAAGCAACACAGATATCCCAGGCTGTAGAGCTTTCAGGTGTATCATTGATCAACAGTGCATTCAAAAGTCCTTTTCCTCTTACAGATTTGGCAAGGTCGTTTCTTTCGACTGTCGCTTGCATTCTGTTTCTGAAGATCTCCCCTAGCTTTCTCGCATTTTGGGTGAGCTTTTCATCATCCACGACTTCTAGGGCGGCCATCGCTACTTTACAGGCCAATGGATTTCCTCCGAATGTGGAACCATGCTGTCCAGGTTTGATGACATCCATTACCTCATTGTCAGCAAGGACTGCTGACACGGGATATACACCTCCGGAAATGGCTTTACCTAAAATCAGGATGTCAGGCTTAGAATAAGTTTCGCCTCTTTCACACTTCGCCTCGCAGTTGCAATCACCGCAAACTCTGATAAGACTACCTGTACGGGCAACGCCTGTTTGTATTTCGTCTGCTATGAAGAGCACCTCATACTTTTCACAAAGCGACTTGATACCAGGGATGAAATCAGCATCTGGCACATTCACTCCTGCTTCACCTTGAATAGGCTCCACCAAGACGCCCACCACATTTTCTTTATCAAGCGCATCTTCTAGAGCGCTTAGGTCATTGTAAGGCACCTTTAAAAACCCAGGAGTATAAGGGCCAAAGTTCTTTCTGGCATCCTCGTCATTTGAAAAGGATATAATAGTGGTAGTTCGGCCATGGAAGTTTTGTTCGAAGACAATGATCTGAGCTTTATCTTCATCGATGCCTTTTTTCTCGTAGCCCCACTTACGAGCCAATTTTATGGCCGTTTCAACACCTTCTGCTCCGGTATTCATGGGTAGTACCTTGTCAAAACCGAAGTAATCGGTAATGAAGGCTTCATATCTTCCTAGGACATCATTATAAAAGGCTCTTGATGTCAGTGTCAATGTCTCAGCCTGATCCTTTAGTGCTCCTACAATTTTTGGATGGCAGTGACCCTGGTTTACGGCACTGTAAGCAGACAAGAAATCGTAATATTTCTTTCCTTCTACATCCCAAACATGGACACCTTCTCCTTTTGCTAATACCACAGGAAGGGGGTGATAATTGTGGGCACCTTTCTCATCTTCCAGTTTTATGAGGTCTTCGCTTGTCAATGTTGATTCGTGTATCATCTGTAGTCTATCTTTGGGGTTATAATTCGGTTTTATGATAAACCTTTTTCAAAGGTATTGAAGAAGTCGAAGAACACTAGAGCTTAATGGACTAAGAAATGAAGTCAAAGGAAAGAAGGGGATTGGATCAGGAAGATTTCTACTACACGCCAGAAGGGTTTTTGGTATTTACAGAGGCCTATCATAAGAAAAGAGGATACTGCTGCAAAAACGGCTGTAGACACTGTCCGTACGGCTTTAAAATAAAGTTATAATTATTTTGATTTCGCCAGCATTTGCCGATATTTGCGTTCCATTTTTCAAAATGCTTGAGTAATGTCTAAAGTT
>CAZZHO010000265.1:0-4838 GCA_964653795.1 uncultured Roseivirgaceae bacterium | reverse complement strand
CATATGCTGGCCACAACGAACCTGATGCTGCATGGGCTGGATGTACCTGTAGTGAAGAGAGACAACTACCTCACACGACCTTTTACGGACTGGGGTGCGGGTGATCGGGTGGATGTAGTGCTATCCAACCCACCCTTTGGGGGAACAGAGGAAGACGGCACGGAGACCAACTTTCCTCAAAAGTTCCGCACCAAGGAGACGGCAGACCTGTTTCTTGCCTTGATTATTCGGCTACTAAAAGATGGAGGCCGAGCTGCTGTCGTACTCCCCGATGGCACCCTCTTTGGTGAGGGGGTGAAAACCCGCATCAAGGAAGAGCTGATGACGAAGTGTGATCTACACACGGTCGTTAGACTGCCGAATGGAGTATTCAACCCTTACACGGGGATTAAGACTAATCTACTTTTTTTCACCAAAGGGAAAACCACGCAGGAGACTTGGTACTATGAGCATCCATACCCATCTGGGGTAAAAAGCTACAATAAGACCAAGCCGATCAACATCAAAGAGTTTGATACGGAAAAGGCGTGGTGGGGTGCACGGATGGAAAACGAACAGGCGTGGTGCGTACCTTTTGAAGAGATCAGAGGCAGAGACTACAATCTCGATATCAAGAATCCTCACAGTGAAGAGGCCAGCTTGGGAGATCCCAATGAACTACTCAGCCAGTACCAGGCTGCACAGGCAGACTTGTTAAAGGTGCAGGAGCAAATTAAGTCTGTACTCAACGAAGCTCTCAGCTGATGCTACTTCTACAACACTTTCCCGAACTGACCCGACACCCTTTCAATGCTGAAAAGATGATGGACCTAGTACTACAGCTTGCTGTACAAGGAAAGTTGACGAAGAAATGGAGGGAAGAGCATCCTGATTTAGAACCTGCTTCAGTGTTGCTAGAAAAAACAAGAGAAGAGAAAGAAAGGCTAATTATTGACAAGAAAATCAAGAAGGAAAGGCCATTATCAGAGATTGATCAGCTTCCTTTTGAAAAACCTAATTCGTGGGAATGGGTAAAACTTGGTGATCTTATTCACATGTATAATGGTAGAGCATTTAAAAGCACCGAATGGTCGGATTCAGGCTTGCCAATTATCCGAATTCAAAATCTAAATAATTCAAATGCTAACTTCAATTATTACAATGGTAAGCTTGATTTTAGACACAAAGTAGATAAAGGAACATTTTTGATAAGTTGGTCTGGAACCCCAGGGACTTCTTTTGGAGCCTTTATTTGGCAAGGCCCTGTTGGAGCATTAAATCAACACATTAACAAGTGCGAATTTTACTCTGAATTGACATTTGATCAGTTCTACAAAGCAACAATTAATAGTCAATTGAATGAGTTAATAAGGCAGGCTCAAGGGGGTGTTGGGTTGAAGCATGTCACAAAAGGTATCTTAAATAATCTAGTATTACCCCTTCCTCCCCTCGAAGAACAAAAAGAAATCGTTCGGATTGTTGATCAGCTCAAGGAAGAAGTTGATTCACTCAATCGCTTGTCTAAAGAGCGGTTGGAGAAGAAGCACCAGTTTGTGGTGTCTTCTCTACATCACCTAACCGAGTCGGGAGATCAGAAGCACTGGAACCTACTACAAGACAACTTCACCGACACGCTCGATGAACTCGATAACGTCAAAAAACTCCGAGAAACCATCCTCCAACTTGCTGTGCAAGGCAAGCTCACCCAAAAGTGGCGAGAGGCTAATCCTGATGTAGAACCGGCAGTCCAACTCCTGCAACACATCCAAGAAGAGAAAGAAAAACTAATTGCAGAAAAGAAAATCAAGAAAGAGAAGCCTTTGCCTCCGATCTTGGATGATGAGATTCCTTATGAGTTGCCAGGAGGATGGGAGTGGGTGAGATTGCAATCTTTGTTATCATCTATAAGATATGGTACTTCTAAGAAATGCGATTATGGATTAGGAAACACAGGGATTCTCCGAATACCCAATTTGATTAATGGCGAGATCGATGTTCAAGACCTTAAATCCACAGACTTAACAATTAGGGAGATACAGGATCTTGATCTTCAAAGAGGTGATCTATTAATAATCAGATCTAATGGTAGCGAATCCCTAGTCGGAACAGCAGCAATCATAAGAGGCGAAATGGAAGGTTTTGCCTTTGCTGGATACTTAATGAGGCTTAGATTATTTACATCGTATATTGAGAGTTCGTATCTCGTATTAAATATGAAGTCTAGATTTATTCGAGATTCGATTGAGAAGCCAATTAGAACAACTAGTGGTGTTAAAAATATTAACTCTACAGAGGTCTCTAGCTTGCTTATTTCATTACCACCTTATGAAGAACAAAAAGCCATTGTCCAGCAAGTTGATCGCCTCATGTCGCTTTGTGATGACCTAGAGGCTCACATCAGGAAACGCAATGAAACAGCAGAGAAGTTGATGAGGGCTGTGGTAGTTGAGATTTTTGCAAAGACCAATTAGGCACTTTTATATTTAATAGGCGGAAAAATGAATTCTAGAAAGATCAATGTATTGCTAGGTGCCGGCTTTTCCAAAGATGCAGGTATTCCGATGGTGAATGATATAAACCCCTTTTTTGATCAGGATTTTTTGGGTAAGCTTTGTTTCTTCTCGGATAGCCAGTGGAGATGGTGGGAGTTTCAGAACTATGCTCTTAAATCCAACGGTAGAAGATCTCAACAAGTGGAAGTAGTTGAATTCATCTTCAATCAATTGGTGCTGTCAATGAAAAGTGAGGTTGGTACTTTTTCTTCTTATGAGGCTTTTCTAAGCTTTTTGATTAGTAAAGATGAGAAATGGTTCGTCTCTGAACTCTTAAAGGCGAAAGAGCAAGAGAGGTCATTTAGAATTTCAAAAGGTATAAAAATGCCGGTACAAGACTATTGGAAGAAATATGACAATGTTGATTTATCTCTGATACTGCATGTCATCAATTACCTAATAGCTGACCTTTTACGTCGGGATGAATCTAAGCCATTAGAAGATCTTGCGTCATATGAGAGATTTCTAGAATATATATCGGTTTATGATGAGGTCAACTTTTTTACCCTGAATCATGATTTACTTCTGGAGGAGCTCTTGAAAAAAAATGGTATTTCCTTTAGTGATGGTTTTACTCGAATGAAATCGGAAATCCTAGGCAGCGATAAGCAGCTTCTAGATGTTTTCCAATCAGAATATCATTCACCCTATAGGATATTTAAGCTACATGGAAGTAAGGATCATTATGCTTTTGAAATTGCTGTTAAGAAGGGCCATATGAACTACTTAACTGGAGAGAGGATTTACTTCCGGATTGATAATTATTACGATCTACACCGTAGTGTTAGAATAGACCCTAGAACAGGGGAGATTATCCAAAACTTTAATAATTCAGTGGTGCCACAATTCTTGACAGGAGCTATGAAGGAGGCCTTTTTAGAGAACGATTACATGTACAGTTCTTTAATGGCCAGATTCAATTGTAATCTTGTAGATGGCTCAGACTTATTAGTTGTTGGCTATTCATATTGTGATAAACACATTGATAAAGTATTACAAGAAGTTGATCCCCAAAGAATTGTAAATGTTAATCCTTGCCAATATTATCCCTACGCCCAGGTTAAGAACCTGAAGTATATGACTGATTTATGAGTTAGAGCCAAGGTTCGTGATTAGGTGATACCAGATTTATTGATAAGATTTTCGATACTTTCTGTATCAGAGAACTGGTTTGCCGACTCTAAACTTCTTCGCCAATCCATATTTCATGCATACTGTCGAGCTCTATACATAGTCTTTCAACAAGACCTGTAAGTATCCCAGCTCTGGTTGCTCCTTCCATAAGCCATAGCCCTTTGGTTCTATCTATTGCCATTCTTTCAAGGAAAATTGGGGCCTTTTTCCAAGTTCCATTTACAAGCCACTGATGTTTATGTTCTTGGTTCAATGTTTTAGATCCATAATGAACCCAAGGGTTTTCAGCGTTTCGAAACCACTCAGTCATTTCCAATTTGCGTAAGCACATATCTTCTATACAATCACATTTTATAATTTCACTTGCTTTCGTGTATGTCCTACTCCATTGCAGTAGATCCAACCTAAGTTCAGAGTATTCTGGCTTAGATCCAGTGTACATGCCATGATTAGAATAAAGCTCAATTATTATCTCATCTGGTGTAGATGGAAGTAGCTCTTTGATCCTTTCAATTTTTATTGTGCCATTTTCATTCTTAGGTAACCCTCGTATATCAGAAAATCTTATCATAATTCATTCCGAAATGTAGGTAAATACCTTACTGATTTACGCAATTTGTTATGCAACTCTCTTTATGCTTTATTGAGAAAAAAACTTAATTGCCTAAAAACCAGTTAATTGCCTAGTTCTTTTATTTGTGAAGCTACTGACTACCAATCATAAGAACAGAAGCGGATATCCTGGAACCTCCCACAATTCTCAAATAACTTCCTGTTGCTGAATATGAGGATAGAAAATGATTTCATGGTATCGGAGTTATGCTGATTCAACTACCTATTAGGATCTCATTCCACGTAATCAAAAAAAGCCCTAAGTCGGGTAATAACAGTTAATTTTTTAGTAAGTCCATAAGTGGCATAAAAATCCAAATTTGTGCTTAAGACCTCTCTATTGACATGATAGCTAGGTAAGTTTATAGAGCCAAAACAACAGACTTAAAGTAACCTAGCTTTCTACCATGTCAAACTACCAAAAAATAATGCTGCTGCTATTGGTGCTGATCCTATTCACGGTAGTGGTGGATTATATGCTCTTACCCGCTTTAAGTGCCATCCTACTTGATAAGTTATCACTTAGCACCGAAGCATTTGGAACAGTTGCCTCAGCCTATG
>CAZZHO010000264.1:0-4925 GCA_964653795.1 uncultured Roseivirgaceae bacterium | reverse complement strand
TCCTTCTTGGTGCGAACCACCACTGCTTTCGATACGGTACCTTTTTTCAAGTTGCTTGAAGAGTGGGCAGACTTCACGGAGACCACAATTTTGTCACCAACAGAGGCGTACTTCTTCTTGGTACCTCCCAGTACACGAATACAAAGCACTTCTTTAGCACCACTGTTATCTGCAACGTTCAATCTTGATTCTTGCCTGATCATGATTACTTCGCTCTTTCAATAATTTCAACTAATCTCCAACGCTTGTTTTTACTCAGCGGACGAGTTTCCATGATTTTCACAGTATCACCGATACCGCAATCATTCTTTTCGTCATGAGCAGAAAACTTGGTAGTCTTTTTCACAAACTTACCATAGATCGGGTGCTTCTCTCTACGCTGAACAGCTACAGTGATCGTCTTGTCCATCTTATCACTGGTCACTATCCCGATTCTTTCTTTTCTAAGATTTCTAGTCTCCATGCGTTTCTTAATTTGCAAGTTGTTTGGCTCTTAACTCAGTTTGCAATCTCGCGATCAATCTCCTTGACTCTCTGATTTTCATCGGGTTCTCAATAGTGGAGATAGCCTGAGCAAACTTCAGCTTATTGTAAGCATCTGTCTCAGTTTTGATCTTTTCAGTCAACTCTTCGACTGTGAGGGTTCTGATCTCTGAATTTTTCATCTTATCCAACGTAATCTCTACGTACAACAAACTTCGTTGTGAGAGGAAGCTTCTGAGCAGCAAGTCTCAGGGCTTCTTTCGCCAACTCTATATCTACACCGGCAGATTCGAAAAGAATGGTACCAGGCTTCACTACGGCTACCCAGTAATCTGGCGCACCCTTACCTTTACCCATCCTTACCTCTGCAGGCTTACTTGTCACAGGTTTGTCAGGAAAAATTCTGATCCAAACCTGACCTTCTCTCTTCATCGCCCTGGTCATAGCAATACGCGCTGCCTCTATCTGGCGGCTGGTGATCCAACCGGGCTCCATTGATTTGATACCGAAAGTACCGAATGCCAGAGTGTGTCCGCGCTGTGCGAGGCCCTTCACTCTGCCTTTCTGCATCTTTCTGAACTTGGTTCTTTTTGGCTGTAACATCTTTAATCTACTTTAACAGGGCGATTTACTTTCTTCTGTTTGGTCTGCCTCCTCCACGGTTTGGTCGGCCGCCACCTCTACGGTCGCCTTGTCCGCCCATACCTACGTTTGGAGAAAGATCTCTCTTACCAAATACTTCACCTTTGAAGATCCAAACCTTGATACCGATTTTTCCATATACGGTATCCGCTTCTGAAATCGCATAATCGATGTCGGCTCTGAGTGTATGCAAAGGAATTCTACCTTCTTTGTACATCTCAGTACGAGCCATTTCAGCTCCACCTAAACGACCGGAACATTTGATCTTGATACCTTGAGCTCCTACGCGGATCGCACTGGCGATGGCCTGCTTCATAGCTCTACGGTAAGAGATACGCGCCTGCAGCTGTTGTGCCACTGACTCTCCTACTAATTTGGCGTCAAGCTCTGGTCTTTTGATCTCGAAGATGTTGATCTGAACGTCTTTGCCGGTCAGTTTTTTCAGCTCTTCTTTGATACGGTCGACCTCTTGTCCTCCTTTACCGATAACTACTCCCGGACGGGCGGTGTGGATGGTAATGGTGATTCTTTTCAGAGTTCTTTCAATGATGATCTTTGAAATGCCTCCTTTTGGAATACGGGCTTTCACGTACTTTCTGATCTCCTGGTCTTCCACCAGCTTCGCAGAAAAGTCTTTGCCACCGTACCAGTTAGAATCCCAACCTCTAACGATGCCCAATCTGAGACCAACGGGGTTTACTTTCTGTCCCATTCTTAATTATCGTTTTCGTTTATTACTTCTACGTCATCAGCGGTAACTTCTTCAGTGGTGTTGTGCGAAGCAACAACCAAAGTCACATGATTTGATCTCTTTCTAATTCTGTGTGCTCTTCCCTGAGGAGCAGGTCGCAGCCTTTTCAGGATTCGACCACCATCTACGAAGATTTCTTTCACATACAGGTCTGCATCTTCCAATCTCTCATCTTCGTTTTTGGCTTGCCAGTTAGAGATAGCTGAAAGCAACAGTTTCTCAAGTCTTGCAGCACCTTCTTTAGGCTCATACTTCAAGATGTTGAGCGCTCTGTTCACTCTTTCACCTCTGATCAAGTCAGCTACCATGCGCATCTTACGTGGTGCGGTAGGTACGTTTTTGAGTTTTGCTACAGCTTCCATTATCTCCTTTTGTCTTTTTTGGCAATGTGTCCGCGGAAGTTACGGGTAGGAGCAAACTCACCGAGCTTGTGACCCACCATGTTTTCCGTAACAAATACCGGAATGAATTTATTTCCATTATGGACCGCAAAAGTGTGTCCGATAAAGTCAGGGGAAATCATTGATCTTCTGGACCAGGTCTTGATTACAGACTTTTTACCAGACTCTTCCATGGCTTCCACTTTGTTAGCCAATCGGAAATCGATATATGGTCCTTTTTTTAGTGAACGTGCCATTTCTTAGTTTTTCTTTTTACCGATGATCATCTTGTTAGAATACTTCTTAGGTGTTCTGGTCTTCTGACCTTTGGCGTAAAGGCCATTGCGAGATCTTGGGTGACCTCCTGAAGACCTACCTTCACCACCACCCATTGGGTGATCTACCGGGTTCATTACTACACCTCTTACGCGTGGTCTGCGACCCAACCATCTTTTTCTACCGGCCTTACCCAGTCTCACGTTCATGTGATCAGAGTTACCTACAGAACCGATGGTCGCTAAACAAGCTGACAGCACGTTTCTCATTTCTCCTGAAGGCAACTTCAACGTAGCATACTTACCTTCTCTCGCCACCAGTTGGGCGTAAGATCCGGCAGATCTTGCCATGGCTCCACCTTTACCAGGCTTGAGCTCAATGTTGTGAATGATAGTACCCAAAGGAATATTGGACATTGGCAATGCATTTCCCACCTCAGGAGCAACACTTTCTCCAGAGACTACGGTCTGCCCTACTTGCAAGCCATTTGGCGCGATGATATATCTTTTTTCACCATCGGCATAGAACAACAGTGCTACGCGAGCTGATCTGGTTGGATCGTACTCAATGCTTTTTACTGTTGCAGGAACATCGAACTTGTTTCTTTTGAAGTCAACAGTTCTGATCTTCTTCTTGTGACCACCACCTAAATAGCGCATGGTCATTTTACCTGTGTTGTTTCGACCACCAGATCTCTTCGCAGGAGCAGTCAAAGATTTCTCAGGGTTACTTTTCTTAACAGTAACATCTGCGAAATCCGGAGCAGTTCTGAACCTGGTTCCCGGGGTCATCGGTCTTAATTTCTTAACGCCCATTACTTATCAATTAAATGCTGCTGTAAAAATCTATGATCTCTCCTTCAGCAACAGTTACAATTGCTTTCTTAAATGATGCGGTACGGCCTCTTACAATCCTGGCAGCGGTGTACCTTGATTTAGCCTTACCCTGATATCTCATGGTGTTTACGTCCTCGACAGTAACACCATACATCTCTTCCACAGCCTTCTTGATCTCGACCTTGTTCGCGTTTTTATCCACGATAAAGCCGTACTTACCCTTTTCGTTCAAGGCTGATACTTTCTCTGTAACCAATGGTTTCTTTAGCACACTCATCTTTGATTACTTCAATAGGTTTTCAATCTTTTCTACTGAGCTCTCACTCAAAACCACACTCTCTGCATTGAGCAGATCGTAAGTGTTCAATGAGTCGGCTGTGATCACCTTGGAGTTTTGCAGGTTGCGGCTGGACAGTGCCAGGTTCTTATCGTTTTCTGCTACTACTACCAGAGTTTTCTTTTCACCCAGGGACAGGTTGCTCAACAGGCTAACATATTCCTTGGTTTTAGGGGCTTCGAAGGTGAAGTCTTCCAGCACTACCAGTCCGTTGTCTTTGGCTTTGTAGGCCAGGGCAGACTTACGGGCGAGTACTTTCAGCTTTTTGTTCAGCTTGAAGCTATAGTCGCGAGGCTGAGGACCGAATACACGCCCCCCCCCTCTGAAAATAGGAGACTTGATGCTACCCGCACGGGCAGTACCTGTTCCCTTTTGTCGCTTGATCTTTTTGGTAGAACCGGTAATCTCGTTCCTTTCCTTAGACTTGTGCGTACCCTGTCTTTTGTTGGCCAGGAATTGCTTTACATCCAGGTAGATGGCATGATCGTTTGGCTCAATACCGAAGACATCGTCTGAAAGACTTACCGTTCTTCCAGTTTCTTCTCCACTATTTTTTAATACTGCAATCTCCATCTCTCTTACTTTTCAAGAACTACGATTGAATTTTTAGCACCCGGTACAGAGCCACTCACTACAATGAGGTTCTCTTCAGGTACTACTCTCATTACTTCCAGGTTCAATACCTTTACGCGGTCTCCACCCATACGACCTGCCATGCGCATTCCTTTGAATACTCTTGCAGGATAGGAAGCACCACCAATAGAACCAGGAGCTCTCATTCTGTTGTGCTGACCGTGAGTAGCCTGGCCCACACCACCGAAGTTGTGTCGCTTTACTACACCTTGGAAACCTTTACCTTTTGAAGTGCCAATGGCGTCAACGAAATCACCTTCAGCAAATACATCGCTTACTTTGATTTCATTGCCCAGCTCAATCTGACCTTCAAACTCTTCGCGGAAATTTCGAAACTCTACAACTTCTTTTTTTGGAGTAGTGTTAGCCCTTTTGAAGTGGCCTTTCAGTGCGTTAGGAGTGTTTTTCTCTTTGCGCTCTCCGTATCCAAGTTGTACTGCTGTATATCCGTCTGTTTCCTCATTTTTGACTTGCGTTACCACGCAAGGACCAGCCTCTATCACTGTGCATGCGACACTACGTCCATCGGCACTGTAAATGCTAGTCATTCCGATTTTTTTTCCGATTATTCCAGACATTGTTTTTAA
>CAZZHO010000263.1:0-4926 GCA_964653795.1 uncultured Roseivirgaceae bacterium | reverse complement strand
CAAACGGAACCGTCAGAGGCATGTCGGTAGGGACTACTTATATCATCAGCAGTGGGGAAAGTGCAAAGGACTCCATGCAAGTGCGTATCGTGGAAAATACCGCTGATTTGCCACGAGAGATATTGATCACAGCCTCCAGAAGTCAGCTATCGGTGGGTGAGTCTTTCCAATTTGTCGCCATGGTCTTCGATGAAAGTGGAAGAGAAATCACCACAGCCAATGTCACTTGGAGTTCGGCCAATAGCTCAATCATTTCCACAACTGAAAGAGGACTGGCCATGGGAGTGGCAGAAGGAACTACCAACATCCTAGCCTCATTTGAGGGGCTCGAGGCGCAAGTAGAAGTAATGGTGATCGCTGACGAGCAGGAAATGCAGGAGGAAGAAACCAGCACCACCAGAACCGGCACTTTATCCGGTCGAGGAGGCTATGACATCAGCGGTGAATTTCAGCTAACAGTGAACAGTGCTGGAGGGATTATTTTGACTTTAAGCAACCCCTCCATTGATCCAAGCGCTCCCGGACCCTACTATTACCTTAGTAATCAGGAGAATGCAGTATCCGGTGGGATCAACTTAGGCAAAGCGGATAACGACGTGCTATCCATAGATATTACCTCTGAGTTTCCCGATACCACCATCGATCAATTTGATTTTCTTGTGGTTTGGTGTGAACCTTTCAGTTTAACGTTAGGAGCAGGTCAATTTGATAACTAATGAAAAAGTTACTCATCACTTTGTTCTTTCTATCTCCTCTTCTTGCAGCTGCAGGAGGTGGATGGCCACAAAAGAAAGGAAATGGTTACTTCAAACTGAATCAATACATACTTAAAGCAGATAAATACTTTAATCCCGAAGGAAACAGAGTTGAAGTTATACCTGCCATCTCTTATTACAGTACAAGTCTGTACGGGGAATATGGGGTCACGGATAATATCACGGTGATTGCATTCGTCCCTTTTTTCAATCGTCTGACCTTAAATGAACTGGTAAGGCTAAACGGCACTGTTGTCGCAGGAGACGAGCTAAATTCTTTTGGGGATACAGATCTCACGTTGAAATATGGCCTGGGTAAAGTGAACTCCTGGTCTTTCGCAGCCAACCTGACCTTAGGGCTACCCCTGGGCAATCCATCTGGCGGGGATACCAACACACTACAATCAGGAGACGGAGAATTCAACCAAATGATCAGCCTGGATGCTGGATTTTCTGCTCCCAACTCGCCATTCTATTTTAATACTACCTTGGGATTCAACAACAGAACCGAGAACCTCTCAGATGAAATAAGGTATGGGCTGGAGGCAGGAGTAAATGTTAGTAAGAGCATTTTAGTACTAGGAAGACTTCAAAGCGTTAATTCCTTGCGAAATGGCTCAACGGATCCCTCTGCTATTCAAGGGCTGTTCAGCAACAACATCGAGTACATGATTCTCTCACCCGAAATCAATTGGTCCTTCACAAAATCGCTAGGTATCTCAACCTCTGTATCTATTCCTATTTCCGGTAACCAGGTATTGGGTAATGCAGCCTATAACGTTGGGTTTTTCTGGAACCTATCAGGAAATTGATCTTCTAGAAAACGGAATATAGAAGTCGGGAGCTCATTCAAATCAGAGCCTTTTTCCAAACAAATGGAGATGTGTCCCCCGTCGATGGACTTGACCAATTGGTGAAAATTGCCATAAGCCACAATTAAGTAGTGCAATCCTCCACAGTCAATATTACCTCTCTGGGAGGCCAGCTTAAGCAAAGTGGGATTTACTAAAAGCTCTTCATATTGATCGCTTTCACCAGAGGATTGACCATCCAAAGCGGCATCTCTTTGTTGCAATTCCAATTCACCATTTTCATAAATAGCGACATACCGTATGCTATTTGAAAAGTCGAATAAGGCCTTGATGATTTCCTTCTTCAAATCGGACATTTTGATAGGGTATTGATTGAGCTAAAGTTAGCCTAATTTCGCGCTGTGCTTACACCTCCGACTATAGCTTACGAAGACAACCATTTGCTCGTTTTGGGCAAGACTCCAGGATGGTTGGTCCAGGAAGATCGTACTGGCGATCATACCCTGACCGATTGGGGTAAGGCCTATATCAAAAAAAACTACAACAAACCAGGAGATGTCTTTCTACATCCCGCTCATCGCCTGGACCGACCAGTTAGTGGATTGGTTATTTTTTGTAGGACATCAAAAGCACTTGAAAGGGTGACGAAGATGTTCAGAGAGGATCAGGTGACAAAGGAATACCTGGCATTGGTCAAAGGGGCACCAGAAAATACTGAAGGGAAGTTGGTTCATTGGCTGAAGAAAGATCAGCGAAGAAACGTAACAAAAGGCTATGACAAAGAGATCAATGGAGCAAAGCGATCTGAACTCTCCTATCAGCTAATAGCCGCAGATCAAGGCAATAGCATGTTGTTGGTAAAACCAAAAACAGGTAGGCCGCACCAGATACGCGTGCAACTTTCTAAAATGGATACTCCTATTCAAGGTGACCTTCGATATGGCGACAAAAATGCTAATAAGGATAAAAGCATTTCGCTACATGCCTTTAGGCTGAGTTTTATACACCCAGTGAAAAAAGAACCAATACAGCTGACATGCACACCCAATGGACATCAATGGCAACCTTTCGAACAATTTATAGATGAACTGGCTGGATAAACTGCAGGAAAAGTGGGGGCTGAAATCATTGTGGCAAGTGGTAATTGTCATGATCGTATTTGCCTGCACAGGATTTACGGTCCTCTTTATCAAGACACCTATTTTGAATTTGATCACAGGTGGTGGCGAAAAAGAATGGTGGATGACAGTCATCTACATCCTTTTTATCCTACCTATCTACAACATTATTTTGTTGTTCTATGGATTCATTTTCGGTCAGTTTCAGTTTTTTCTGGCCTACGAAAAGAAGATGTTGAACCGATTCAGAAGAAAGAAAAAGAATGCTGTCGAAGGAGCTGGCGATTCAGAAGCTTAACCAGCTAGGTTCAGAAAGTCAGCCTTTCCAGTTCATCACTGACTTCCAAGGATCCCATACCTTCATAAATGATTCGGCATCTCCGTCTCATCTTCAGGTAGCCATTGATGAAGAACCTAAAGTATCTCCTTCCCCAATCAATCTGACCGCCTATCCCATTGATTTCAAGGAATATCTAAGGGCATTCAAGGAAGTTCAACACCATATCCATCGAGGCAATTCCTTCCTTACCAATCTCACCTTTCAAACGCCCATCTCAGTCGACACCAGCTTGGAGGTTATTTTCAAGTCCAGCAGGGCTAAGTATAAAGTGCTATTCGAAGATCAGTTCGTCTGCTTCTCACCAGAAACCTTCGTGAAAATTTCAAAAGCTGGTACCATCTCTTCCTTTCCCATGAAGGGCACCATTGACGCCAGTGAGGAAAATGCGGAACAGAAAATATTGAGTGACCCCAAAGAGACGGCAGAACACATCACCATAGTAGATCTCATAAGGAATGACCTAAGTAGAGTGGCATCCAAAGTGCGAGTCCCAAATTTTCGCTTCATCTCTGAACTCAAGACAAACAGGAAGCACTTGTTGCAGGTGAGCTCTAAAGTAGAAGGCCGACTTCCTGAAAACTGGCAAAATGAATTGGGATCAATTCTTTTTGAGTTGTTGCCTGCTGGGTCCATCAGTGGAGCACCTAAGCCCAAAACAGTATCCATTATAGAAGAGAATGAGACCAGCGAAAGGGGGTTTTTTACGGGAATCTGTGGTCATTTTGACGGGGAGCAACTAGACACTGGCGTAATGATCCGGTTTATTGAAAAATCAGGTAAAGACTACTTCTACAGAAGTGGTGGAGGTATTACTTCCTTCAGTGATCCCAAAAAAGAGTATCAGGAAATGCTAGATAAGATCTATGTACCAGTTTATTGAGAGCATGTGCTGGGAAAAGGGAAGCTATCAACTGCTAGGTCTACATCAGCAAAGGATGGACCGAACCTTCCATCAATTCTTCCAGGCACGAGCTCCTCGTTTAAGCGAGATTCTGCCCAAACCTGATGCAACTGGTAAAACGAAAGTCAGAGTAGTCTACAGTGAGAAAATTCAGAGTATCGAGACCATTCCATATGAGATCAAAAGACCTGATACTTTAAAACTGATCCATGTCAAGGGTATGGATTACTCCTTCAAATTCTTGAACCGTGAAGCATTAGAGTCTTTAAAATCCCACAATCAGGAGGTCATCATTGTCAACAATGGCCAAGTCACCGATGCTTCTTATGCCAATCTGGCATTCTTTGACGGTCATAGCTGGTTTACACCCAAAACCTACCTACTAAATGGAGTGAAACGGCAGCACTTGATATCTCAAGGCATTCTTCAAGAAGTGGATATGAAAGCCAAGGATATTTTGAACTTTGATAAAGTCTCACTCGTCAATGCCATGCTAGATTTGGAAGACCTGGTCTTTGCACTATCTGAAATTGAGCAATAAAAAAAGCCACTCCAAATGAAGTGGCTTTATATCTTTTAGAAGCGAAGTGCCTATTCGTTGACGATCTTTTCAGCCAACACAGAAACCTTATTATTGAGTACTTCAACAACTCCACCCTCAACCAGGATGACAGTTTCCTGAGGCTTCTTCTCGACCATTCTCGAAAATTTCATATCTCCCCTTCCTAAAGTAGAAATCATAGGAGCGTGATCATTCAATACCTGGAAAGACCCGTCAGTACCAGGAAAAGAAGCACTATCTACTTCTCCTTCGAAGAATTTTTCGTCCGGTGTGATAACTTCCAGATACATCGATTATGCGTTTGCTTCAGCTAATAATTTCTCGCCTTTCTCAATGGCTTGCTCGATAGTTCCAACAAGGTTGAAAGCAGCTTCCGGTAAGTTGTCATGCTTACCATCCATGATTTCATTGAATCCTTTGATAGTGTCTTTGATATCA
>CAZZHO010000262.1:0-4952 GCA_964653795.1 uncultured Roseivirgaceae bacterium | reverse complement strand
TTGAAGATGAGTTCAAACTTTTCAAAGTGCTCCACTTATCTGAAGAAGAGCTAGTGCTCCAATTTCAGCACCAACAGTTCTCGAGCAAGATAACTACCATAACGGACATCTACGTCCCGGAAAATGTAACAGTGGAAGGTCGTGAATTTCACTGGTAGACCGACCTGATAAAATTTTATTGAGTCTGATGGAAACCTTCCGACCCAAAGGGTGTCCTTTCTACAACTAAGAACTCGAAGGTCACTCAAAAACTCAATCTTATGCGTACTATTTTGTCGAAGGTCTCTCCTATTTTTTTACTATTAGCCTTCTTTTCCTGCTCAGATGATGATGAATTGGTCGGTTCACAAGTGGTCGTGACGGAAAGCAGACCCGTAGATGATTTCAATTCCATAGTCGCTTCAGGAATTTTGGATATCAGAATTACATCCGGTAGCACCCAGTCTGTGGCGGTGCGGGCTGATGACAACATCATCGATATGGTCACTACCATCGTAACAGGCAGCACATTGGCTGTTGGCTTTAACTCTTCGGAGAACACTTTTCGAGATGTCACCATACAAGTAGAAATCGTGGTGCCAGATTTGGTGGAGTTGAGAAGTGAAGGCGTGACCAACATCAGCTTAGATGATCTCACCGGGATCGAGAACCTCACCATCATAAACTCTGGGGTGAATAACATTGAAGCTTCCGGGGACGCTCAAATACTTCAGCTGGACCTAAGTGGCACTGGCAGTTTCGCCGGCTTTCAATTCGAAACAGATACCTGTACTGTCAATTTAACGGGGGTAGGAAACGCAGAACTCTGGGTCAACAACTTGCTTCAAGGATCGCTGACAGGTGTAGGCAACATCGAATATCGCGGAGAGGCACAAGTGACCATCTCCAAAACAGGCCTTGGAGAAATCACGAAAGTCGATCAAGGCCTTAAAAGCTTCAACTTTTAAATAACCTCCTCGCTCGTTCATTGGCTGAAAGCTATAGTTGATCTATATTGATTCTTCAGTGTAGACACTATGATTAAAAAGATTTTCGGGTTCCTTCTTATGGGGGCCTTGCGTAAGCAAAGAGGTGATGGTGGTACTTATTTTCTACGTGCTGCTTTTTGGGTTGCGCTTTCTACGAGCATGTATATCACCAGCATTGCTCACCTGCTTTTTGAAGAGCAGTTCCTCGCCTTTAGTAAAGTGAGAGGCGAATCGCTTTTCTCATATAAGCATTTTGATGGGAGCTTTTTGTGTGCAGGTCTCTTGACCTTTGCTTTGATGATCACTTTTTTCTGGTTTTACTATCCGCAGATAGTGGATGACTTCAAAGCATCTACGAGGAAAGGCATGAGATACAGTGTATTCCTACTTTACTTTCTACCAAGCTTTGTCTTCTTTCTTATGACGAGAGGCCAGATAGTTGGGTATTAAGAATAGCCTGCTTGGCTATTCTTAATACCCAATCTTATTTTTTCAGCTCTTGAATTTCTTTCTCTGCTTTTTCCAGTCGCTCCATCAATTCAATCTGATAAAGCGTTAACTCCTCAATTTTCTTCAATATCCGCATATTCATATCAGCAAGCCCGACTCCATTGGCTTCCATCTCCTTTGCTGAAGGAATTTCAGGTAGGTGCTTGTTTTGGGTGATATAATCCTTCGTCTCTTTTAGCGTCCTCAAATCATAGTCCTCTTCGAAGACATAATCGGGGCCATTTACAATCTCGACAACTACCTCTTCGCTCTTAACCGATCCATCGACCACCAGCTTCGAATCAGGATTGACCACCCCAATACCCACATTCCCTGATGACTTCAAAACTAGAAAATCAGCAACCGGTGAATTCTGATTAATTAGGTAAATGTCTTCCTTAGTAGTTGAACCGTTCAAGATACCCATAGCATTGGCACTAAAGCCTCTATTATAAGAGTTGCCACCTATACCTGCTAGAAAAACATGATTTTGCACAAAACCCCATTTTCCAGAAGATCCCGTCGAAAAGAAACCTTGATAATATGTCCCATCTTTACCAGCAACTACATTCCCTCGAACTGATAAACTTGAATATCTAGTTGCATGGTCGAGTTAGCTCCATCATCAGCATTTTTGCCGAGGTACCATCTATGATTTATTAAAGCTTTGTAATAGAGCGTCGAAGATTCAACACCAAAGCCATACATCTCATGACTATTCAATCTATTATCATACAGAGAAATCTTATCACCTATTGAAGCTGAGAAGTAAAGTGGATTTGAAAACTGTTGAGCAGTTAATGATAGGTTACTCAATGCGAAAAACAGCATTAAGACTTGAAGTAGACCTTTAGGCTTCATATTTACAACAGTAGTTTTGAATACTCCAAAGAAGGCCTAAACAAAAGGTAAAAGCAAAATTCAGAATTGAAAAAGCAGAAGCCCAAGACAAGACTGGGTTTGAGCGACGGTCAGAGGGGTCGATGGCTTGGGCCTGCACGAGGTGGGCAGTGCGTTGGGCAAAGGCGCAGGAGGTGCGATTCCTGATTATAGTAAATAGTTAATTAGTTATTTGGTGATTCAGCGCAAAAAAACTAGTTGAATTGCTCTGGTGAGCAAGCAAATGACTTCAACCGTAAAAGCTAATACCCTCTAATCCTATCAAGTCTCAGGTTTTCCATCTTTTTCATATCCCGATTCGGTAAGATCAGGGCCCGCCTCATCGGAAGTAACTTTCTTATATAAGGAGAGTATATCATCTTCGAACTGTCAACAATTCACGAATAGTGAAGGCCCTAAGGTCAAAAACTCAAATGCTAGTTCAGCGGATCGGGAAAACCCCGATTCGTTGAATTTTTTCTTACCTCGGGGACGGTTGATTGATTTTAGAAAACCAAAATGTTAAAGTCATGAATCACCTAATCAAGTCATATGTATTGGCACTCGCTACACAGCTTACCCTACTTCCCCAAAATGCCATCGCACAGGATGAAGGATTTATCTACGGAAGAGTGACCACAGAAGAAGGTCGCAACTACGAAGGCGCCCTAAGATGGGGAAAGGAAGAGGTGTACTGGGTAGATATGTTTAACAGTCAGAAAGAAGAAAATCCAAACCTCGACTATCTCACTCGTGAAGAAGTGTACGAACTACGCAGAGGTCGTGGAGACTGGGGGGACAATCTCAGTGTCTGGATCGGTAATAACTGGGGAGACAAGTGGGGATCCAACACGCATCAATTTGCTTGTCAGTTCGGGGATATCAAAAAACTGGAATTGTATCGTGGAGATCAGGTGCGGATAGAATTAAGAGATGGTACTAAAGTGGATGTAGATGGTGGCTCCAATGACATTGGTAGAAAAGTGAAGATAATGGACCCGGAAATCGGCGAAATAGAGTTGGACTGGGACCGAATAGAAGAAATAGAATTTCTCCCTACTCCTAAAAAGCTGGAAAGAAAGTTTGGAGAGCCCCTTTATGGCACAGTAGAATCAGACTATGGCTTATTTACAGGATTCGTGCAATGGGATCATGATGAAAGAGTATCTAACGACAAACTGGATGGTGACTCCTATGATGGAGATATGTCCATCCCATTCGGCAACATCAAAAGCATAGAAAACATGGGTAGTCGGTCTGAAGTAATCCTGAAGTCTGGAAGGGATATGGTCCTCAGAGGGACCAACGATGTAAATGGTGAGAATGACGGCATCATCGTGAACATAGAAGGTGTAGGCCGAGTGGATATCCCTTGGAGAGACTTTGAAAAGGTGACTTTTAAGGATTACCCAAATGCAGGCAAATCATATGATGACTTTAAGAAAAACGAAGACCTACAAGGCACCGTCGTGGCGCGCGGCAAAGAGTTTAAAGGCAGGATCGTATATGATCTTGATGAAGAATACGATGTAGAGGTATTGCAAGGGAAAATAGATGACATGGAGTACATCATCCCTTTCCGTAACATCAAAAGCATCGAACCTAAAGGCTACCGATCTTCCACGATAACACTGAGAGGTGGCGAGGAGATCAAACTAGAAGATGGACAAGATGTATCCGACCGAAACACTGGCATTCTGGTCTTTGAAAAGAAAGAGCCTGTGTACATCAGATGGGAGGATGTAGACATGATCACCTTCGACTAAAAAATTTCATGCCTCTTCATGAGGAATTGGTTGTTCAATAAATGCGAAAAGGCTGCTCTAAGAGTGGTCTTTTTTTCTTTTACAATAAGTAGGCGAAAGAGCTTTTTCTTTTATCTAGAAAATTCTATTTTTGCCGTCCGTTTTGGCCTATGGTGTAACTGGCAACACGTCTGATTTTGGTTCAGAAGAGTCTAGGTTCGATCCCTAGTAGGCCAACAAGCAATTCCCGGCCCAACACAGCCGGGAATTTTTGTTTTGTTTAATGTCGAAATGGGACCTGTTAAAATATTTTCCGGATCTGGTACGAAAGACTTAGCCAAGGCTATAGCCAAAGCTTATGGTCAGCCCCTTGGTGAAGTAACCAAGGAAACCTTCAGCGACGGGGAAATGGGTGTCCACTTCAACGAATCGGTAAGGGGATGCGATGTATTCCTCATTCAATCCACTACTCCACCATCCGACAATCTTTGGGAGCTTCTTTTGATGATCGACGCGGCCAGGAGGGCAAGTGCGAGATACGTAACGGTGGTAGTCCCCTATTATGGTTATGCCAGACAAGACAGAAAAGACAAGCCCAGAGTAGCTATTGCTGCTAAGCTCGCAGCCAACGTGCTCACTTCAGCTGGCGCAAATAGAATCATGACCTGCGATCTTCACGCAGGCCAAATACAAGGGTTCTTCGATATACCTGTAGATCACTTAGATGCCTCAGCCATCTTCGTACCCTATGTGAATCAGTTGAACCTTGAAAATCTGATCATCGCTTCTCCGGATGTTGGTGGTACTAAGAGAGCTAGAGCTTATGCTAAGTACTTTGAAGTAGACATGATTGTCTGCGACAAATACAGAA
>CAZZHO010000261.1:0-5012 GCA_964653795.1 uncultured Roseivirgaceae bacterium | reverse complement strand
ATAATGAAAGCTCTATAAATCTTTAAATCATGGCTAAAGCTAAAGTTGCGATTAATGGCTTTGGTAGAATCGGAAGAATCTCACTCCGAGCCCTACTGAACAAAGACAATGTGGAAGTGGTAGCGATCAATGATCTTACCGATCCAAAAACACTTGCTCATTTGTTGAAATATGATTCAGCTCAGGGAAAATTTCCCGGGACCGTGGAAGCAGCGGATAATGGACTGATCATCAATGGCACCACCATTCCTGTTTATTCTGAAAGAGATCCTGCCAACTTACCGTGGGCATCTACAGGAATTGATATTGTATTGGAATCTACTGGTATTTTCACCGACCCTGATGGCGCTGGAAAGCACATCACAGCTGGCGCGAAGAAAGTGGTAATCTCCGCCCCTGCTAAAGGTGATATCCCTTTCGTAGTATTAGGAGTAAATGATGATTCCCTTACAGGAGAAGAAACAATCCTTTCAAACGCTTCATGTACTACTAACTGCCTTGCACCAATGGTGAAGGTATTAGAAGATAACTGGGGAATCGAAAGTGGCTATATGACTACTGTTCACGCTTACACCGCAGACCAAAGATTGCAGGATGCTCCTCACAAAGATTTGAGAAGAGCGAGAGCTGCAGCTGTGTCGATTGTACCTACTTCAACAGGTGCCGCAGGTGCTGTTGGAAAAGTCATCCCTAGCGTAAAAGGAAAACTTGATGGTTTTGCCATGAGAGTGCCTACTCTTACGGGATCTATCACCGACTTTACAGCTACATTGAAAAAATCAGCTACAGCTGAGGAAATCAATGCAGCAATGAAAGCGGCAAGTGAAGCAGGACTAAAAGGCGTAATGGAATATACTGATGAGCCTTTGGTGTCAGTGGATATCATTGGAAACCCTCACTCATGCATCTTCGATTCTCAGCTAACGAAAGCAACCGGAACACTTGTGAAAGTTGTGGGATGGTATGACAATGAAGCTGGATACTCTAACAGATCCGCTGATTTGATCGCCAGATTAGCTGGATAAAAGCAAATTAATAGATACATAGAAGCTGCACTGGTTCAGACCATGTGCAGCTTTTTTATTTTTGGGGTATAAAGGACTAAGGTGAAATATTTAATCGTCGGACTGGGCAACATAGGAGCAGAATATGAACTGACGCGTCATAATATCGGCTTCCTGGTATTGGACCGCATAGCTGATGAAAAAGACGCTAAATTCCAGCAAAACCGACATGCATTTGTCACAGAGGTCAAGCACAAAGGAAGAACGCTCCATCTGGTAAAGCCTACCACTTTCATGAATCTTAGCGGCAAAGCGGTGAACTACTGGCTAAAGGAATTAAAAATCTCCAAAGAAAATCTGATGGTGATTACAGACGACATAGCCCTTCCCTATGGCAAACTCCGGATTAGGAAGAAAGGATCAGCAGGAGGCCACAATGGGCTTAAAAACATCGAATCACTGATCGGTGGTCAGGATTATCCGAGGTTGAGATTTGGAGTTGGTGATGAATTCCACAAAGGACATCAAGTGGATTATGTCCTCAGCAACTTTAGCAAAACCGAAATGGATGAGTTGGTCCACCACATGGACAGAGCCATTGAAGCGGTCTACGCTTTTACCAGTATTGGCATAGATCGGGCGATGAACTTCCACAATGGCTGAGTACCTGTTCCACTCTGATCGATTAGGCTTCAGGGCCTGGGATAAGAGCTCAGACCTGGACGCTTTAGCTGCTATCAATGCCAGCAAAGTAGTGATGGAGTTTTTTCCCTCTACTCAAGACAAAGCACAAACAAAGGGCTTCATTGAAAAGCAAAAGGCGAAGTTTAGTAAGATGGGCTACTGCTTTTTCAATGTTGATGAAATGCAGACGGGCAATTGTATCGGATTTATAGGCATCACCGATGTGAGCTTCGAAAGTGACTTCACGCCTGCAGTGGAAATTGGTTGGAGACTTGACCATCACACCTGGGGAAAGGGTTACGCGACGGAAGGAGCGCAAAGATGCCTGGAATGGGCCAAGGAACATGGGATCTTGGAGATTGTCTCATTCACCGCCTTGCCAAACCAGCGATCTGAAAAGGTCATGAAGAAAATAGGCATGGAGCATATTGGGTTTTTCAAACACCCGTTGCTTCCTAATGATAATTGGCTTAGCCAACACACGCTTTACAAGATTAAGCTTTGAGAGTTGCGGTAATTGGTGGTGGTGCAGCTGGATTCTTTACGGCTATCAACATAGCTGAGAAGAATACCAAAGCTCGTATTGTCATCTTTGAAAAGACCAGTAAACTACTTTCAAAGGTGAAGGTGTCAGGTGGAGGGCGCTGCAATGTCACCAATGGACGCAACAAACCTTCCGATCTCATCGACTTCTACCCCAGAGGTGGCAAAAAACTCTACAAACCTTTTGAGGCGTTCACCACCTCCAACATGCAACGCTGGCTTAGTGAAAGGGGCGTCAACACGCATGAAGAAGAAGACAAAAGGGTATTTCCTGCCACCAACAATTCCCAGACTGTAATTGACCTGTTCCTACGAAGATGTCAGGAATTGAAGATTGAAATCCGGAAAAGTACTGATGTAAAAGACTTATCTCTCTTGGATGGAAGGTGGCAGGTAAACCATGAGATATTTGACAAGGTAGTAACAGCTACCGGAAGTTCGGAAAAGTCATGGAAATGGCTCGAAAGCCTCGGGCTAGATCTATCTCCTCGCGTACCATCGCTATTCACTTTTAACATCAAAGACGAAAGGATTGCTGGGCTTTACGGACTATCGTTTCCCTCAGCGCATATCAAAATCACCAAAAGCAAATTCCAGGAATCAGGCCCCCTACTCATTACGCATTGGGGATTAAGCGGCCCTGCGGTGTTAAAGCTTTCATCAATAGCAGCGGTCCAATTATCAGATATCCAATACAACTTTCAGATCATCGTCAATTTCTTGGGGTTGAAACCTGAAGAGTTCAGATCCTGGTGGCAGGACCAGGTTTCGAATAATCCCAAAAAGAGCATTGGAAATCTGAAAGTACCTCATTGCCCATCAAGGTTCTGGCAAAACCTGCTCCAACTGTTAGACATCTCCCTGGACAAAAAAATAGCAGAGATTGGCAAAAAAGACCTCAATCGCATCGTAGAGCAACTCACTCAGGCCAATTTTACCGTAAAAGGAAAGAGTACTTTCAAGGACGAATTCGTCACAGCTGGAGGTATTGAACTAAATGAAATCAATTTAGAAACGATGGAGTCCAAGAAATTTCTGGGCTTGTATTTCGCAGGAGAAGTATTGAACATCGATGCACTAACAGGCGGTTTCAATTTCCAGGCTTGCTGGACAGGCGGATGGCTTATATCTGAAGATCTCAAAGACTAATATGACTGAACACAACATACATTACTCCCTTCAAATCGTACCTAAGGCTGAGGGTATCGACACCTATTCATTGGTGGATAAAGCCATAGAGATCATCCAATCCTCAGGATTGAAATACATGGTAACGCCAATGGAAACGGTAATCGAAGGACCTTATCAAGCAATTCAGAAAATAGCAGATGATGCGCAGAAAGCGTGCTTAGATGCTGGAGCGGAAGAAGTACTGGTATTCATCAAAATGCACTACCGCAAAAACAGTGATGTCACCATGGAGGAGAAAAACCTCAACAGGTGAGTTATTGAAAAAAGAGTATAAGATTTATTAAGAGATAGAGCGCCGCTGGTGCCAGTACCGCGACCAAAAGTTTAGGGTCTTTATTTTGGTCGTCTGTTAACTGTACTGGTATAAACTTACCTTTTTGAAACCCCAGGCTGGCAATAAGAAAAACATGTCCCAGTGCAGCTGCAGTAATCAGAAAGCTATGATCCTGGTTAAGGTTGAACACAAAAGCAACCACCAATAGGAATGTAGAAATGACCGCATTTCTCAGGGCCTTGTCTCTGAGCCGTACGAAATCAGTCTCCTGCACTCATTAAATTAAAATACACTACCAAAGCCACCTGCATTATGGCCATTGCACTTAAGTATAAAGAGATCTTCGGAGATAGATTGTGACCCCTTTTAGTCTTCTTCCCTTCCATCCCTTTCATCATTCGTCTTAACCGGAAAATAGCAATCGCAATCACCAGGAAAGCTAAGTAGTTGATAAGCAATGAATATGTAGCGCTCATTCCTAAATAGAAAGCCCCCAAACTGATAGCGCCAATCATCAAACAAAGAAAAAATGCCACCTTCAGCGGTTTCAGCATTTTTTCATTCAATTCTTTTAACTCTTCATCGGAGACTACAGCCATCTTATTCCATGAGTGAAGTCATAATATAACTACCCTCTGGCACATTGAAGTAACTTTTATCCGTATCGGGTCGGAATTCCACATCACTTAAAGTGATATCCGTTACGTAATCGCCGATGCTTCCATCAGCCTCCCACATGAAGGTTCTGTGCTTCTCGGGGAAGGTAATTCCTCCTACCATTTGCTCACCTTCATAGGTCATCAACTTCTCTTGAGTGTGTCCACCATCCGGAAAATATCCCGGATATGAAACAACGTAGCGAATAGCCGTTAATCTGAAGTTTTCTTGATCAATGTACAAAACATAAAAATCGTCGGGAGCATCACCTACACCATCCCCGAATGTTACTCTTACAATGTGATACTCTTCTCCCTCATAAGTAGCAGGATCTTCTAAAGATAAATTCACCCCTTCATCCGCAAACAAAAATGGCATTCCCGCGAAATAATATGGAGTCAAAGACCAGAATCTGGTGTTGTAAGGAATCGAAGCGGTATCTGGCTTGTACCAGGCATTGGTCCCATCCCAGCCATATTCCACCGCTGGATCACTTACTCTTTGATGTCTCGTCACAGAAGACCAATAGTCTGCACTCTCATACGTATCTCGAGGAACACCTGTACCATTTCTGGGTTGATAATTGAATCGAAAGTAAACCGGACCATTTGACCACCAATTGGCCAATCCTCCATGAAACTCCATCGACTTCCAGACTA
>CAZZHO010000260.1:0-5035 GCA_964653795.1 uncultured Roseivirgaceae bacterium | reverse complement strand
TCTCAACTGAAGAAACAGCTACTGATGCATGTACCATCGCCACCACGGGCAATACACATCTTACCATTACCGTCCCCAATACTGTTGGTAACTACAACCTGCCTAACAATGGTGAGTCAATTGTGTTTCATCAGGAAAACAGCACCGTGCAATTTGAAGCGACCAGTGGGTTCATAGAAATCTTTGAAATACTCCCTAATCAGGTCTCAGGGTTTATGCAGGCCCAGTTCGATGATGGCAACACGGTAGAAGGTCAGTTTAGGTTAAAGCCCTGTAACTGAAGGCCCTCCGGTTCACTCACCATTTTCAGGCATTGACTCCCGACCATTTTCGTGGCGCTTATAGCGAAGGTATATTCGAAATAGAAACAGATAAAGGTCCTAATCCCGCCAGATCTTTTAATCTTTTCAACCAGTGACAGAGATTGTAGGCCACGCCAACAATCTCTTTTTTATTTATACCGTTTCTGCCTCTTCTAGATAAGCCTCCACAGGGATACAGCTGCAAATCAGGTTGCGATCGCCATAGGCACTATCGATCCTGCTCACGGCAGGCCAGAATTTCTGAGTTCTGAGAGATTCCATCGGGAAGGCGGCTTTTTCTCTGCTGTAAGGTCTGTCCCATTCCGTCGCCACCACAGTCCTTTGAGTATGAGGTGCGTTCTTTAGAACGTTGCTGTCCTTGTCCGCAGCACCGCTTTCGACTTCTGAGATCTCTTCTCTGATGGACAGCATCACGTCACAGAATCGATCTATTTCAACTTTGGTCTCACTCTCGGTAGGCTCAATCATCATCGTGCCTGGTACCGGGAAAGAAACGGTCGGTGCATGATAGCCATAGTCCATCAGTCTCTTTGCAATATCTTCTACTTCTACACCAAAATCTTTGAAGGCTCGGCAATCAATGATCAGTTCGTGAGCATTGGTACCGTTCTCTCCTGTAAAAAGAACTGGATAGGCATCTTTCAGCCTTTCTTTGATGTAGTTGGCATTGAGTATAGCCAATTCGGTGGCTCTTGTAAGTCCGTCACCACCCATCATCGCGATATAGGCATGACTGATCGGCAAGATGCTGGCACTTCCGAAGTTGGCGGCAGAGACAGCACTCATTTGCTTGCCATCAGAAGCAAGATTAGGATCTTTCGGTAAGAAAGGTACCAGGTGAGCTCCTACTCCAATCGGCCCCATGCCAGGTCCTCCTCCGCCGTGAGGAATACAAAATGTCTTATGTAAGTTCAGGTGACAAACATCGGCTCCAATGGATGCAGGAGATGTCAATCCTACCTGAGCATTCATATTGGCTCCATCCATATAAACCTGACCACCATATTGATGGATCACGTCGCAGATATCGATGATAGATTTCTCAAATACGCCGTGAGTAGAAGGATACGTCACCATCAGTGCCGCCAGGTTGCTACCTGCCTCTTCGGCTCTGGTCTTGAGGTCTTCTAAATCGATGTTGCCCAGCTCATCACATTTGACGATCACCACCTTCATCCCGGCCATCACCGCGCTAGCAGGATTGGTACCGTGCGCAGAAGAAGGGATGAGGCAGATATTTCTATCAGTATCACCATTACCTAAATGGTATTGTCTGATGACCATCAGCCCGGTGTACTCGCCCTGAGCACCAGAATTGGGCTGAAAGGAAATGCCAGCGAACCCTGTGATCTCTTGCAACCAAACCCCCAACTCAGAAATCATTTCCTGATATCCAGCTGTCTGATCAAGAGGCGCAAAAGGGTGGATATTTCCAAACTCAGGCCACGTCACTGGAATCATCTCAGTAGTGGCATTCAATTTCATGGTACATGATCCCAACGAAATCATTGAATGTGTAAGGGACAAATCTTTGTTCTCCAGACGCTTCATGTACCTCAACATCTCATGCTCGGCATGATAGCTGTGAAATACAGGGTGCGTCAGGTATTCGGAAGTCCTGATCAGATTGTCACTTATGTCAATAGTTGCTTCACTCCTACTCGCAACCGTATTGCCGGTGATCGCTGACAACAGTTCAGCTACATCTTCTGGTGTGTGAGTCTCATCAAAAGAAGCACTAGCAGCTCCTTCGAAGAATCGTAGGTTGATGCCTTTGGTTTGTGTGGCTTGAATTAATTTTTCAGTATCAGCTACTTCAAATTTCACAGTGTCGAAAAACTCGTCATGAAGTACTTTGAAACCAGCTTCGGTCAAGCCTTTGGCGAAAGCATTCGCTAAGCCTTTAGTTCTTAGTGCAATTCTTTTCAGTCCTGCGGGGCCGTGGTAAACAGCATACATGGACGCCATGACGGCTAGCAGTACTTGAGCAGTACAGATGTTCGACGTAGCTCTTTCACGTTTGATATGTTGCTCGCGCGTTTGAAGCGCCATTCTGTACGCTTCGTTGCCTTCAGCATCTTTGGACACACCTATGATCCTGCCGGGGATAGCTCTTTTATAAGCTTCTTTCGTCGCGAAGAAAGCTGCGTGAGGTCCACCGTAGCCGAATGGCACTCCAAATCTTTGAGAAGTGCCTATTACCGCATCCACTCCCCAGTCTCCTGGCGCTTTATACACGCATAAAGACAAAAGATCAGTACCTACAGCTACAAACAGATTACACTCTTTGGCGCTGCTCACTAGTGCAGATCGATCGATTACTTCGCCATTGTTATCCGGATACTGGAAGTATACACCGAATATCGATGGATCAGTCAGGTCTTCTTTGTCAATATCACATACTTCTAACTCTATACCGATAGGCGTAGCCCTGGTTTTGAGTACATCTAGGACCTGAGGGAAGATTCTATGGTCTACCAGGAATTTATTAGCACTCTTCTTTGGCCCTTTTCGCAAACCATAAAACATGCTAATGGCTTCAGCAGCAGCAGTAGCTTCATCCAACAATGAAGCGTTGGCGATCTCCATACCAGTGAGATCCGTCACCAACGTTTGAAAGTTCAAGAGCGCTTCTAGTCGGCCCTGCGCTATCTCCGCCTGGTAAGGTGTGTAAGCAGTATACCAGCCCGGATTCTCCAAAATGTTTCTGAGGATAACCGGAGGAACTACGCAGTTGTAGTAGCCCTGCCCAATAAAAGAGGTGAAGACTTTGTTCTTCGAAGCAAGTTCTTTTGCTCGTTTTAGGTATTCGTTTTCATTCAGCGCCGCCGGTAAAGAAATCGGATTTTTTAACCGAATATTTTCCGGGACTGTCAATCCAATTAGCTCTTCAATGCTACCAAGACCAAGGGTCGATAGCATGTCTTTTCTCTCCTGATCACTAGGGGCATTGTGACGCTCCTCGAAGGTTACTCTTTCGTTCAGATCTACCTGCATACTCTTCTAAAACTAAAGGGGTAAATGATGGCGCAAAATTAGATCAAAGGCATCAAAAAAATGCATTTGATTTCAACGCTAAGGAGGAGTAACAAGTAGGAAGAGGAAAGGGTTTTGAGAGGCGGTGATTTGAGATTGATCTGTGTGGGGAAAGGCTACTCCTATTCCCCACAAGATCTTTTCAACCAGCTATGGAAAGAAAGACCATTATCCATCTTTCTTAGTCACAATATTAAGACATTTAACTAATTGTTAAAATAATTGGCATTTATTTAATTGATTCTCAAAGCTTTATTACGTGATTTCATATTTTTTTGAATAAAAATCTTGGATCAGTACAGTTTTGTGGAGACTAAATAGCACAAGAAATACATTTATCTTCTATGAAAGCATATGTTATAAAGAATACTCAGGTCGTAAATGAACAAAAATCCTTCCATGGGGACATCCTAATCAAGGGTGAAAGAATAGAGAAAATAGCCCCGGAAATAGAGGTCGATGGTGCTGCTACAGAGGTTGATGGCGAGGGACTCATTACCATCCCTGGAGTCATAGATGATCAGGTCCATTTTAGGGAGCCCGGGCTGACCCACAAAGCGGAGATATATACAGAGGCCAAAGCAGCCGTAGCAGGTGGTATCACCTCCTATATGGAGATGCCAAACGTGGTGCCACAAACACTCACACAAGAGCTGCTTGCTGAGAAATATGAGCTAGGCAGACAAAAGTCATTAGCCAACTATTCATTTTACATGGGTGCGTCCAATGACAACATCGAAGAGGTGCTCAAAACCAACAATGAAGATGTATGCGGTGTGAAAGTTTTCATGGGATCTTCTACCGGCAATATGCTGGTGGATGATCAGCAGGTACTGGAAAGTATTTTCTCGAAAGTGCCAATGCTCATTGCCACACATTGTGAGGACGAGCAAACCATCAGAGACAACACGGAGAAGGCCAAAGCACAATTCGGTGAAGACATCCCTTTTGTACAGCATCCTGTTATCCGAAATGAAGAAGCCTGCTACCTATCATCATCTCGCGCAGTAGAGCTGGCAAAGAAATACGGCACCAGGCTACATGTACTTCACATCTCCACTGCTAAGGAAGCATCCTCCCTGTTTGCCAACGATATCCCATTAGAAGAAAAGCGTATTACTTCAGAAGCATGTATCCATCACCTGTGGTTTAACGACAGCAACTACCAGGAGAAAGGGGCTTTCATAAAATGGAATCCGGCTGTAAAAAGTGAAACGGACAGACGTGGTGTTTGGGAGGCATTGAAGAGTGACAAAATTGATGTGATCGCCACAGATCATGCCCCGCATACCTTTGATGAGAAAAGCGGCAAATACCTAAAAGCTCCGTCTGGAGGCCCATTAGTACAACATGCCCTTCCTGCTATGATGGAGTTTGTCAAAAAAGGAGAAATCACCATGGAATGGATGGTAGAAAAAATGTGCCACGCTGTGGCCAAGTGCTACGAAATGAAAGATCGAGGCTTTATAAGAGAAGGATATTTCGCTGACTTAGTAATGATCGACCCCAATAAACCCTGGACAGTGGAAAAAAGCAATGTGCTCTCCAAGTGCGGCTGGTCACCCTTTGAAGGAACCACATTCAATACCTCCATCATCAACACCTTTATTTCAGGGCATTTAGCCTACAGCCAAGGGGCATTTGATGAGAGTATAAAAGGCAAAAGGTTGACTTTC
>CAZZHO010000259.1:0-5036 GCA_964653795.1 uncultured Roseivirgaceae bacterium | reverse complement strand
TATTACGCTTGATGCTTTGAAGCTCAGCACCATGCTCACTTACCTCAATGGTTAGTTGCTCATTTTGGATACTTTGCATGATCTCCCTCAATTAATTAGTCCATCAATTACCAGCTGAGCCGTAGCAGGATTTGTAGCTAGTGGAATGTTATGAACATCGCACAATCGCATAAGCATCTGCACGTCTGGCTCATGTGGATGCTTGTCAAGAGGATCTCTAAAGAAGAACACAGCACTTAGTTCTTTCTCAGCAGCTAATGCTGCTATTTGGGCATCACCGCCAATTGGTCCAGAAAGAAATTTCTTGACTTGCAGACCTGCTTTCTCGGCATGGGATCCGGTGGTTCCCGTAGCAACAATTTCTACTTTTTTCAGTCTGGATTTGCACTCCAAAAGAAATGCGACCATGTCAGCCTTCTTGCCATCATGGGCGATAACTGCGATTTTCATACTCACAAATATGCATGAAAATCGCAGTTATTGGACCTGTCTTTTTTTAGACGTACTTCAAATTTGGGGTAGGCGAACCAGACATGATTTCTTCGTTCGCATACTCTTCGAATTTTTGAAAGTTGTCATTGAATTTCTTAGCAAGATCGTTAGCCTGTATGTAGAATCCTTTGTCATCTTTCCATGTCTCTCTCGGACTCAGAATTTCAGAAGGGACTCCAGGGCATGTAAGTGGGATTTCAGCTCCGAAAATGGAGTGAGTTCGGTATCCAACATTGTCAAGTACGCCATTAAGGGCGGCTGTAATCATAGCTCTGGTGTACTTTAAGCTAATCCTCTCGCCAACGCCATAAGGGCCACCTGTCCAGCCAGTATTCACTAGCCATATATTCACCTCATTTTCCTCCATTTTCTTTCCGAGCATTTCAGCATAAGCTGTTGGGTGCAATGGTAAGAATGGTGCTCCAAAGCATGCAGAGAAAGCAGGTTGCGGCTCGGTTACGCCAGCCTCTGTTCCAGCTACCTTTGACGTATAGCCCGAAATGAAATGATACATCGCCTGGGCCTTGGATAATCTTTGAATGGGAGGGATTACACCAAAAGCATCACAGGTTAGAAAGAAGATGTTCCTGGGAATTCCTCCAATAGATGGTTCAATAGCGTTTCGAATATGATCAATAGGATAGGAGGCACGCGTATTTTCCGTGATGGAAGCATCATGGTAGTCCACTTCTCTGGATCCATTTTTGAAAACAGTATTTTCGACAATCGCGCCATACTTTATAGCCTTCCAAATGTCTGGTTCTTTCTCCTCTGATAAGTCGATGACTTTTGCGTAGCACCCACCTTCAAAGTTGAAGACATTGTGCTCTGTCCACCCGTGCTCATCATCTCCAATCAATAGCCTATTTGGATCAGCTGATAGAGTTGTTTTCCCTGTTCCCGAAAGTCCGAAGAATACAGCGGTATCCCTGTCTTCTATTCCCATATTGGCTGAGCAGTGCATAGACAAAACACCACTTTCCGTTGGGAGTAGGAAATTGAGTACAGAGAAGATACCCTTTTTCATTTCGCCTGAGTACTCCGTTCCTCCAATTAGAATGATCCTCTTACTGAAGTTGACAATGGCAAAGTTCTCCTGTCGTGTGCCATCTGTTTCTGGGTCGGCTTTGAATTCTGGGCAGCAGATTACGGTGAAGTTTGGATCAAATTCCTTGAGTTTATATTCCTCTGGTTGAAGGAACATGTTGTAAGTGAATAGGTTGTGCCAGGCGAATGTATTGATGAAGCGAACTCTAAGTCTATAAGTTTTATCAGCACCAGCGTACATATCTCTGACAAAGACCTTCTTATCGGCTAGGTAGGAGACCATCTTGTCGAAGATTTTGTCAAAATTCTCTTCGGAGAATGGGATGTTCACATTACCCCACCAGACTTTATCCTTTGTCACGTTATCTCTTACTATGAATCTGTCTTTTGGAGATCTTCCGGTGAATGTGCCGGTGCTAACATTCAGTGAGCCATTATCAGCCAAATTGCCTTCACCCGTTTTGATGGCAGTTTCTATCAGCTCGGACTGTGACAGATTCCAATGGGCTTCAGCTGTGCTGATTCCTAAGATTGATAAGTCGTTTGTATCAGATTTTAAACCGTACTCTTTCATGCTTCATTGTAATTGCTGAAGCAAAGATATGAATTTTCTCTACAAGCGAAATTTCGCTAATAGTTATTTTTCGAAAAATTTTTCTACTATTTCTGGGTCAGTAGGTTTAGTTAGAAGGCTTACAACAATCAATGTAGAAAGCGATACAATGATTGCCGGAATAGCTATAAAGTCCGTGTCGAAAGGGAAGCTCATGATGCCAAGATCTAGTGAGGACGATTCGTAGACATTATTGAGAACAGTAATGATTACCACTGTAAGCATACCACTGGCGATAGATGCGATACCACCTTCCTTGGTGACTCTTTTCCAAAAGAATGTGGCTAAAAGGGCAGGAGCCAGTGATGCACCAATCATGGTATAAGAGATGAGCGCCATGGAAAGAATAGTGGTAAATTGAGTTACCGCCAAGTAGGCTAATATTCCCAATATCAAGACGGCTATTCTTTGAATAAAGAGTTTTTTTCTGGTATCGTCTGTCTTATAAAAATACTTTTCGATAAGGTCCCTACTAACATTCGTTGAGGTTACCATTAGAAATGTATTTCCGGTAGAAATGATGATGGCTACACCTCCGGCGAAAAGGAGAGATCCTACTAATGCCGGTAGCTGTTCGAAACCGATCCGAAGAATAATCTCTTCAGACATAGCCTCGTTTATAGCACCATCTGCAAGGAAAAACCGAGGGTCATCAGCATATATAGCAAATCCTACTACTGCCAGAAAACACATAAGAAACTCAATGACTACAACTCCTACGAACATTCCGAAAACTGCTTGTTTAGCAGACTTAGCATCCTTGGCAGAGGAAAATTTTTGGTAAACGCTGCTTTCGCTTAGAAGTAATAGAAGAGTGGGTAACAATATGCCAATGTACCAACCGGTACTGTGACCTTCTGTCATTGACAAGTGATCCGGACTCACAGCTGAAATGGTTGATACCACTTGATCCCAGCCTCCGTGAGCATTTAGCGCAAAAGGAACTGCAAGTATGATCGCTATGATCATGATAGCACCGTTAAAGATGTCAATGTTGACTATGGAAACCATACCTGCTAAGGCTGTGAAAGCGATGATCACAATACAAGAGATGAGTGTTCCAATTTCAGGGCTGATTGCACCTTCGGTAAGTATAGAAATAAAGCGGCCGCCTCCTTTGAACTGGTAGCCAGCTATAATGAGATAAGCTATTATGATGGTGAGAGTGCCAAGTAGCCTGGCGATGGGTGCATATCGCTTTTCCAGGATGTCAGTAAGTGTATACTGAGAGATTTTTCTGACCCTTGCGGCGATGAAGTAGACTACCAGGATGCCAATCCATGCTCCCATTGAGAACCACAGTTCAGAAAACCCGGTCCTGAAAGTCAGACCTGCAGTGCCAAAAAGACTTCCAGAGCCGATCCATGTGGTAATAAGGGTACCGACCAGAAGATAGACAGGAACATTCCTACCAGCTACAACAAAGTCTTCTTCATTCTGAACAGACCGACTTTTTTTAATGATGATGGCGGTAAGGATGGCGAGATAGCCAAGGGTGACTATTATGTACATGTATTAGGGCTGTTGCTTATTCCAATCTTCGAAGATAAGTAAATCTGTGATCGACCCTAAACTTATTTCTATAGCTGCGTGGCTAGAAGCTCTTTGTAAACTTCCTCAAGTTGCTGTCCTGTGCTCACAACGTTCCGTGTATAATAATGGCAGGTTTTGAGTAAAGTCTTAGCTTCAATATTATCCGAGAGCATTTGCATTTCACCAATGCTTTGAAACATCTGGCTGGATACCTTCATGAAGTATTCCTGAGTTTCGTAGACCTCTGTTGTTTTTTCTAGTAGCTGGCTATCAATGTAATTGAAAGCAGGGGAGTTTTGGGTGTAGTTCCATGCACTACTATGTAGCAATTCTCCACTTAACTCGATCCTAAAGCTGGTGATTTCTTGCTTTGAACTGCTCAAGGAATCAAGATAAGTTAGGTAATTATGGTTTTCAGCATTGACCACTTCAAGCAAGCCTAAATTTCTCTTGCACTCAGAGATAATTTTTTCAGTGAGTGTTTTAGCCTCATCCCGAAGGTCTGATTGCTGCTTGTAGGAGTTAAGGCCTAGTGCCAACAAAACAGCAAACACAACAGAAACAAATTCCAGAATCAGGGGCAGGAAAGATTTTCGTTTCAGCTTTTTCATTTCTACATATATTACTACAGTGAATAAATCATTGGTATCTGTAGATAATACCAGTGTAAAATCTAATATAGTTTGAAAAAGCACATTTTACTTTCTTTTTTATGGTTGGGACTAATGTGTGTGGGGTATGCGCAGACAGTTACTCATCAGAGGGTTTTTGATACCATACCCTACATCATGCACCATCATAAAAACCGACTTGCCTTATTTGACAAAGAGCCAATGAATACTGGAAATATTCTTTTCCTTGGAAACAGCATTACAGAAGGAGGGGATTGGCCTGCGCTTACGGGTGCAGCTGGCGCTATCAATAGGGGTATAGGCGGAGATATCGCTTATGGTGTATTGAAACGACTTGATGAGATTATTGAGAGAAAACCCTCGAAACTCTTTTTAATGATTGGTATCAATGACATTGGTATGGATATACCCGATGCTGTGATTGCAGACAATGTCAGTAAGATCATCTCCAGGGTGCAATCTGAAAGCCCTTCTACTAATATCTTCTTGCAAAGCATTTTGCCAGTCAATCCTGAGTATCCTGGCTTTCCTCAGCACTATGATAAACAGTACCATGTTTTGATGACCAATCAATTATTGTCCAAGGTTGCGGTGGATCTTGAAGTAACGTTCATCAACCTCTTTCCCTTTTTTCTGGATGATCGTCAAAGATTGAACAAATCACTCACCTACGATGGGTTACATCTCAATGATGAAGGCTACAAATTGTGGGTAAAGCT